>NZ_WXYH01000348.1:0-48722 GCF_009872365.1 Rhodococcus sp. T7
TCCATCGTCGGGAGACCTCGACGTCTATCTGCGGACCGACGCGCCCGGCCGACCTACACCCTCATCTGGGAAGAGCCCCTTTTTGCGTGTGTGGTCGGGCGAGCCGGTTCGGATACGAGTTCGTCGTCGCCAACCCTCGATGATCGAGAGGGTGGCGGCATGGGCCCCACATTCATGATCAGCCTGCCCGGCCTTCACCGGGGCCCCGCCGTCTGCTGGCACCGCTCACGACAGACGTGGAGAGCGGTGTACGAAGAGCCGGCGCATTCCCCGACTGCTGATCGTGGCGTGCACGCCCGACTCGGTCTGGGTGGTGGGAAGTTCAGGGGTGTGCATCGGTTCTGGATGCGCCGGTGCACGGCTGTTCGTGGCATCGAGTGTGCGGGCGGCGGCCCGTTCGACCAGGAGGGGGACGAAGTCTCGGATGCGGCATCCGTCGAACCGACGGAGCGAGGCTTCGATCAGGTCCTCGATCAGCGCGGGGGCGAGGTCGGGGTAGCGCTGGATCAGTCGGGTTCGGACGACGTCGATATCGTGTTCTTCGCTGTCGTCCATGACGATTATTGTCCGCTCGGCCGGGGCTGGTAGAACGGGTTTTCGGAGCACGGTTCCAGATTTGTGCTCCCGCGGAGTCGATGTGGTTGTTGTTACCTTCCCGCGTCGGATTCGGAGGTAGTGGGGAACGGGCTGGGGCCGAGTTCGAGGGTGAGGGAGGTGGGGTGGAGTCCGATCTCTGTCCAGCTGGTGGTGACGATCAGCGACCCGGCGCGGGGGTAGGTGCCGATCCAGTACAGCGGCGTTGTGCGGTACGGCCCGGCTTCGATGTCGCGGGGTTCGGTCGGGTGGAGCGAGTCCGCGGGACCGTCGAGGTCGTCGACGAGGACGAGCACGGTCAGGTAGGACCACCGAGCCGACCAGTCCTGGGGGTCGGTCAGGGGACGGGTTTCGTAGCGGGCGAAGTCGGCGCGGATCCCGGTGACACACATCGCGAGTTGCAGCAGCAACCCGGACGCGAACGCGGTGACCGCGGACAGTTCGAGGGTCAGATCCTTCTCGGTGGTGATCAGCATCGGTGCGTGCACGCGAAGGCCCCGGGCGGAAGGCGGCGCAATGGCCGGCCAACGATGGCGGCGCATGCCTCATCTTCGCATCATTCGCCGCGAGCCGGGTCGGGATCAGCCGGGCGGGAATCGCATGTTTCCCAAAGGCATTCGTCCGGTGACCCGGAGGTGTCGGAGATGGACGTCCCGCTGCCGCAGTCGCCTGACGAGGGTGCCGGTGCGCCGCGTGTCCAGCTACGCATGACGCCACTGCGCGGGGTCCAGCGCCGGACGGTGGGATGGTCTGTGCACACGTAGTCGCGTTCTTTTGCTAGGTCAGTGCCTTGCTCTTGATCGTCTCGAACTCCTGCGGTGTGATCGCCCCCGAATCGAGCAGGGTCTTGGCGTCGGCGATCTCCTGGGCCGGGGATTTGCCCGCGACATCCCGGATATAGGTGTCCTGGGCCTGTTTGACCTGCCGGAAGGCCGCCCCGGACCGCTCGGTCATGCCCTCGTTGCGAACGATCAGGTAGATCAGCGCCGACAGGAACGGGATCAGGAACAAGAACAGCAGCCACAGCGCCTTGAGCCACCCGGACATCTCGTGGTCACGGAACAGGTCGGAGATGATCTGGAACAGCACCATCAGGTAGGACACGAACAAGAAGGTGACGACGACGATCCAGAAGAAGTCCCAGAAACTGTCCATGGTTGGTGCTCCGTCTTCTCGGTGACTGCGGTCAGGAGGCCAGGATTCGGGCCTTCTCGGCGTTGAACTCGTCGTCGGTGAGGACGCCCTGGTCGTGCAGTTCAGCGAGTTGTTTCAATGCCGTGAGACGGTCGGGCCCGCCGGTCGGGGCCGGCGGTGCCGGTGGGGCGGGCGGCGGCTGGGGTGCCGCGGCCGGCGCCGGTTGCTGGGCGGCCCAGCGCTGTCCTTGGCGGCGGGAGACCCGGTTGGAGACGGTGGTCGCGGTTCCGGCGATCACGGCGGTGCGGGCGATTCCGCGGAGTAGTCCTGGCATGGTGCGCTCCTTGCACTATCGGGTGGGGTCGTCGAGGGACTCTAGCGCCGCCAGGAGGCCTTGGACGGGTATCCGTCCCGACGCGACGAGTTGGGCGCCTTCTCGGCGGAGCGCGGAGGCGAACGGTGCAGCCCAGCGGTTCTCGTACACGAGGATCGCTCCTGCGCAGCCCGGTTCGAGGACAGCTCCCGCCTGCTCGAGATCGTCGCGATCGATCAGGCCCGACGAGGCCTCGGCGAACAGCGTCACATCGAAGGTCCCGGTGAAGCCCAGATCCTCGACGGCGATCCCGGCGAGCGATCCGTCGGTGCCTTTCCGGACGAACACCAGGTCGAGTACCCGGATGATGTTCCCCTTGACCAGGTCGAGCAGAAGGGGAAGAGCCGAGCCGTCGGGCGGGTGGTCGGCCGGAAACTCCACGACCAGGTAGTCGATGGGGCCCACGTCGTCGAAATCCGTGTCGGTCACTGCTCTGACCTCGCTTCTGAAGATTGCAGCGTTACAACCTCAGGCGAACATCTCCGCCTCCGAGCATGCGAAATGCCTCGTCCCAGCACTCACAGTTTCCCATCTACGCCTCAGAACGCGCCGGAAAACGACAACACCCGACACATGCAGACTCGAGCGTTCTTATCCGGACTGCCGCGTTCTGCGCCGATTTACCACGGGGTCAGGGGCAGACCCGCGTCCTCGGCACCGTGGATTCGGGCTGGCGAGGTTCGGCGGCGCAGGTGGTATTCGGTGCGGTTGACGGCGTTGGTGCCCAGTCGCATGTGCGCGGGGTTGATGCAGCCGACGAAGTTGCGCGTTCTCGTGCGTTGCCGGTGATGTGGGACCGGACGGAACGACGGCCCCGCCCGTGCAGCGAGGCCGAGAAGCCTCTGTTCGTCACTGACGCGGGCGTCAGCGAATTGCTCTCTTCGCGAAGCGTTGGCCAGCTGCGGGTGATCGAAAGTGGCGAAGGACGAGTTGTTCAAGCGATTGGCGTTGCTCTGGAGGGAGTCCACGCACAGCCAGGGTGCGGAGTATTTGCGCCAGGGTGGAGTAGAACCGTTCGGGGCTCACCCCGAACGCGACCCATATCTCGCTACTGGGGACGCCGCCGTAGGAGACTGCCGAGTCGCCGTCGCCGGAGGCCACCACCGGCTCGACCATGTCGCAGAATGCGGCGATGAGGTTGCCCGGTTGACCGATCTTTCGGACATCCTCGTGGATGATGTGCCCGGCCTCGTGGAAGGCTCTGCTGGACGCTTGATCGCACCCGCGCACGCAAGAATATTCGACAGCCCGGGGTCGGCGCCCTGATAGCGCGCACGGGCGGCTACCCACTTCTGCATCGCTCGTGCTTCGTCGGCGGTGCCCCAGGTGAGATTCACGAGAGTCTTGCCGGCAATCGTGTCGGGCGGCATGTCATCGAGTAGTTCGGTCACTTGCCCGTAGTGCGCGATGCAGAACACAGAAGGGCCGTGTCGCGCACAGCTGCGGTTACCTCGGAGGCTGCGACGGCGCCCAGCTGAATCAGCGGGGTGGCTTTTGCCGCCGTGCGATTCCACACCACGGTCTCGTATCCGGCGGTGAGGAACAGCCGGGCGAGGGTGGTCCCCATATTTCCCAGTCCGATTACCGAGATTGCAGTCGACAAGGACGATCAACTCCGCGATAGATATTGAGAGGTAGGAAGATTCAACAGTCGACCGCGGGCTCCGGGCGCAATGAGATCTGTGCCGCGAGCCGGCGGCGACGAACCGTCAGAGTTCGAGGTAGTCGGCTAGCTCGCCGGCGTCGACCATCCACAGGCCGGGTGAGCCCGTCGGATACTGCGAGCGGAAGCCGACGAGGCGCTGCACACGCTCGGACAAGGTGCGGACGAGTTCTCGGTCGACCAGGAACGGATAGGCTTCCTCGCCGACCAGATATCCGGGGTTCAACGCGAAACTGACCGCGCGGCGATAGTCGCTGTCGGTCACGTTCGCGCCGCCGCCGTGCACGGTCTTTCCGCTGAAGAAGATGGCGTCTCCCCTGTTCATGACTGCGGGGACGGTGTCCTCGGGAGTTCCGCGGTTCTCGAAGTCCTCCCATACGTTGCTCTTGGGGATCACCCGGGTCGCGCCGTTCTTCTCGGTGAAATCCGTGAGAGCGATGAGGAAGTTGATCATGACCTCGGGACCGGCAGGCCCCATTCCGACGAAGGGGTTCCAGTTCTCCAGGTCGCGGTGCAGGGTTTGGGGCCGGTTTCCCGGTCCGATCTCGATCACCTGAGCGGTGGTCATCCAGTAGGACCCGGACTCCTCCAGGTACACCGCGTCGGCGAGGGCATGGACCAGGTCGTGGTCGATAATTTCTTCACGGAAAGTCTTGCTTCGCGTGACCAGGTTGCCCAATCGCTTGGTGTTCCTGCCATGGAACTCGGCAATGAACTCGTTGTCACTCTTGCCGCCCGGCTCGATGGCCGTCAGGTCCGGCTCGATGTCGGCATTGAAGCGGTCGATCTGTTCGTCGGTGAGTAGCCCGCCGATGATGACCCCGCCGTCTTCGTGGAAGACGGCGAGAATGTCCTCGATCGGAGCGGTGGCGGGAATCCGGCGCAGGGCGGTTCCGGAGACGGTGTCAGTCATTGGTGATCCTCTGCTGATAGAACTGGCTGCGAAGGGTGGGGCCGCGACCGGGGGCGTGCGACCGGGGTGGAAGCTCACGGGTCGTCATCGTGTCGCCCTCGATGTGGCGCACGTCTCACCATCCTCCCTGTAGCCGCAGTGATCTACACCAAATCTCCACACGATCCGTGCATTGACGGTGCAATGTGCACCGCGGCCCGGCCTGCCGTGAAGAAATGGGCCCGGATCGCGGATCGCTGTCGAACCAAAAGGGCGCGGGTGTGCAACATGCACCGCACGTCGCTGCATTGTGATGCATCCCGGTGTGGTGTGGCGCACACCTGAACCTGCACGGTTGTCCGCAATCACTTTGTTCCATGGGAAGGCGGAACGACTATGAAAGTTTCCACTGCAACCGAGCACGGCGACATCGTCATTATTGGCGCCGGCATCTCGGGAGTCGGAGCGGCCTGCTACATCACGGAGGCATTCCCGGGGAAGAAGGTCATCATCCTGGAGGCTCGCGGGAGTGTCGGCGGAACCTGGGACCTGTTCAGGTATCCGGGCATTCGTTCCGACTCGGACTTGCATACGTTCGCGTACGAGTTCAAGCCCTGGCTCCACGAGACGGCGATCTCCGAGGGGCACATGATTCGGGACTACATGCGTGAGACCGTCGAGGAACGCGGTATCGGCAGCCTGATCCGCTTCCGGCACGAGGCGACTTCTGCCGACTGGTCCAGCGCGGACGCGGAATGGACACTGAGCGTTCGAAAGACCCTCGAGGACGGCTCGACCGAAGACGTCCGGATCAAGGCCGGCTGGGTGTTCAGCGCGACCGGATATTACCGTTACGATCAGGGCTACGCGCCCACGTTCGCCGGAAGCGAAGATTTCGAGGGCGATATCATTCACCCGCAGCATTGGCCCGAGAACTACGACCACTCCGGTAAGAAAGTAGTCGTAATCGGTAGCGGCGCTACGGCTATCACGCTCATCCCCGCCATGGCGACCGGGCCGCAGGCGGCGGCTCATGTGACTATGCTTCAGCGCACCCCGAGTTACATCTTGACTCTTCCGCGCGTCGATACATTGAATTTGCGACTCACCAAGATGTTCGGAGAAAAGCGGGGATATGCCCTGACGCGATTCAAGAATGTGTGGATCGACTGGGCAGTCGTGAATTTCCTGTCACATTTCCCCAAACAGGGGCGCAAACTCGTCCGCTATCTCACCAGCAAAGAACTCCCCGCCGGCTACGACGTGGACACACATTTCAATCCGCCGTACGAGCCCTGGGACCAGCGTCTGTGTCTGGCACCCGACGGTGACTTCTTCAAATCCATCCGCGACGGCGACGCATCGGTCGTCACCGATCGGATCGAGCGTTTCACGAGGAACGGGATACTGCTCGAATCGGGGCGCGAACTCGACGCCGATGTCATCGTTACCGCCACGGGCCTCAACATGCGGTTCATCGGTGGCATCAAGCAAACCGTCGATGGAAAGCCCGTTGACCCGTCGAAGACGGTCACCTACCGCAGCAGCCTGTTGTCCGGGGTTCCCAACTGGGCCTTCGCGATGGGTTACACCAAGTCGTCGTGGACGCTCAAGATCGGGCTGTTGATGAAGTACTTCTCCTCGCTGCTCGAGTACATGGACGAGCGCGGATACGACTCGGTGGTGCCGGTCGCCGATGATTCGATGACCACGCAATCGATGTTCGATCTCTCGGCCGGCTACATGCAGCGCGGCGAAGATCAATTTCCCCGGCAGGGGACCGAGGCGCCGTGGCAGTTGAAGACCATCTACCGGAACGACCAGAAGCTCTACAAGGGACCCCTGATCGACGGCAACCTACGGTTCGGGACTTCCGGAGGGCATGAGGTCACTCCGCAGCCGGAACAATCGGCCGGACCTCGGCAGACCCCGGTGGAGCTTCTGTCCGCGGTGACGGGAAAGGTGATCAGTAGATGACGACGTCGGCAATCGGTTCCGGCGCTCCGGTATCCGCGCCCGTGCTGTCGTTCGCCGAGCGCGCACAGCGCTTCGCCTTCACGGCTCTCGGCCGGATGCCGCGAGGCCTACTCGGCCGACTCGCGAAGGTGCCGGTCAACAACGAGGGCGACCGGATGGCTCCCGAGATCGCGGCACTGATGCGAATCACGGAGATGGCCGACGACTACAGCGACGGCACAGCGGTGAACGCGCGCATCCTCGAGGAAGCGCAGGCCCGCATCTTCGCCGAGGACTTCCCTCCGTTCGCGATTGCGGAAGAACTCAGTTTGCCGAGTGGACTTCGGGCAACCCGCTACCGCGCGCGTGCGACCTCCCGGGGACTGCTCGTCTTCTTCCACGGCGGCGGATTCGTACTCGGCAGCAGGGCCAGCTACGACTCGCCCGCAAGGCTGCTCGCTTCGGGTGCCGACGTCGACGTGCTGTCGATCGAGTACCGGCGGGCGCCCGAGCATCCGTTCCCGGCTGCCACCGACGACGCGTTGACCGCCTGGAAGTTCGCGGTCGAACACGCAGCGGAATGGGGTCACAACCCGAGGACGATCATCATTGCCGGTGACAGCGCGGGGGCCAATCTCACTGCGGTGCTCGCTCAGCAGATTCGAGGACAGGACATCCAGCCGCAGCTACAGGTGCTGATCTATCCGGTCACCGATCTGGTCGGCGACCATGCGTCGCGCGCGGAATTCGCCACGAACCCCGCTCTGACGGAGAAACAGATCGCGTGGTTCACCGATCAGTACCTGCCGGCCGGAGTTGACAGGGCTGATCCACGGATCTCCCCGGTCCGGGCCGAACATCTGTCCGGCCTGCCGCCGGCGGTGGTCGTCGTCGCGGGTTTCGACGCTCTGCGCGACGAAGGCATCGCGTATGCGGAACGACTGCGGGAGAGCGGGGTTCCGACGCAGCTGTTGCGGGAAGGCGGATTGGTGCACGGGTTCATTTCCTGGACCCGTGTCAGTCCCGCGAGCCGCGCCGCAGTCGAGCGCGTCATCGCTGCGATCTCAGAGTCGGTATCGCGTTAGCCGGATAGCGCGCCTGTTCGCGCTGCACATCACCGTCACCAACAGAATTGTTCGAGGGACATCATGATCACTACCGACGTATTCGCCGATGCACAAAGCCGTCTCGCGGGTCTTCCCAGAGCCCACTTCATCAACGGGGCCTTTGTCTCATCCGAAAGCGCCGCCGAAATCACCGTTCTGAACCCCGCGACCGGGACGTCGCTGGGCACCATTCCCAATGGAACGACAGCCGATGTCGACGCCGCGGTCAAGTCCGCCCGCGCTGCGTTCGGGGATTGGAGCCGGCGTACGCCCGGCGATCGCGCGGAGGTGTTGTTCGCACTCGCCGACGTGGTCGACGCGAACCGTGACGTACTCGCGGCGATGGAATCCATCAATGTCGGTAAGCCGATCGATGCCGCCGTCGAAGAGATCCCCGTCGTCTCCGATTGCTTGCGCTTCATGGCCGGAGCCGCGCGAACTGCTCAAGCGCCGGCCACTGCCCAGTACGCGCCCGGAACGATGTCGTATGTGCGCCGAGAGCCGGTGGGCGTGGTGGGCGCGATCGTTCCGTGGAACTTTCCACTGATGATGGCGGCCTGGAAGATCGCGCCCATTCTCGCCGGCGGCAACACGCTCGTCCTCAAGCCGTCGCAGTTGACACCGTTTTCCATTCTGGCACTCGTGGACTTGGCGTCGGAGATTCTGCCGCCGGGTGTGCTGAACGTCGTCCTGGGCCGAGGGAGCGACATCGGGGACGCCCTCAGTCGCCATCCGGATATCGACATGGTGGCGCTCACCGGCAGCACCCGATCGGGTCAGCTCGTCGCGCAGAGTGCTGCCGCCACCATCAAACGGGTGCACCTGGAACTGGGCGGCAAGGCACCGATCGTCGTCTTCCCCGATGCGGATCTCGACGCGGCCGCGGACACCATCGTTGCTGCGGGCTACACGAACGCCGGTCAGGACTGCGGAGCGGCGACTCGCGTCATCTGTCACAGCAGTGTCAGCGAAGCCCTGACACAGCGATTGGTGAGCGGGGCGGACGCGTTGACGATGGGCGACCCCGGCGGCCCCGATGCCGTGCAACTCGGCCCGCTGATCAGCGCTTCCAGCCGTGACCGCGTTGCCTCGATGGTCGAACAGGCGCGCCTGGACGGCGCCGTCGTCGCCACCGGCGGCGTAGTTCCGGACGGGCCCGGATTCTTCTACCCCGCAACAGTCGTCACGAATGTCGCGCCGGGAACAGAGATGGCTCGTGAGGAGGTCTTCGGACCGGTCATCTCGGTGGAAACCTTCACCAGTGAGTCCGAGGCGATCAGCAAGGCCAACGATGTCGAATACGGTCTGGCCTCCTCGGTGTGGACCAAGGACCAGGGCCGGGCACTGCGCGTCACCGAGGCACTCGACTTCGGCACCGTGTGGGTGAACTCGCATCTGGTCGGCGCAACCGAGATGCCCTGGGTGGGTTTCGGTCGGTCGGGCTACGGCCGCGACAACTCCATTTACGCGCTGGACGACTACTGCCGGACCAAGCACGTCATGCATGCGATGGGGGAACCCGAAGGCGTTAAACAGTTTACGAGTGGACCGACGAAGAAGGATTCCGATGACTGACGCCTCGACAACTCGGCGCGACGCCGAAACCACAGATTCGTCGCCTCACCTCGAATCCGGACATCTGAGCCTGAAAGCTCTGGTTGCCCTGTCCCTCGCGTCGTTCTTCCCGGCTGTCGCGATCGCTCTGGCCCCCTATGTGACGTACAGTTCGGCGGGAATCACCGGTTGGCAATCGTCGCTGCTGGCGACGATTGCGGTCATCTTCATCGGCCGCGCAATCATCGTGTTCGCCCGCAGATACGTTGCCAAAGGACTGATCTACTCCTACGTCGGCGAGGTCTTCGGGACCTGGGCCAAATGGCTTGCCGGCGCTGCGATGCTGGCCGGGTTCATCGTCGGTCTGGCCGCGTTCGCCTCGATCTGTGGCATCTTCATCGGGAGCTTTCTCAGCGCCCGAGGCATCCACTGGGCACTGGACCTCGGTCCGCAGGTCGTGGTGTTCGGCCTGGTCCTCAGCATGGCCGGAGCTATCGCCTTCCGCGGTCTCGATACGTCGGTGACCATCGCGGTGGTACTGGCCGTTCTGGCGCTGCCGCTGGTCCTCGTGATCACCGCCGCCAGCGCCCGGCACACCGGCCTGCATTGGTCGGAGCAGTTCAGCTACTCCGGCTTCAGCTTCGGTCACACCCTGCAAGGAATCGCGGTGGGTGCGGCGTTCCTCATCGCCTTCGAGAGTTGCGCCGCGTTGGCGACGGAAACTCGCAACCCGCGCAAGAATATTCCCGTCGCCATCATGTCGGTTCCCGTGATACTGGGCGGCATCCTCCCCATCGCGACGATCCTGCAGGCGCCGGGGTTGGCGTCCGCCAGTGAGCAATTGGCTGCCGGAGTCTCTGCGCCCGCCGCGCTCGCCGCACAGGCCGGACTCAGTCCCTGGATCGGCTCGGCCACGGATCTCGTTCTCGCACTGGCATCGTTCGCTGCACTCATCGGGTTCGTCAACTACGGCTCCCGGTACCTCATGACGCTCGCGGAGGACGGGATCCTGCCTCCCGTGCTCGCACGCATCCACTGGCGTCACCACACGCCGTACATCGCAATCGTCACAGTCGTCGGCATCAGCTTCCTCTGCGATGTCGGCCTGTCGTTCCTGGCGGGCAGTGTCAGCGCGGCTTACCTGCTCAATGCCAATCTCCTCGTGTTCCTGTGGGTCATTCCGTACGTGCTGATCTGCGTAGCGGCAATTGTCATCACGGTTCGGGAGAAAGAGATTCGCCCGGGGCTGTGGTTGACCACCATCCTCGGTGGCGCGGCCATGGTGTGGTCGTTTGTCAACGGAATCATCAACCCGCCGCCGGCGCCGGGCGATGTCGCCGTGTGGGTTGCGATCGCCGCCGTCGTCGTCATAGTCGGAATCTTCGCCATCTGCCGGGGCCGGCATCGGCAGATCCACTGAAATCTCGCTGACCCCGTGGAAAACGAACTGTGGCCTGCGCCATCCGATCGGGTCTGCGAGCTGATGAGGAATATCGCGGAGAAGCTGTTGCCGCTGAGCGACGGCGTGCTGGACGAGCTCGCCGCCGCATCCTTGCAGGACCCGCAGTATCGGGAGTTCGCGGCGGACCCGGTTCTCGCAGAGACGGACCGCCGACTCGTCGCTGCCAATCTCAAGCGGTGGCTACGGTCGAACATCCAGAGCCCGGGCCGGCGCGTCCCCAACAACGCAAGTCCCGAGACCTTGATCTACGCGCGGGACGTAGTCTTGCGCGGCCTTGTTCTGGACGAGTTGCCGTCATGGCGGGCGACACAACGCACGACCTGGCGTTGGTGGTTGAACGCGTGCTTCTCTGAAACGTCGGATCTGCAGGAGTTACCCGAATTGATCGAGGTCTCGGCCAATTCGTTGACGACGTTTGCGGATGACTGGATCGAGGCCGTCGCCGCGCACGTCGACGAAGTGCGTAACGAACTCGCCGGCGGTGCGCATCTGCAACGTTATGCAACAGTGGAGTTACTGCTGCAGGGGTCTCGAATAGTGCGGCCACGCGCCGAAGCCCAACTCGGCTATGCGCTGACGGGGCGCCATGTGGCGGCGATCGTGTGGACCGATTCGGATGTGGCCGCGGACCTGGAGCAAGCCGCCGAGCAGACCATGCGGGCCTGCGGGGTCACGACCAGGCTGACCGTCGTCGCCAGTACTGCAGCGTTGTGGCTGTGGATGCCGGTGCGAGAAGTTCCGGCGCCGTCGGACGTGATGTCCGAGCTGAGTCGGCTCGCCGGCACGGTGCGAGTCGCATTCGGCCGCCCAGGAGACGACGTCGCGGGGTTCCGTCGTAGTCATATGGAAGCCGCTGCAGCGCAACGCCTATTGACCCGTCTGCAGTCGAGGCTGTCCGTGGTCCGGTACGAGGATGTCCAACTCGTTGACCTGCTCACAGCAGATGTCGCTCAGGCAGACCAATTCGTCAAGGACACCTTGGGGGACCTCGTCGATACCGACCCTCTCCTGATGGACACGGTCTCGACCTACATCGACGAGAGGTTCAACCGGTCGAGTACCGCCCAGAAGCTGTTTACCCACCGCAATACGATCGACCGGCGGCTCGCGCGAGTCGATGAGCTGTTGCCTCAACCGCTCAATCAGAACTCGGTGAGCGTGGCCGCGGCGTTGCAGTTGCTGAAATTGCGCGCCTCGACCTGATCTCCGAGGGCGACAAAATGATGCGGCCGGCTCGGGCGTGTGGGGCAGAGTGCACCAATCTTTGTGCGAATCGGCGTATTTGGCTTCGGAGGTCTTGAAATCAAGGGCACTGCGGCGCTAGTTTCCTGAATATCGATTATTCAGGAAGTTCGCTCCTCCCTTCGACGGAAATCTGCGAACTTTGCCTTTTGACGGCAGTCGACGACGGACCGTGCGGCGAATCTCGATTTCCGACCACGGTCATGACGACGACAGTCTCCCAGGAACGGCGAGCTGGCAGTCCGCATGGCGATGGGTTGCGGCACATAGATTTCGACACCACCAAATACAAGTCAAGGAGTGGGAATGAACGTTGTAGTCATCGGAGGCGCGGGCCGAGTGGGTGCCCGGGTCGTCAGCGAACTCGCCAAGGTGAGCGACGCGAATATCGTCATCGCGGACCGGAACAAGCCTCGGGACGGCTCGTTCCAGTTCGTCGAACTGGACCTCGCCGACGGCGAATCCCTGCGCCGAGCGGTACGTGGCGCACAGGTAGTGGTGAATACTTCCGGTCCGTTCGATCGCTGGGGAACCGTCGTGCTCGATGCCGCGATCGAGTGCGGCGTCGACTACATCGACGTCTGTGACGACCCGGCGCCGACGATCGAACTTCTGAAGCGGGACGAAGCGGCGCGCAATGCCGGTGTGCGGGCGGTGGTCGGGTTGGGTATCAGCCCTGGTATGAGCAATCTGCTCGCCGTCGTGGCGGCGCGCCAGTTGGACTCGGTCGATCTGCTCACCACCTTCTGGGGCCGGCCCGGCGACGGTAAGGACCTCGACGAGGCCACTGAGTTCGCCAATTCCATGGCTTCTGCGTTCGAGGGTGGCCGCGCGGCGTTCACCCATTTGATCGCCCAGGCGGCGGCGGAGATCCCGGTGTGGCGCAATGGGGCTGCCGCTTACGAACCGGCATGGCGCGCGGCATACCGGGTCACGACTTCGGACGGCGAGACCGGGCTGTACCGGGTCATCGGTCACCCCGAGCCGGTGACGCTCCCGCACACCGTCGCGTCGCGGGATTGCATCAACATCGGAACCATCGAGGAAGGTGCCGACCGCTTGTTGCTTCCGTACCTCGATCGGGTCGGTGCCGGTGAGCTGAGTGAGACCGAGGCGCTCGGGGCGATCGCGGCCGATCTGCGCGCGCATCCGGAGAAGCTCGTGACCGAACGCATCGGGGATCCGATCAAGGCGTTCGTCGGCGTCGCAGCGACGGGCGACAAGGACGGCGCTCAGTCCGGCATCGTGGTTCTGCCCGGTGGCCCGGTCGACGGTTCGATGAGCCTGGAGACTGCACGTCCGGCAGTTGTGGGTGTGCTCGTGCTGTCCGATGTTCCCGTCGGAGTTCATTCTCCGGAAACGGCTTTCGATCCGGACAAGTACCTGACCGCGTACTCCGATACGTACTGGGGCGGCGCAGAGGCCTACGTCGTCGACGTCGCCGGCCCGACGGCGGTCGAACGGGTCGAGTAGCCCGTCTGCACATCCGACGCGAAGGCCCCGGCGCATCCAGCCCAATCCACCGTCTACACGGAGAAGACATTGACATGAGTAACTCTGCCTCGGCTCGTCATCAGGCACCCGACGATCTGGACGCGCTGGTCATCGGTGCCGGTCCCTCGGGAGTAGTCGCCGCGCGCGTTATGGCAGAAAGCGGCTATCGCGTCCGAGTGTTGGAACAGGGCGACTGGCCCGATGTGGCCGATTATCCCAGCACCAAGCTCGAGCGCGAGCTCATCCAGGCCGGCCCCTGGAACCCGAATCCGAACGTCCGGCGTGGGCCCAGCGACTATCCGGTCAACGACAGCGATTCCGACATCCATACCTTCATGTTCAACGGAGTCGGCGGCAGTACGGTCATGTTCGGTGCCGAATGGCCGCGAATGATCCCCTCGGACTTCCGCGTGAAGTCCCTGGATGGTGTGGCCGGGGACTGGCCTCTCACCTACGAGGATTTGCAGCCGTACTACGAGATGATCGACGAGATGCTCGGCGTGTCGGGTCTCGGGGGCAATACGGCGTATCCACCGGGCGCGGCGCCGCCACAACCCGCACTGCCGATCGGCCGAATCGGCCAGATCGCGGCCCGTGGCATGAACAAGCTCGGATATCAGTGGTGGCCCGGTACCCACGCGATCTTGTCGCAGGCCGACGGCAGCCGCCCGGCGTGTTCGCGGTGGGCGACGTGTGTGGCCGGGTGCCCCGAGGGCGCCAAGTCGTCGTTCGACGTCTCGATGTGGCCCGCCGCGCTTGCCGCCGGGGTGCAATTGACCACCGGGGCGCGGGTACGTGAGATCACGGTGTCACCGCAGGGCCTGGCCACGGGGGCGACGTGGATCGATCGTGACGGTGCAGAGCATCACACGTCGGCGCCACTGGTCGTGGTCTGCGCGAACGGTGTCGGGACACCCCGACTGCTGCAGCTCTCCACGTCGTCGCGCTTCCCCGACGGGCTGGCGAATTCTTCGGGCTACGTCGGGCACAACCTGATGATGCATCCGACCGCGACAGTGCTCGGTTGCTACGAGGACGACCTGCAGAGTTGGCTGGGGCCGATCGGTCAGCCGATCTGGTCGATGCAGTTCGCCGAGACCGACATCACCCGCGGGTTCCGGCGCGGCTCCAAGTGGACGATCGCGGGTATCCCGGGGCCGGCCGAGCTGATCCAGCGCATCTACAGCCTGCCGTTGTCGGAACGCAGCGGTATGACAGGTCAGGAGTTCGCCGAACGGTTCACCGGCCGGGCGTTCGAGTGGGTGGCACAGATCGAGGACCTTCCCGAATTCGACAACACCGTGACACTCGACCCGGACCTCGTCGACAGCGACGGCATACCCGCGCCGAAGCTTCGCTACAAGATGTCCGAGGAGAGCGCTCGTGCGCTGGACTGGCATATCGACCGGCTGACCGAGGTCCACCTCGAATCGGGTGCGGTCTTCACCCACCGCGTCGATTACATGCCGGAGGTGGGCTGGCATCTGCTCGGCACCGCGCGGTGCGGCGACGACCCGGCGACATCGGTGGTGAACGGGTACGGGCAGTCCCATGACGTCCCCAATCTGTACATCTTCGACGGCAGCGTGTTCGCGACGTCATCGGCGGTGAACCCGACTTCGACGATCGCCGCCTTCGCGCTGCGCGGAGCCGAGCATCTGGTCGAGAACGCAGCCGAGCAAAGGATTCCGCTATGACGACACCATTGACGACATCACCACTCACCGATCAGGAACGCGCAGGTGCCGACCGGCTCGCCGACTTGTGGTTTCCCGGTACCGCCCGATCGCCGCGGATGACCGAACTCCCCGACTACCTTCCGCTGCTCGGTCGCGGTCTGGCCGCGAACGATGAACTGGCGTCGGCATTCCGGGAGATCGCAGTGCTGGCGTCTCAGGCGCCGGAGGTGACGGCCGAGACCGTGGCGACATGGCCGCAGGACGTCGTCGAGGGCGCATTCATGCTGCTCCTGTGTACGTACTACATGTCGAGAGACGTCAGAACCGCAATCGGATACCCGGGACAGGATCGAGTTCCGGTGGCGAATGCGGACCCGGATCAACGTGTCACCGACGAGTTGCTGGCCCCGGTCATCGCGCGCGGCGCAACGTACGTCCCGACTCCTGGAAGTGTCCGTTGATGGGCACCG
Organism: Rhodococcus sp. T7; assembly: GCF_009872365.1. Taxonomy (NCBI): domain Bacteria; kingdom Bacillati; phylum Actinomycetota; class Actinomycetes; order Mycobacteriales; family Nocardiaceae; genus Rhodococcus; species Rhodococcus sp. T7. The sequence goes on from NZ_WXYH01000348.1 coordinate 15,620, forward strand.
GTCATCACCCGGCTCATGCGGCCGGCCACCCGGGCCCGGCGGTCGACTACCTCCGTCGCAGCCCGGTCGAAGTGCTCACGCGGTCCGAGGCAGTCTCGCCGTCCGCCGCACTGCTCATCACGGCGGACGGCACGGTCACCGTGGCGGAGTTCGCCACGCGGGCGCGGCAGTGTGCATCGGATCTGCTCACCCGGTTCGGGGTGCGCGCAGGTGATCGAGTCGCGATTGTCGGCCGCAACTCTGTGCACCGCTTGACCTGGCAATACGGGTTGTACTGGATCGGAGCGGTCGAAGTATCGGTGAATTTCGAGCTGAAGGGCTCGATGCTCCACCACATCTTGACCGACAGTGATCCGATGCTCATCCTCACCGACGAGGAGTTTCGGGACGAAGTCTCCGCGCACTCGACCGGTGTACCGATTCATGAAGCCACCGATCCGCTCACACCGGCTGACAGTGTCGATCGCGCGGAACTCGATCGTGTCGAGGCGAGCCTGCCGGGTGACCTGCTGGCCACCATTCTGTACACGTCGGGCACGACGGGTCCGTCGAAGGGAGTGATGCTGCCGCTGGGCTATTTCGCCAACCACGCGCAGAGCATCCGCCGGATGACCGGATTGAACGCCGGCGACATCGGGTACTTCGCGTTGCCCTTCTTCCACGTCGACGCGCATATCGTGTTCCCTGCCGTCGTGGAATCCGAAGCAGCGCTGTTCATCCCACCCAGGTTCAGCGTCCGCAAGTTCTGGCCCGACGTCCGGTCGTACGGGTGCAATTGGACGATCGCGGTCGGCGCGATGCTGGCGGCGGTGGCGACGGTCGAGCCCCCGCCGCTCGAGGAGATCCCGTTGACGCGGGTCTTCGGAGCGCCGATACCGCCGGAGGTGTACGAGTTCTATGAAGACCGTCTGGGCATCCCCGTGCTCAGCATGTACGGCCAGACCGAGGCCGACGGCGTCACGCACGAGACCCTCGACGTTCACCGGCGCGGCAGCGCAGGCGTCGCCTGCGAAGCGTTCGAGGTGACGATTCTCGCACCGGACGGCCGCCGATTGCCTCCCGGTGAGACAGGGGAGATCTGCCACCGCCCACTGTTCCCCAATATGACACTGTCGGGCTATTGGCGACGGCCGGACGCGACGGTGAAGGCATGGCGGGACCTGTGGCACCACACCGGTGACCTGGGATTCCTCGACGAGGACGGCTACCTGTTCTTCAAGGGCAGGATGACCGACTCGCTCCGCAGGCGCGGCGAGAACATCTCGGCCTACGAACTGGAAGCTGTCCTTCGGCAGGCACCCGGTATCGCCGATGTCGCCGCGATCGGTGTGGTGGACCAATTGGGTGGAGAGGACGAGATCAAGGCGCTCGTCGCATGTGAGGACGGCGCGGCATTCGATGTGTCGGGCTTCTTCGACCACTGCGAACAGCGGCTGCCGCGATACGCGGTACCGCGATTCGTCGAACAGGTCGACGCAACCGTATTCGTGCGCAGCCCGGGGACCGGCGTGATCCAAAAGCATCGCCTCTCCACGGCTGTCAGCGGCGTCGGAATATTCGACAGGCTGGGCGAGAGTTCAGCCACAACAGGCGGGAAGTGACCCAATGAGCGGATTCAACTGGGAGGGAGCGCTGGCCGAGCTGAAGCGTCGCCGCGAGATGTCGCGCGAGCTGGGCGGCAAGCGCCGAATCGATCGGCAACACGAGCAGGGCCGCCTCACGATCCGGGAGCGGATCGAGCATGCTGCCACCGAGTTCTACGAAGTCGGCGAGTACACGGCATTCGAGGAGCACTCGGCGACCGGCGAAGTGGTGGGGAAGATCCCGTCCAGTTATGTCTGTGGGCTGGCGCAATTCGGCGGCCGCACGGTGTCGCTGGGTGGTGAGGACTTCACGGTTCGAGCCGGCGCTCCCCAGACGTACCTCGACCGCATGAAGGGCGGAATGGGCGGTTTCGTCGAGGACCTCGCACACGAACTCCGGATTCCGCTGGTGTTGTTCATGGAGGGCATCGGCGGCGACATCGCCGCGCAGGCCGACAAGGGGCACTCGTACCTGGTGTCGTCCCTGAGTTGGCGGAGATCCTTCGAGCTGCTCGCCGAGGTGCCGGTGATGACCATGGTCAGCGGCACCTCGGCGGGAGGCACCGCGGGACGTACCGTGCTGAGTCACTTCAGCGTCATGACCCGCGACTCGGCGATGTTCGCAGGCGGGCCCCCACTGGTGAAACGCGCACTCGGCAAGGACCTCAGCAAGTCCGAGCTGGGCGGGTCGGCCGTGCACACCGGCATCTCCGGCGGTATCGACAACCTCGCCGAGGACGAAGCCGACGCCATCGCGCAGATGCAGAAGTTCCTGAGCTACATGCCGCAGAACGTCTGGGAACTGCCTCCCCGCGGAGACCGCTCCGATCCGGTCACCCGACGCGCCGACGAACTGCTCACGATCATCCCGGAGAACCGGCGGCGGCCGTACAAGGCACAGAAGATGATCGAGGCCATCGTCGACCGGGAATCATTCTTCGAGGTCGGCGGAGGCTGGGGCAAGGGCATCGTCACCGGCTACGCGCGGATGGACGGTACCCCCGTCGGCATCATCTCCAGCAATCCGATGCACCTGGGCGGTGCCCTGGATGCCGCGGCAGCGGAGAAGCAGATCCGTTTCGTGGACATCTGCTCGACCTTCCACCTCCCCGTCATCTACTTCGTCGACGTGCCGGGGTTCATGGTCGGACCCGACGCAGAACGCGGCAGTGTGGTCCGCTGGGGCATGCGAGCGATCCAGTCGCTGGTCGAAGCCGAGGTCCCCGTCGTCACGATTCAGGTGCGCAAGGCGTACGGAATGGCGGTGTCGGCGACCGCGCAGACCGACGGGCTCTGCCTTCGATTGGCATGGCCGAGCGCCGAGTGGGGTGACCTTCCGGTGGAAGGCGGTGTCGAAGCGGCGTACTCCCGCGAGATCGCCGCTGCGGAGAATCCCGAAGAGTACCGCAGGATCGTGGAAGACAAGATGTACGCACTGTCGGACCCGTGGGCCACAGTCGAAGCATTCGGCGTCGAGAACATGATCGATCCGCGGGAAACCCGCGAAATCGTGTGTGCGTTCGTCGAGGCGTCCCGCGGCCTCCTCGAATCCAAGCGCGGGCCGCAACGCCGCCAGTGGACGATTCGTCCGTAGACGTCAGAGAACAGGAAAATGCCGTGAACCAGATCAATGCCGAAATGTCCGCTTCCGTGTGGAAGATCGAGATGGCCGTGGGTGACAGCGTCGCCGCCGGCGATTGCATCATGATCCTCGAATCCATGAAGATGGAGATTCCGGTCGAGGCAGAGGGCCCTGGAATCATCGAAAGTCTCTCTGTCGCCGAGGGAGACGCGATCGAAGCAGGACAGCTTCTCGTCGAGATCGCCGAGAGTCGGGTGGGCTGATGTTCGACAAAGTGCTGGTCGCGAACCGCGGCGAGATTGCCGTGCGGGTCTTCCGCACGCTTTCCCGCATGGGCATCAAGACCGTTGCCGTCTACTCCGACGTGGATGCCGGCGCCCTGCATGTGCGGGTGGCCGACGAGGCGGTCAACATAGGGCCGGCCCCCGCGAACCAGAGTTACCTGCGAGGAGAGGTGATCATCGAGGCGGCGAAGGCCGCTGGCGCCGGAGCGATTCACCCGGGATACGGGTTCCTCTCGGAATCAGCCGATTTCGCCCGCGCAGTGGAGAAGGCCGGTCTCGTCTTCATCGGCCCCTCTGCCGACGCCATCGACAAGATGGGGTCGAAGATCGCTGCACGCCAGGTGATGTCGGATGCCGGTGTGCCGATCGTGCCGGGCACGACCGAGGAAGTCCGCACACTCGAGCGCGCCCGGGAAGTGGCCGTCGAGATCGGCTATCCGGTTGCGGTCAAGGCCGCAGGCGGCGGTGGTGGAAAGGGCTTCCGCGTCGCACTCCGGCCCGAAGATCTGGCGCAGGCATTCGACGGGGCGAAAGGGGAAGGCGAACGGTTCTTCGGAAATTCGACCGTCTACCTCGAGAGGTACCTGGAGAATCCCCGCCACATCGAGATTCAGGTTCTGGCGGACCTGCACGGGAATGTCGTTCACCTCTTCGAGCGTGACTGCTCGGTGCAACGTCGCCACCAGAAGCTCGTGGAGGAATCACCTGCGCCCGCAGTCGGTCCCGAGATGCGACAGCGGATCGGCGACATCGCGGTGCAAGCCGCGAAGGCAGTCGGCTACTCGTCCGCAGGAACCGTGGAAGGCCTGCTGGCAGGTGACGAGTACTTTTTCCTCGAGATGAATACCCGAATTCAGGTCGAGCACGGTGTCACCGAGATGGTCACGGGCACGGATCTGATCGAGGAACAGGTGCGCATCGCGGCAGGAGAGCCGTTGCGTCTCAGTCAGGACGGCGTGAAGCTGACCGGTCACGCCATCGAGTGCCGCATCAACGCCGAAGATGCCTCCCGGGGGTTCCTTCCGAATCCGGGTTCGCTCACGACGTACGATGAGCCGACCGGTCATCACATCCGGGTCGACAGCGGTGTGACCGAGGGCAGTGTCGTCGAGCGGTACTACGATCCGATGATCGCGAAAGTGATTGTATGGGGCGAAGATCGCGCCGAGGCGACCGAGCGAATGCTTGCCGCCCTGGACGACTTCGCCATCGAGGGCGTGAAGACGCTGCTTCCATTCCATCGTGCCCTGCTCGAAACGGCGCAGTGGCGGGACGGCGAGACGTGCAGCGATCTCGTAGCCGACAGGGAATGGCTCGAAACCTTGCAATCGACGCAACAGAGCGGAGACGCCCCACATGTTCAACACTCCATTCACTGAGGCCTTCGGCATCGAACATCCCATTGTCTGTGGCGGAATGACGGGCGTCGGTACGGCCGAACTCATCGCCGCCGTCGCCAACGCGGGTGCACTCGGGTTCCTCACCGCGCTCACCCAACCGTCACCGGACGCGCTCGCCGCCGAGATCGTACGCACACGTGAACTCACCGACAAACCGTTCGGCGTCAACCTGACCATCCTCCCGACGATCAACCCCGTTCCGTACGAGGACTACCGTCAGGCGATCATCGACGGGGGAGTGAAGATCGTCGAGACCGCCGGCAGCAACCCGGCACCGCATCTCCCGTCCTTCAAGGCCGCGGGAATCAAGGTCATCCACAAAGCTGTCGCGGTCCGGCATGCAGTGAAGGCGGAAAGCCTCGGCGTCGACGCGGTCAGCATCGACGGGTTCGAGTGCGCAGGTCATCCGGGTGAGGAAGACGTACCGGGGTTGGTACTCATTCCCGCAGCCGCTCGCAAGCTGCGCATTCCGATCATCGCCTCGGGCGGCATCGCGACCGGTGCCGGACTCGTGGCTGCCCTGGCCCTGGGAGCCTCGGCTGTCAACATGGGGACACGTTTCATGGCGTCGTCGGAGGCGCCGATCCACGCCAACATCAAGCAACAGATCGTCGCCAACGACGAGCGTTCGACGCAGATCATCTTCCGAGAGTTCCGAAACTCGGCCAGGGTTGCCCGTAACGCGGTCTCCGAGGAAATCGTCGAGATCTCCCGCCGCCCCGGTGCCACGTTCGCGGACATCGCACACCTGGCGTCAGGGCAGCGCGGTCGCACCGAGGCCCTGGCGAAGGGTGACGTCGACGGTGGGCTGTGGTGGGCGAGCCTCGCCCAGGGCTTGATCGACGACGTCGCAAGCTGCGAAGAAATCGTGGGCGCCATCATCTCGGATGCGGAACGTCTGATCACCAAGCAATTGCCTGCGCAGGTGAAGTAGAGTTCGCGACCGGCACGCTACCGACCTCCCGTAAACCAACCGGTCCGGATGCTTCCGCCTCGTCAATCGCCCCCGCCGGTACCGCTCGTCGGCGATATCCTGAGGAGACGTTCTCGGGAGGTAAGTGGTGCTGAACCAGCGAAACGGCTCGGATGAACCGGCCTAGCCGTGGCCGATGACGATCCGTTCGAGACCCAACGCGATGTGAACCCGACGGCCACCGCGCAGTTGAGTGCGGACGGATTCGACGACGCTCAGGAGATCGGGCGCGGAGGGTTCGGCGCCGTCTACCGGTGTACGCAAGCCACGCTCGACCGGACCGTCGCAGTCAAGGTTCTGACCACGGATCTTGCGAAGGAGAACCGGGAACGATTCTTCCGGGAACAGCGCGCGATGGGGCGTCTGACCGGCCACCCGAACATCGTCACGGTGCTCCAGGTCGGCATCATGAGTAGCGGCCAGCCATTTCTCGTGATGCCGTACCACCCGGAGGGCTCCCTGGATACTCGTATCCGACGGCACGGCCCCATCTCGGTGGAGGAGGTGCTGCACCTCGGGGTCAAGCTCGCTGGTGCACTCGAGACCGCACACCGGCACGGCATCGTCCACCGTGACGTCAAACCCGCAAACGTCCTTCTCACCGAATACGGTGAGCCGGCGCTCACGGACTTCGGGATCGCCCACATGTCCGGGGGGTTCGAAACCGCGACGGGCATCGTCACGGGTTCGCCCGCGTTCACCGCACCCGAGGTCCTCGGCGGCGCGGCCGCGAGCCCGGCCTCGGATATCTACGGGCTGGGTGCGACCCTGTTCTGTGCGGTCACCGGGCACGCCGCGTTCGAGCGGCGCAGCGGTGAACATTTGATCGCCCAGTTCGTCCGCATCACCACCGAGCCGGCACCGGATCTTCGGGAGCAGGGGATCGCGGACGACATCACCACCGTGATCGAGCAGGCGATGGCGGGCCGGCCAGAGGACCGCCCATCCTCTGCCGCCGCATTCGGTGAGAGTCTGCGCGACGTCCAGCTCCGTCGTGGACTGCCCGTCGACATCATGGCCCTGCACGCGTCACCGGACACGCCCGCACCGGACTCGCCGGACACTCCACGGCGAACATCCCTCGGTCCCTCCGCTCATCGGACGGGAAATCTCCCTCTGGAGTTGACCAGCTTCGTCGGACGCAGGCACGAACTCACCGAGGCGAAAAGTCTACTGGCATCGTCGCGGCTGCTGACGTTGACCGGAATAGGCGGAGTCGGGAAGACCCGTCTGGCGATACGGCTTGCAACCGCAATGCAGCGCGAATTCGCCGACGGGGCATGGCTTGTCGAACTCGGGGAGGTACGTGACCCGTCTCTGGTGATCGACGTTGTGGCCACCACGCTCGGCCTGCGGGACCAGACGGCTCGGTCGCTACGTGAAGTCCTGCTGGACTTCCTCTCTTCGCGGGAACTCCTGCTGATAATGGACAATTGCGAGCAAGTGGTCGATGCCGTGGCCGACCTGACGACGACCCTGCTGCAACAGAGCCCGGGCCTGCGTGTTGTCGCGACCAGCCGGGAGCCCCTGACGATCGGCGGGGAAGTGACGCTGCGCGTACCGCCGCTGACGGTCCCCGACCCGGATCGCGAGCCGTCACTCCAGGGTCTGCCACGCTACGACGCCGTGTCGCTGTTCGCGGAACGTGCCACCACCGCGGTACCGGCCTTTGTCCTGACCGAGGCCAACAAGACGGCGGTGACCCGAATCTGCCGCCGGCTGGACGGGCTACCGCTCCCGATCGAACTGGCGGCGGCGCGGTTGCGGGCGATGTCACCCGAGCAGATCCTGCAACGGCTGAGCGACCGTTACGCGTTACTGACGCGCGGAAGCCGCGGGGCACCATCGCGCCAGCAGACGCTGAGGCTGTGCCTCGATTGGAGCTACGAACTCTGCACCGCGCGAGAGCAACGGGCATGGGAACAGCTGTCGGTATTCGCGGGAAGTTTCGAACTGGATGCGGCAGAACAGGTATGCGAAGCAGACAGCGACGCACAGGACCTCCTGGACGCGGTCGCATCACTCGTCGACAAGTCGATCCTGACCCGGGAGGACCAGGGTGTGACGGTGCGCTACCGGCTGCTCGAGACGCTCCGCGACTACGGCCGGGAGAAGGCTCAGCAGATCGGCGACTATTCGAACCTGCGCCGTCGGCACCGGGATTGGTATCGCCAGTTGGCCCGCACCGCCGAAACCGAGTTCATCGGTCCCCGGCAGATCGAATGGCTCTCCCGGTTCAGTCGCGAACAGCCGAATTTGCGGGATGCCATGGAATTCTGTCTGGCCGAGGGCGACGTCGAGGGAGGTTTGCAGATCGCAACCGCCGCGTCCCTGCTCTGGAGTACCCGCGGTCTGCTCAGCGAGACCCGGCGATGGCTCGACCGATTCCTCTCGTCACCGAATCTGCCGCCGACGCTCGTGACGGTCAAAGCGCTCTACGCCGACTGCCTGATGGCCGAACAGCAACGGGACCATGAGCGAGGTGCTGCCCTCGTCGAGCAGGCGCACGGCCTGGCCGACCACGTCCCCGATCCCGTCGCACACGCCGTCGTCGACCACGCGGACGGCATCTTCGGACTTTTCAACGGTGATCTCGTGCGCGCGTCCTCCGGTTTCGAGCGGGCACTGACCGTGCTTCGAGACGCGCAGCGCGAGCTTGTCGTACACGTCGAGGCGCTCACGTTGCTCGGTCTGACCTACGAGCTGCTCGACGACGATCCCCGCCGGGCGGTCGAATGCTACGAGGAAGCCCTCTCGATCACCGATCGTCACGGCGAATCCGTGTATCGGGCCTACGTCCTGTGGGTCATGGCGGTTGCACAGTGGCGGCAGGGCGAACGGCGTCGTGCAACCGAGTTGCTCGAGGAGGGGTTGCGGCTCAGCCGACTCGTCGACGATCCGGTCAATTGCGCGAACAGCCTCGAGGCTCTCGCCTGGATTGCGGGAGGCACTGATCCCAAGCGCGCCGGCATTTTGATGGGAGCCGCCGAAGCCATCGGTCACGCCGTGGGAAGCACTTCGGTTTTCGTCCCCGACCTGCTCGTTCATCACGACGAGTGCGAACGGGCCGTCCGCCGAATGCTCACCGAGAAGGGCTACCAGGACGCACAGCAACAAGGCCGGAAGATGGATCTCGACTCCGCCGTCTCGTACGCGCTCGGTGAACGGCCCCAGAAGGAGTCCACACCCTCCGGATCGGTGAAACTGACGAAGCGTGAACGACAGGTCGCCGAGCTGATCGCCGAGGGGCTGACCAACAAGGCCATCGCCGCCCGGCTCGTGATCTCACAACGCACCGCGCAGGGGCATGTCGAACACATACTCACCAAACTCGGATTCACCTCGCGGGCCCAGGTCGCGGCCTGGGTCGTGGAGGAGCGGCAACCGACGTGATTTCTACCTCGTTGTGCGCGAGCTCATTCGACGGTGTCAGTTGACGCTTCGGAAGTCGGGCTTGCGCTTGGCGACGAAGGCGTCGACGCCTTCCCGTCCTGTCCTGCTGTTCGCGGCGGCGGCGATCCCGTCCCGTTCAGCGTCGAGTTGTTCGTGCAGGGGCGCGTCGGACGACTGGGCCAGTAGCCGTCTCATCGACGCGTAGGTGGCGCGGGGACCGTCGACGAAACTACGGGCGACGCGTAGGGCCTCGCTGCGGATTTCGTCGTCGGGGACGGTGCGGCTGAGAAGTCCGAGGCGGACCGCCTCCTCGGCGTCGATCACGGTGTCGGTGAGCAGGATCTCCCGGGCGCGGCCGGCCCCGACGATGCGGGGCAGCAACCAGGTGATGCCGCCGTCGGGGCTGAGCCCGACGCGGGGATAGGCGGACCGCATGGTCGTCGACGGGCCGCCGATCGCGATGTCGGCCGAGCACACCAGGCTCATGCCTGCGCCGGCCGCCCAGCCCTGCACGGCCGCGACCACGGGGACGGGGCTCGCGGCGAGGGCGCGCACGAAATCGTGTAACCCGTCGGCCATCTCGTGGAGGTAGGCGCCGCGGTCGTCAGCCTCGGAGAAGTTCTGGAGGTTGCCGCCCGCGCAGAAGTTCGGGCCCGACCCGGTCAGGAGAACGGCGCCCACATCGGTGCCGAGTGCGCGCAGGGCCTCGGTGCAGGCGCCGATCAGGACTGCGTCCATCGCGGTGCCCGCGGCGGCGCTGGCGACGGTCAGTTGCAGGACCCCGTCGACGAGTTCGACGGCGTCGATCAATTCGAAGCTACGCATGGACTGAATTCCTGTCGTTTCACGGATGCGGTGAGCGTCCCAATGCTGCGCCGTCTGCCCGGGAGCGATCTACGCAAACACTCACCACATCGGCCCGAAGGTCAGTGCACAGTGCACCATAGGGTGCTTCGCGAGCGGGGTGACTCAGGCGCCGGCGAGGACGGACACGACCGTCGCGACTGTCACCGTGTTGAAGACGAACGCGATCACTGCGTTCACCGCAACCGTCCGGCGCATGGCATCGGACGTCACGTCGACGTCGGTCGTCCCGAAGGTGGTCATCACCGAGACGGCGAAGTAGACGTAACTGGCCCACCTGGGCGACGGGCCGGGAAAATTCAGCCCCTGGCCCTGCTCGACGACGTTGTCCGCGTAGAAGGTGATCGCGAACGACACCAGCACACAGGTCCAGGAAACGACAACCAGGACGACGGCGATGCCGATCCGGAGCAGGTCCGGCAATGCGCCGCCGCCGTGGCCCGGCAGCCACACCACCGCGACCGCGAGTGCGATCGCCGCCATGAAGAGGGACACCCCCGGCCCGGGAGCACCGCCCAGGACATAGCGCTGCAGCAACGTCCCTCGGCTCTCACGTTCTGCCCACTGCTGCACTATCGCGTCCGGCGCCAGGGAGAACGCCGCGACCGTGACCACGAGATATGTCACGAGATAGACCAGGATCACGATAACGCTCGCGTCGGTGATGCCGATCGACGACAGTCCCCGGGAGCCGAGAAGTATCGCCGCCGCAACGACAGCCACGAGCGCGCTGAAGCCGGCGCGGCGGCGCTCGGAGAGCCACCTCCCAACGGATGCGGGCAAGATGCGGGCCCTCCGATCGTCGTATCTGGCGGTGAGTTCCCAGTCTTCTGGATTGCCCGGTGGTTCACCAGCCGAATGGGTTACGGTCCGCGCCGGGCAACCAGGTGTTGCCCGGCTCGGACCAGCCACGCTGCTTGATCATCTTGCGGGCGGCGCGATGGTTGCGGCCGATCAAGCGATCGAGGTACAGATGCCCGGCCAGGTGATCCGTTTCGTGTTGCAGGCAGCGGGCGAGGTAGCCGAGGCCTTCGAACGAGACGGGCTCACCCGCGCTGTCGACGCCGGTCACCCGCGCCCACTCCGCCCGGCCCGTGGGAAAACGCTCGCCGGGAACCGACAGACATCCCTCGAGGTCGTCGGGATCGGGCATCGTCTCCGGCAGTGGAGCTGTTTCGAGCATCGGGTTGACGACATGACCGCGGTGCCGCCGGCCGTCGTCGATCAGGTCGAACACGAAGATCGCTCTCGGATCGCCGACCTGGTTGGCTGCGAGCCCTGCTCCGTGAGCTGCGGTGTTGGTCTCGTAGAGGTCGTCGACGAAGGAGCGGAGATCGTCGTCGAACACGGTTACCGGGACTGCCGGTGTGGTGAGTCTGGAATCGCCGGCGATGAGGATCGGTCGAATAGCCACGCAAAGCAGAGTACTCGAGTCCCAGATCAAGCCGGGATCGCCAGTTCTCAGCGCGTGAGGGTGTGTGACGGGGGTACACCGTATTTGCGCCGGTACTCCGCCGCGAAGCGCCCCGGATGGGTGAATCCCCACCGAAGGATGACGTCGAGAACCGTTGTCGGCGGAACGGATACGGCCAGGTCGGCGTGTGCGCGTTCCATTCGGGCATCGTGCAGATACGCGAAAGGCGTCACGCCGACGTACTCCCGGAATGCCTGCTGGAGTCTCCGCACGCTGACCCCGGCAATTTCAGCCATGTCCCCGGGCGTCCAAGCCCGTGCCGGATCGTCGTGGATGGCTGCGATCACCCGCTTCACGACGCGGGGTCGGTACACGCTCCTGCCGGGGTCCTCGTCCGGCACGGCGGCCAGAACGAACCCGGTGGTGACGGCCGCGGACAGCTGGATGCGCATCAAGTCGTTGTGCAGCAGGCCGTCGTCGGACGCCACCAGATCGTAGGTAGACCGCAGGAACTTCAGCCAACTCCGGCCGGCGTCCCCGCGAAGATCGAGTTGCAGGGGGAGACTGCGCCCCGGTCGGTCGAGGATCCTGTCCATCTCGCGCTGCAGATAGTGTTCGTCGATTTTGAATCCGATCAATCGACACGACGGATTCCAGTGTGGAATGAGAGTGCGGACACCCGGGGGGCACGCGGTCGCCTGCCCGACTTCGGACGCCACCTCGGTGCGCTCGATCACCGTCTCCAGTCGACCGCTGACCGGGATGTTGATGCCGTATGCACCCGGATGCTCCGACTTGAGGGCGACCTCCGCGCCGAGTGCCATGTGAGTGATGCGGCACGCGCCCAGGTCGATGCTGCCGATCGACGCCTCCGCAGCGGCTCCGGCCGTCAACGGCTCGAGCGTGTGGGGGAAGTATGCGTCGGCCACCGCTTCGTGGAGGTGATGCCAATCCTCGAAGCGGGGGCTGCTGTCCGGGGTATCCACGAAAGTCGTCCCATCCTCTCCAGGCGTCCGACAGGGACACCAAGATCTTGCCCCCTTGGTGATTTATATCACTAATATGCTCACGGCTCGATGCCGCGAAATTCGCGTTGCGTCGTGTGGACAGCCCCTTCGCTGAGTGGATCGACGGCTTGTGACCGTGGTCATACCTTGGTTTCACAACCCCGACGTCAAGTCGACTCGGGAGACGAGAAGCGAAGGGGCCACGCAATGGATACGCGCAAGCTACGTGACATTTTCGGGCAGTTCGCCAGTGGAGTCACCGTCATCACATGCAGGAATGCGGACGGTGAACCCCACGGTGCGACGGTAACGGCATTTACGTCGGTCTCGCTCGAACCCGCACTGTGCCAGGTGACGCTCACCCGTAAGTCGAAGGCGTGCCAATACCTCGGCGACGAACCCTTCGCCGTGAACATTCTCGGTGAAGCTCAAGTCGATACCGCGATGCACTTCGCCGGACGCCAGCAGGTGCCGGGCCCGGTGTGGACCGACGGCCCGACCGCGCCGCTGCTCGGCGGATCGGCGGCCACGATCTCCTGCACCCCGTGGGCGCAGTACGACGGCGGTGACCACATCATCTTCATCGGCGAGATCGTCGACATCACGACAACTGATCAGCAACCGTTGCTGTTCTACCGCAGCAAGTTTCACCGACTCGGCATGCTCGATGCGGCAAGTGCGTGGGCGGGATGCCTGGACGATCCACACAACGGATGGTTCGACGCGACGACATCCTTCGCGCCTCTTCACCACCGGGCAGTGCAATCCGCCCGATCGACCGTCAGCCTCTGAAAATCCGCATTACCGAAGGGAACACCATGACCACCACAGTCCCCACCGTCCCCACCGACCCCACACAGGTCAACCCGGCCGCGAACGCCGCAGCCAACCAACCCCAGATCTACGCCACCAAGCCCATGACCGGCGACGAGTACATCGAGTCGATCAGCGACGACCGCGAGATCTGGTTGCACGGGGAACGGGTGAAGGACCACACGAATCACCCGGCGTTCCGCAACTCGGTTCGGATGATCGCCCGCCTCTACGACGGGATGCACACGGGTGAGCACGTCGACGCCCTGACGACACCTACCGACACCGGCAGCGGTGGCGTGACGATGCCCTTCTTCCGCACTGCCAAGTCCACCGAGGACGTGCTCGCCGATCGAGATGCGATCGCGACCTGGGCGCGCATGACGTACGGCTGGATGGGCCGCAGCCCGACTACAAGGCGTCGTTCCTCGGCACGCTGAACGCGAACAAGGAACTGTATTCGCCGTTCCAGGACAACGCCGAGCGCTGGTACAAGGAATCGCAGGAGAAGGTCCTGTACTGGAACCACGCGATCATCAACCCGCCCGTCGACCGCCAGTTGCCGCCGGACGAGGTCGGTGACGTGTTCATGAAGGTGGAGAAGGAAACCGACGCCGGCCTCGTCGTCTCCGGCGCGAAGGTCGTCGCCACCGGGTCGGCGATCACCAACTACAACTTCATCGCCCACTACGGTCTGCCGATCAAGAAGAAGGAATTCGCTCTCATCTGCACCGTGCCGATGGGCGCGCCCGGCGTCAAGCTGATCTCCCGAACGTCCTACGCGCAGAACGCCGCGATCGTCGGCAGCCCGTTCGACTACCCGCTCTCGTCCCGGATGGACGAGAACGACGCCATCCTCGTCTTCGACAAGGTCCTGGTGCCGTGGGAGAACGTCTTCATGTACGGCGCCGTCGACAAGATCAACACCTTCTTCCCGCAGTCCGGGTTCCTGCCCCGCGCCATGCTGCAGGGCTGCACCCGCCTCGCCGTGAAGCTCGACTTCATCGCCGGTTTGCTGCTCAAGGCCCTCGACTGCACGGGCGCCGGCGGTTTCCGCGGCGTGCAGACCCGCGTCGGTGAGGTCATCGGATGGCGAAACCTGTTCTGGTCACTCACCGAATCCATGGCACGTGACCCCGAACAGTGGATCGGTGACACGGTCATCCCCAAGCTCGAATACGGACTGACGTTCCGGATGTTCATGATCCAGGGTTACCCGCGGATCAAGGAGATCATCGAGCAGGACGTCGCGTCCGGCCTGATCTACCTGCCCTCCTCCGCCGAGGACTTCAAGTCCCCCGAAGTTCGCCCGTTCCTCGACAAGTACGTGCGCGGCTCCGACGGGATCACCGCGGTCGAACGCGTGAAGGTGATGAAGGCGCTGTGGGATTCGATCGGCTCCGAGTTCGGTGGCCGCCACGAACTGTACGAGCGCAACTACTCCGGCAACCACGAGAACGTCAAGGCCGAACTGCTGTTCGGTGCGCAGGCGACCGGGGTGGTGTCGGGGATGAAGGGCTTGGCCGAGCAGTTCATGAGTGAATACGACCTCGACGGTTGGACCGTTCCCGACCTGATCGGCAACGACGACGTGTCCGTCTTCGGCCGCAAGTAGCCCCCGGACGAGTGCCGGCTCGCTACGGGGACCGGCGGCAGCTCAGGAGGACCAATGGGTGACACCCCCGACGCTCGCGCCACCGAGGTACCCCGGCCGAATGGTGAGTTTCAGGTCACCGTGTTTCCGGACGGGATACGCATCAGCGTGCGAGCCGACGAGACGATCGTCGATGCGTTGCGCCGTCAGGGCTACCGGTCCCGGTACAAATGCCGACGCGGCGGTTGCGGAGCCTGCAGAGCCGCGCTCGTCGACGGGACCGTCACCTACCGCACACCGGTGAGCGAAACCGTCGTCGACGGACCCGACGGCGAGCCCGGGCAGCAGAAGTGCCTACCCTGCAGGGCATTTCCGCAATCAGACGTGACCATAGAACTCGGCGAACGGGACCGCCTCGTCGACGTCCTCGCAGGATTTGGGCGGTCCCGGGAGCGCACCACCTGACCCGTGGCCGCGAACCAATTCAACCCACATCGAAGGAAGTACCGCCATGTCCGTGTTGCGACTGGGCTATGTCCACATCAACGTCACCGACCTCACCGAGGCCAAGAACCACTACATCAACACCCTCGGAATGGACGCCGTCCACGAAGAGGACGGCACCGTCTACCTCAAGTCCTGGGACGAGGCCGA
Source organism: Rhodococcus sp. T7 (assembly GCF_009872365.1). Taxonomy (NCBI): domain Bacteria; kingdom Bacillati; phylum Actinomycetota; class Actinomycetes; order Mycobacteriales; family Nocardiaceae; genus Rhodococcus; species Rhodococcus sp. T7. The sequence continues at coordinate 31,181 of NZ_WXYH01000348.1, forward strand.
CCATCACTCGGTCGTCCTCAGCGAAGGCGGCGTCGGTCTGACCAAACTCGGCTACAAGGTTTCCGACGCGGATTCTCTCGCCGAGATCGAGACCCGGGTCCGGGCGTTCGGCGCGACGTGTGAGCGGATGAGCAAGGGCGACAACCAGTCCGTCGGCGACGGACTGCGCGTGACCCTGCCGTCCGAACACATCCTCGAGCTCTACAGCGACATCGAGTACGTCGGCACCGCAACAGGATTGTGGAACCCGGACCCGTGGCCTCGCGGCGGGACCCGCGGCATCGGCGTACCCCGCCTCGACCACACCCTCATCACCACCGAAGACCCCGCACTCCTGGAACGGTTCTTCTCCGAAGCCCTCGACTTCCAGGCCGCCGAACGCCTCGTCGGAGGCGAAGACAACACCGAACTCGTCGGATCCTGGATGTTCTGCGGCGAACAACCCCACGACATCGCCTTCGTTCAAGGCGAAAACGGCAAACTGCACCACTTCGCGTACCACATCGCCGACTGGTCGGCCCTGCTGCACGCCGGCGACGTCTTCTCGATGGACGACGTTCCCATCGACTTCGGACCTGCCCGTCACGGAATCACCCGCGGCGAGACGATCTACTTCTTCGATCCCTCCGGCAACCGCAACGAAGTGTTCTCCGGCGGGTACCGCACCGGCAAGGACTTCCGAACCATCACCTGGACCATGGATCAGGCCGCCCGGGGCATCAACTTCACCCACCGGGAATTGGACCAGAACTTCCTCACCGTCGTCACGTAGACCGTTTGCCGGTTGTCGCCGGCGCACGTCCTCACCACCAGAACATCACCACCTTTGGAGTAGAACCGATGACCACGACAACCGAGCAGACACCCGAGATCGCGAAGACCATCGACGTCAACGGAATAGCCACCAACTATCACGACGTCGGCGAAGGCGCCCCGGTCGTCCTGATCCACGGCTCCGGCCCCGGCGTCACCGCCTGGGCCAACTGGCGAACGACCATCCCGGCCCTTTCGAGCCGATACCGGGTCATCGCACCGGACATCCTCGGATTCGGATACACCGAGCGCCCCGACGGCGTCGAGTACAACTCGGCCACCTGGACCGACCACCTCGTGGGCCTGCTCGATGCCCTCGGACTCGACAAGGTCTCCATCGTGGGCAACAGCTTCGGTGGATCACTCGCCCTGAACATCGCGACCACGTACCCCGAGCGAGTGGACCGCCTCGTCCTGATGGGCAGCGTCGGCGTCCCCTTCGACATCACTCCGGGCCTCGACGCGGTCTGGGGTTTCCAGCCGTCCCTCCCGGCCATGCGCAAACTCCTGGATGTGTTCGCCTACGACCGCACGCTGGTGAACGACGAACTCGCCGAACTGCGACTCGCGGCCGCCACCCGGTCCGGCGTGCAGGAAGCGTTCAGCGCCATGTTCCCGGCACCCCGGCAGCGAGGTGTCGACGAGATGGCCGTCGACGAGAACCTGATCTCGGCGCTGACGCACGAGACGCTCATCGTCCACGGGCGCGACGATCAGGTCATTCCCCTGTCCAACTCGCTGCGACTGCTCGAACTCATCGACCGCTCGCAGTTGCACGTGTTCGGACAGTGTGGTCACTGGGTCCAGATCGAGCACGCGACCCGCTTCAACAGTCTGATCGCCGACTTCCTGTCCGAATAGCGCACATTACGACCCGCCTTCGTCCCCCTCCCACAACTGAGGACACCGATGTGTATTTCCTGCTGTACCGAATCGGATGCCGGCCGCGAGCAGGCATCCGCGATCAGCCGAAGATCGATACTTGCCGGAATCGGTGCACTGGCGGCCGCCGCCGGAGTGACCGCGTGCGCGTCTCCATCGTCGACCCGGCCGCTCGAATCGGCCGCAGCCGCACCGGCGGCGGTACCGAATCCGGACGCCCACTTCGAGATCGTGTTGCTGGGCACGCAGGCCGGTCCGCCGATCGCGGCCGACCGCACCGGAATCTCGACAGCACTCGTAGTCGACGGCACCACCTACGTCGTCGACTGCGGTCGTGCATCCGCAACCCAATATCGGCGGGCGGGACTCCAATTCGCCACCTTGAGAAACATCTTCATCACCCACCTGCACGCCGATCACATCGCCGACTACTACAACTTCTTCATGCTCGGCGGCGGGACCATCCCCCAGATCGGCGACGGTGTGTCCGGACCTGTGGACGTGTACGGCCCCGGACCGGCCGGCGGACTGCCGCAGGCGTTCGGCGGGCGCACCGTTCCGGTGACGCACCCGGCCGATCCCACGCCCGGACTCGCGGAGCTCACGCGCAAGTGCACCGAGGCCTACGCATACAGCAACAACGTATTGATGCGTGATACCGGATTTCCGGACACCAGCACGATGCCGGTCGTGCACGAGATCGCCCTGCCCGAATTGGGGGCCGACTTCACCAACACCTGCCCACCGTGCGCACCGTTCACGGTGATGAGGGATGACCGAGTCCACGTGACGGCGACACTGGTGCCGCACGGCCCCGCATTTCCCTCCTTCGCGTACCGCTTCGACACGGAGTACGGCTCGGTGACGTTCTCGGGAGACACCACCGTCTCCGACAACCTCGTCGAACTGGCGCGTGGATCCGATGTGCTGATCCACGAGGCCGTGAACCTGCGAAGGCAGCGCCCTGACACCGGCGGCACGCGACCACATGCTGCAATCGCACGTCGAAGTGCAGCATGTGGGGGCGATCGCCGAGCGCGCGGGAGTGCCGAAGCTCGTGCTGTCCCACATCATCGACTTCGCACACGGCGTCGTCGACCCGCGCCAGTGGACCGAGTGGGCCGGTCGCGGCTATGCCGGAGAGGTCGTCGTCGGCAACGATCTCCAGAGAATCACCGTCCGCTGAGCCGGGCAGCAGCGGGGACTCACCGCGGATCGAGTGATCGGCTCAGACGGTACTTGGCCAGCGACAGCAACATTTTCGGCGATACTGGGAGCAGCCGAAGGCTCGCGATCGGCGATTTGCTCGGGCGAACGTCGAGATAGGAATACAACTGGTGGCGAATCGAAGCGCGTCGACGGGCCTCTGCGGCAGGGGTTTCGGTGCATTGGGGGTGGTGTCCATCAGCTATCGGTCCTCGTCTGCTGTGGGTCAGCGGTACTGCGCTGAAAGGTTTCTGCAACTTCGCGAGCGGCTCGCTCGCCTGATTCGATGGCCCCCTCGATGTATCCGGCGTGCTCGCTCGCCGTCTCGGTGCCGGCCCAGTGAATGTCGTCGATCGGATCCGAGGGCAATGGGAACACTCCCTGCGTGCTGCCCGCGGACGGCAGCGCCGAATATCCCCCGCCGGCGTGTTCGTCGAGGTGCCAAGATTTTTCGTGCCAGCTTGCCGGCTGCAGGATTGCGGATGATCCGACGGCAGTGGCGAGGGGCCCCAGGACGGCCTGCCTGCGGCCGGCTTCGTCGAGTCGATCGAGTTCTCGAGCATCCCGGCCGCCCACCAGCACACACAGGTGGCCGGGACCGCCGGGCGGGGAGGTATCGAAGACCGCGAAGCCGGGGCCATCGAGAAACATGAACTCGGCATCTGCGTTAGCGAGCCAGAACGGTTGCTCGTAGACCGCGACCGCCTTGTACACCGATCCCATGTACATGTCTTGCGCGAGGCGGCGCCGACCGGCCGGAAGGGGTGGCTCGAAGGCGATCTTGGCCGACACCGGCGGTGGCACCGACACGATCACCTTCGACGCTCGGATGTGAGCCGACGGGGTGCGGAGGACGACGCCGTGGCCGTCTCGGCCGATGGAGGTCACTCGATTGCTCGTGAGGACCCGAGGTCCGAGTTCGGCGGCGATCTTGTCGGTCAGGGTTCCTGCACCCTCGACGATCAGACCCTCCTGTGCGCCGCCGTTCGTCGACAACATCGTGGAAAGTCCGCCCTGGTAGTGAACTATTTTGGCCAACGCATCCATCGAGAGGCGGTCGAGATCTGCCGTCAACGACACCTCGACGAGTACTTCGAGGAGGCGGCGGGCTCTGACCGTCGGCACCTTGCGAAGCCACTCCTGCACGGTCGTCGAGTTCCATCGCGTCGGCGCTCCCCGTTTCGCCCGGATTTCCCAGGCCAACAGAACGGCAGTGGCCGTCAGCATCGACGGACTCACGGCTGAGATGGTGCGGGCGTCGCCGACGACGGTCGGCCGCCTCGGTGTGCGCATGGGGAACACGGTGGTCCCGAGTTCGGCGGCCAGCGCCGAGAATCGGTGGTGTCCGTGGCCGACCCACTGCCCACCCAGATCGAGCCGCGAGCCCAGGGCCGAGGTTTCAGCCATCATCCGGCCACCCGTTCGGTCCGCAGACTCGAGAACGAGCACGTCGATCCCCTGACGATGCAGCGCCCTGGCCGCGATCAGGCCCGACATGCCGGCGCCGGCCACAGCGACGGTGGTCTCGAGAGTGGTTGCCTGCTTGTCGTTCGGGCTGCCTGGTGTCTGTTGCGCCATTGGTCTCACTCCGGGTTGTCGATGATCCAGTGCCGCGGCCACGACCGCTTGTTTCTAAGTCGGACAGCCGTACGAATTAACTTAAGGTGATGCCCACCCGGACGCAACAGCATCCCGGATCCGAACCTCAGGCGGTCTCCGCGTTGAGCGGCTTCGTGCGCTCGACCGACTGGGGGTCGGCATAAAGGACGAGCATGTCCAGTGCATGGTTGAGATCGCGTCTGGCGCGGTCCAGATCGGGCTTTGCGATGTATTGCAAGATCAGCCCGTCGACCTGGGCAAGCGCGATGCGGCCGAGTGTGTCGAAGCCGACGGCGCACCGTTCCCCCGCCGCCTGCGCGGCCCGCTCGAAGAACTCGGTGACCAGCGCGCTGTAGCGCTCGTACTGCAACTGCGCCAGCCCCCCGTCGGAATCGCTCCGAAGCGAGTAGGTCATCAGCTCGTACTGCATGATCTGCAGCCCGACTCTGCTCGTGACCAGCTTGTTCCAGAAGCTGCCCACCCCGTGGCGCAGCGCATGTTCCAAGCCCTTGTCGACCTCGAGTTCGGCGCGGAGCGCATCGGAGATCTCGCGGATGACAGCCATGATGACGGCACGAAGCAGCTGATCCTTGCTGGGAAAGACGTAGTGCAGCGTGCCCAGGGGAATGCCGGCCCGCCCAGCGACGGCGCGAAGGGTGGTTCCGGGCACGCCCTTCTCGCTGAACTCCGTGATCGCCGCCGCGACGATCTGTTCCTCGCGCTCTGCCGCCTTGACGTAGGCCACCGCTTTCCTCCTCGATGTCGCCCGTCGGTTCGACACCACTCTTGCACACCAGGAAGCTGTGACCTAGATTACTGTCGGACAACCGACTGACTTTTGGAGGAATTGGGATGACGGATTGCGATGTGGTCGTGGTCGGCGCCGGGCTCGCCGGACTCACGGCAGCGAGGGTTCTCGCTGCTGCCGGGCGCAGTGTGACGGTGCTGGAAGCGCGCGACCGGGTGGCCGGGCGCAACCTCGGCGGGCACTTGGCCAACGGCGTCTCGGTGGAGATGGGTGGACAGTGGATCGGCCGGACGCAGACCGAGGTGCTGAAGCTGGTCGGCGAACTCGGTCTCGAGACGTTCCCGACCTTTGACGAGGGCGCCGCGGTCACCCTCTACAAGGGAAAGGCCACCACGTACTCCGACGAGACCTTCGGCCTCTCCGATGACGCCGCAGTGGAAGTCGGCCGACTCCAGTACGAGCTCGAGGGGCTGGCCGGCACGGTGTCGATGTCGTCACCGTGGGCTTCGCCCGACGCCACCGAACTGGACCGTCGGACGCTGGACGAATGGCTGCGTGCCAACACCGAGGACCCCGAGGCGCTGGCATTCTGGGGCGCAGTCGTGCCCGCCTTGTTCTCCGCCCAACCGGCCGAGATGTCGTTGCTTCACTTCCTCTTCTACATCAAGTCCGGCGGCATGATCGACAGCCTCGTGGGCACCACGGGCGGTGCCCAGGAGCTGCGCGTCGTCGGTGGGACGCACCAGATTTCCGAGCGACTCGCCGCGGAGCTCGGCGACGACGTGGTCCGACTCGGCAGCCCGGTGCACACCATCACCCAGGACGACGGCGAGATCCGAGTCGATTTCGACGGCGGAACGGTCACCGCTGCGCGGGCAATCGTCGCGATTCCCCCGACGCTGGCCGGTCGTCTCCGATACCAGCCGGCGCTGCCGGGTTCGCGTGACGGCCTGACCCAGCAGATCCCGATGGGGTCGGTGATCAAGGTTCAGTTTGCCTACCCGACCCCGTTCTGGCGGGATTCGGGATTCAACGGGTTCGCCTTCTGCTTGGACGACGAACTGAGCGTCACCCTGGACAACTCGCCCGCCGATGGCTCGTGCGGTGTCCTCGTCGGCTTCTTCGAGGGCGCCCACGCCCGAACCGCTGCGCGCTGGGCCCCCGCTGAGCGCCGAGCTTCAGCCGTGGCGACGCTGGTGAAGCTCTTCGGTCCTGCCGCCGGCGAACCCACGGACTACCTCGAACAAGACTGGATGGCCGAGGAGTACACCCGGGGCTGCTACGGCGGCCGACTCGGTGCCGGCGTCTGGACGCAGTACGGCGCCGCCCTGTCCGAACCGGTCGGGCGTCTGCACTGGGCAGGCGCGGAAACATCCGACACCTGGAACGGCTACATGGACGGAGCAGTCCGGTCCGGCCACCGAGCCGCGGCAGAAGTGCTGGCACACCTGAACTCGTGAGGCTGGGCGGGATCGCCCGTCACCCCAGCGACGCGGCGATGGCTTCGACGTGATGATCGAAGCGATCCTCGCGGCAGCCGAACATGAGAGCCTCGAATCAGGTAGGTAAAAGAGCGCGAAGAAGGAGTCGACGCGATGACGAAGTACCTGATCTCGTTCCCGAGTGGCGCCATGGTCGTTCCCGACGGCGATCTGCAGGCAGTGTCCGATGCGTCGCACGCGGTGGTTCAGGAGGCGAAGGACGCCGGCGTCTGGGTGTTCGGCGGTGGCATCGACGAAAGCGTTCCGCCCGTCATGGTCGATGGGGACGGGACCGTGACCGAGGGCACCTACCCGCAGACGAAGCAGCTCGAAGGCGGCTACGCGGTACTGGAACTGCCGTCCCGTGAGGCGGCACTGGAATGGGCCGCGAAACTCGCGGTTGCCTGCCGGTGCGCGCAGGAGGTGCGCGAGTTCGGGTACGACCCCGCAAGCTGACGGACCTCGACCTGGAATTCGATCTTCGGTGTGGGACTGGTCGGCGACTTGGCCGCATCTCGCAGATGACGAACAGGTCCGGAACCCACAGCTTTCGCCGTAGGTTCCGGACCTGGGTGACACGCAGATCTACTCGAGTCCGTCAGAGGACGTAGAGCATCTCCTGGTACGTGGGCAGCGGCCAGAGGTCGTCGGCCACGATGTCTTCGAGGCTGTCTGCTGCTGCGCGAACGGCAGCCATCGCGGGCAGGAGGGCGTCCTTCGCGTGCGTGGCCTCCGCCGATGCGTCCGATTCGCCCTGTGCGGCGAGCGCGGACTTCAGTTCTGCGAGCGCGGTCCTGAGGTTCGTCAGGGGTGCCGACACGGCCTCGAGTGCGGACAGGTCCGCATCCACGCCTGCCGCCTTCAGCGCCGCAACGTTCTGCGCCAACTCGGTCTGGTAGCGAATCGCGGCGGGGAGGATCGACGTCTGTCCCAATTCCAGAGTCAGCCGTGCCTCCACACCGATCGTCAGCGCGTACTGTTCGAGACCGATTTCGTAGCGAGAGTGCATCTCCCGGTCGTTGAACACCTGGTATTTGCCGAACAGTTCGACCGCCGATTCGGTGATCAGTTCGGGCAACGCGTCGAGGGTGGTGCGCAGGTTCGGCAGTCCGCGCGCGGCCGCCTCGTTCTGCCAGTTCTCCGAGTACCCGTCCCCGTTGAACACGACGTCACCGTGGTTGGTGATGATCTCGGTGAGCAGGTTCTGCACCGCCGTGTCGAAGTCGGTGCCGTTCGCGACCGCGGTCTCGAGTTCGGTCGCGATGTAGTCGAGCGACTCGGCCATGATCGTGTTGATCGTGACGATGGGTCCGCTGACGGTCTGCATCGAACCCGGCGCCCGGAACTCGAACCGGTTGCCGGTGAAGGCGAACGGGCTGGTGCGGTTGCGGTCGCCCGGATCGGTCGGGAGCACGGGCAGGGTGTCGACACCGATCTTCATGGTGCCCTTCCCCTTCGACGAGGTGGCCGCACCCTTCGCGATCTGCTCGAACACGCCGGCGAGCTGATCTCCGAGGAAGACGGAGATGATCGCCGGGGGAGCCTCGTTCGCACCGAGTCGGTGATCGTTGGTCGCCGAAGCGACGGAGGCGCGGAGCAGGCCGCCGTACTTGTGCACCCCGCGGATGACGGCAGCACAGAACACGAGGAACTGGGCGTTGTCGTGCGGGTTGTCGCCGGGCACGAGGAGGCTGCCGAGTTCGGAATTGCCGAGCGAGAAGTTGACGTGCTTGCCGGACCCGTTGACACCGTCGAACGGCTTCTCGTGGAACAGGCACGCCATGCCGTGCTTCTTGGCGATCGTCTTGAGCGTCGTCATCAGCAGTTGCTGGTGGTCTGCGGCGATGTTGCCGCGTTCGAACATCGGGGCGATCTCGAACTGGCCGGGGGCGACCTCGTTGTGCCGGGTCTTCGCCGGAATACCGAGCTTGAACAGCTCACGTTCAGTGTCCATCATGAAACCGAGAACACGCTCCGGGATGGCGCCGAAGTAGTGGTCGTCGAACTCCTGGCCCTTGGGCGGCTTGGCGCCGAACAGGGTGCGGCCGGAGTTGAGCAGGTCCGGGCGGGCCAGGAAGAAGTGCCGGTCGACCAGGAAGTACTCCTGTTCCGGTCCGCAGAACGAGACGATGTTCTCGACGTCGTCGTGGCCGAAGAGCGTCAGGATGCGTTCCGCATGGACACCCATCGCCTGCTGCGACCGCAGCAGCGGTGTCTTGTGGTCGAGCGCGTCCCCGGTCATCGACACGAAGACCGTCGGAATGCACAGGGTGTTGCCGTTCGGGTTCTCCAGCACATAGGCCGGGCTGGTGACGTCCCACCCGGTGTAACCGCGCGCCTCGAACGTGTTGCGGAGCCCGCCGTTGGGGAAGCTCGACGCATCGGGCTCGCCCTGGACGAGCGTCTTACCTGCGAATTCGGCGAGCGCCGAGCCATCGCCGACCGGGTCGAAGAAGCTGTCGTGCTTCTCGGCGGTCAGTCCGGTCAGGGGGTAGAAGACGTGCGCGTAGTGCGTGGCGCCCTTCTCGAGTGCCCAGTCCTTCATCGCGGACGCGACCGCGTCGGCGACCATCGGGTCGAGAGGCTTGCCCTTCTCGATCGTGGCGATGACGGACTTGTAGACCGACTTCGGCAGACGCTTCTGCATCACGGTCTTGCTGAACACGTTCTGACCGAAGATCTCGCCCGGCTTCTCGTCGTCCACGAAACTGACGGCCGGGGGCACGTAGGCCTCGACGTCCTTGATCGCCTGCAGACGGACGGCATTCCCACTCATGTGTTTCTCCTCGCGTGTACCCCGCGGATGAGGTGGGGGTGCGTCGGGGCAACACTGTACGAACGGAACGTAACGTGAATGTTTCGTGCAGATTTCTCGGCCGTGTCAGACCGCCGTGACGATGCTCACGCAGAGTCCCCTGAGGATAAGGCCTCCGGCAAAACTACACCGTTCGGATTCGGAACGTCAGTTGAGGCCGCCGCCGGCGGCGCGTGCCTGGCGACTGGGTGTGATCGACCGGTTTGCGTGACGGTGCCCGGGTCAGGGCACTCTCGAAGTATGGGATCGAACGCGGACAGCCCCACCAGTTCGTCGGCTGCGGCCGTCGGCGGCCGGCTGATGCAACTGGTCGGTGACCGTGACGCCGCCCGGTTCTCGGGCGAGATATCCCGGGTGTGCGCCGAACCGCCGGCTGTCGGAGAGCGACCGGAATACGGTGCCGTGCTCGCCTGGGTCGTCGATGCCATCGTCGGGGTGGTCACCGCACGTCTGGGCGCCGCCGGACCGGGGGAGAGGTTCATCCTCGACCTGCGCTTCACCGACGGCGGGCCCGTCGACGTCGATGCCCTGTCGGCGTCGGAGCGCTGGGTGCTGCGGACGGTGTCGGCGTTCCTCGCCGAGGAGGTCGAAGAGGTGCAGCGGGCGCTGGCCGCTGCCGAACAATTCGACGTCACCATGCGCGCGGCGACCCTCGCCGACGCTCTCATCTGGCTCGACTTCGTCCTCGACGTCGACCTTCCCGATCCACCCGACGTCACCACCGCATAGCGAGGACGGTCAGTTCTTTGTTCCCGGCCCACGGTCGGGGTGCTCGTGGGCGGTCAGGAGCAGGTGGTCGAACCGGGCGCGGAACGAGACGGGGAGGGTCGCCTCCGCGGCGAGGGCGTCGACGAAGCGTTCGGCGAGTGTACGGAGTTTGGTGTTGGTCTCCTGTGAACGCCAGGTGAGGATGCCGAAGGCCCGTTCGGAGGAGATGCCGTAGACGAGCATCAGCGCACCCTTGGCCTGCTCGATTACCGCCCGCGATGTGGCGAGTTCGGCGACGGCCTCGGTGAGCGCCTGGTTGTATTCGCGCGGGTCGGTCTCCAACGTCTCGGTGACGTCGATGTAGTACCCGGAGGTACCGATGACCTGGTCGTTCTCGTCGAGCATGCGGTCGCCGACCACGATGACGTGATGGATGCGACCGTCGGTGTCGATGATGCGGTGCTTGCTGCTGAACGGCTCACCGGCGTGGATCATCTTGTCGAACAGTGCCGCGACCTGCGGTTGATCGTCCGGATGCTTGTGGGACAGAAGGAGTTCGGTGGTAGGGGTGACCTCACCCGGCTGGTAGCCGTGCATCCGGGCGACGGGGTCGGACCACTGCCAGCGTTCGCCGTCGAGGTAGAACCGGAAACTTCCGCCCTGTGGGGGTGCATTCGAGCCGAGGAGCTCACCACCGTCCACGGCTTCACCCGCTGCTCTCTGTGCTCGACCGGTCTCGCCTTCACGTCATTTCCAGTATGCCGAGCACGCAGATCGAAGTATGCACGAATCGGTCACACCGACGTCGCCATACTCGACTGCACGACGTGTCAGGATGCCAGTTTCCGCTGCCGATTCGCGGCCCGGCGGATCTGCAGAATCCTGATACTGCCAACGAGTGCCATGATCACCGCGCCGGCGATCGCGGCGAGCAGGAGCGTGACGCCGAGCGGGACCGTGAACTCCCAGGCGAACAGCTCCAGAACGACGCCGTCGAGGTTCTGGAGGATGAAGATGAGCAGTAGGACGAGGACAAGAGTTCCGATTACCAGACCGGTCCACGTCGCCCCGGTACGGGTGTGCCTTATCCCTTTGCCTCTCGCCACCTCGGGCGGTACCCCGGGACGTGCATCGTGCGCGCCAGGGCTGGACGACGGGTTGTCGCTACTCACCGGGTCTCCCACCGGGACATGCGGTCCGGTGCCCATGGGTTCTTCGAAGGGGCGTGCCATGAGACTCGAGTACCCCGGCCAACATTCACCCAATCCGGCTCGCCGGCCGACCGGAACTGCCCTGCCGGCGGGACGTACCCATGTAGGTCACTAAAGCTTTCCCTGCGACTTCGAGTCAGGGCGGGGAAGACACTTCTCCGGCACGTCGACCGGCCCGAGGGACGAGTTCGAACCAGGCGCTGGTGCCGCCGCGAATGTGCGGGCCCGGATAACACAATGCGAGCCCCCGGTTGTCGAGCTCGGTGAACCAGTCGTTCCACGACAGGTGTTCGAACTCGCCGGGGCCACCGAGGAAGTCGATCCGCAGGGCGCCCGTGCCGTCACGGGCGGGTGCGCCGTGATGGGCCTGGATCCACCGGCGGATCTCGTCCCGATCGGTGGTGATGTGCGGACACGTAGTCATCGGTTGAACTCCTCCTCGATCCCGGTTCACGTCTGCCCGGGTTCACGTCTGCCCGGGTTCACGGCGACCGTTCCCGGTCGGGACGCCGCGCTCGATCGACTGAGCCATCAAGTTGCGGGCGAGTTCGTGCAGTTTGGTGTTGGTGCGTTGGGAGGTGTCGGTGAGGCGGGCGAAAGCCTCGTCGGCGGTGATCCGGTGCACGGCCATCAGCACTCCCTTGGCCTGGTCGATCTCGGCCCGCGTGGTGAGCGCCTCGGTGAGCTGCTCGACCTGGGTGCGCGCACGGTGCCAGCGGCGGGCGTTGCTGATCGCGGCCGAGGCGGCGGTGCTGAACAGTTCCATGAGTGTCTCGTCGAACGGGTCGAACGCGGCCGCGCTCCGGGCGTAGATGTTGAACGAGCCTGCCAACTCACCCGGACCTTCCCCCGGGGTGGCGAGCAGCAGCGGGACCGAGAGATACGCCCGGACTCCCGCCTCCTTCGCAGCGGCGGTGAATTCCGGCCACAGCTCGGCATACTCGCCGACCACCGCGCGGACCGGTTGCCCGGAGGTGGCGGCCTGCAGACACGGGCCGCGGCCCGCCTCGTACTGGTGGTCGTCGATGACGGCGACGGACTCGTCGGTCAGCGCGACCGTGCGCGGGCCGGACACTTCGAGATGGGTGACGGTGACGGCGTCGGCCTCGGGCACCGCGGCCACCACCGTATGGGCGAGCCGGTCGAGCACACCGGTGAGTGGTTCATGGGCGGCGGCCTCGTCGCGCAGCGTGGCCAGCGCCGTGGTGACGGTTTCGAGCGCTCGTGTGGCCTCGGACAGGGCCAGGTGGACTGTGGTGTTCTCGCTCATGACACACACCCCTTCCCGGTAAATGGACTTACTGCTCGAATCGGTCGGCTTCGGGAACCACGTCGGCGACGTCCGTCGCTTCCGCTCGGCCACGGAGACGGGCGTTGGCAGCTTCGAGGCGCCGGTTGTGGCGTTCGAGTTCGCCGGTGCGGTGCTCGAGGTCGAGCACCCGGCCGATCCCGACGAGGTTGACCCCGGCGTCGATGAGTTCCGCGATGCGTTTGAGACGGCCCACGTCGTAGTCGCTGTAGCGGCGGGTGCCACCGCTGGTTCGCGTCGGGGTCACCAGACCGTACTCCTCGTAAAGGCGCAGCGCCGCGATGCCGAAACCGGACAGCTCGGAGGCCACCGAGATGCCGTAGACCCCGCGCCGGGATCTCGACTGGAACTTCTCGGACATCTAGCCTCCGATCGGGATTTTCTCCGGTTTTCTCTTGCCATCGTTTGTGGCTGGTGATATACCGAATCTACAGCATCTGCTGCAGTTTACCTAGCGAAATGAGAGGGTTTCTGGAGGTGGACACGATGTTGATGCGTACGGATCCGTTCCGCGATCTCGACCGTCTGACACAGCAGATCCTCGGCACAGCGGCCCGTCCGGCGGTGATGCCGATGGACGCCTGGCGTGAAGACAACCGTTTCGTGGTCGAATTCGACCTCCCCGGAGTCGACGCCGACTCGCTGGATCTGGACATCGAACGCGACACAGTGACGGTCCGCGCCGAACGACCGGCACTCGACGAGACTCAGGAGATGGTGGCGGCCGAGCGGCCACGGGGCCTGTTCAGTCGGCAGTTGTTCCTGGGCGAGAACCTCGACGCGGACAAGATCGAGGCGCACTACGACGCCGGTGTGCTGCGATTGACCATTCCGTTTGCGGAGAAGGCCAAGCCGCGCAAGATCGAGATCAGCAGTGGACATTCCGAACGGAAGGCTGTCAGCGCCTGACCGAGAACTGTACGGCTCAGTAGGGGGTGAAAGCGATGTCTTCCCTTGCCACACAGCGCTCCCCACCGCAACCGCAGGCCCCGGCGCCTGCGCCGACGAGACGAGTTGGTGCCGAGGCCGCCCTGATTTCTGGTGACTCCGGTTGCCCGGCGACCGGAGTCACCGCCATTCGGCCCGTCGTACACAGAGGCGGTGCCACTCGCAGAAGGTTTCGGTGATGACCACCGAGAGCAACCCGTACCGAGTCCTGGGACTGACGGTTGAGGCATCCCCGGCGCAGATTGCCCGCGCCTACCGGCGCTTGTTGCACGCACACCATCCGGACACCCGCACCACTCAGCCGGCCACCGACCCCGTGGCGGACGAGGAACTGCAACGCATCCTCGCCGCCTACGCGCTGCTCCGTGACCCGGCACGGCGTGCTGCCTACGACCGTGCCGCCGCGGAAGACCCCGGCCCGGCTCCGGATCGGTCACCCGCGCAGGCACCTCGTCCTCCGGCGTCAGGCCCACGCCGAGTCCGGGTCGTCGTCCGGCGGGGCACACCCCGGCCCGCGATCGCGTTCTCGCTCCGGATCGGGCCACTCCGCCGGCACAGGTGATCGAGAGGACGGTGTTAGCCGTCGCCGCTAGTGGGTAATGCGTAGTGACGACATCGCACTCGCCCCGCTCTCCCCGACCACCACTGTGAGGTATCAATGTCGACCGACGCGATTGTGCTCCTGAAAAGCGACCACAAGGAAATTCGAAAGCTGTTCCGGGACTTTCGCGGCGCCGGGCCGGACGCCCGCGTCGAAAAGGGCCGCATCGTCGACAAGATCATCGAGGCCCTGACGGTGCACACGTACATCGAAAACGAGGTCATGTACCCGGGCGTACGTGAACTCGCGCCTGATCTCGAGGACGACATCCTCGAATCCTACGAGGAACACCACGTCGCCGACGTGCTGGTGACGGAGCTTGCGGGGATGAAACCGGATGACGAAAGGTTCGACGCGAAGGCCACCGTGCTGATCGAATCTGTCGAGCATCACATCGAAGAAGAAGAACAAGAGTGGTTCCCCAAAGTGCGGGAGGAGCTGGGGCGCAAACAACTCCAGGAAATGGGTGTTCGGTTGCTCGAACTGAAGGAGAAGGCCCCCAGGTCTCCTGCGCAACCGTCGGCCCTGAAGAAGACGGTCGACGCCGTACTCGATTAGCTGTCGGGTGCGGACGTCGTGCCCCTGGCCGGGGTGAGGGCCGATCTGTTGCTGCTCGAGCTTGGTGCCGCCACCATCTGACTGACGGGTCGATACGGATCCGCATCGGCGGCACCCACCCTGGGTGGGGGTGATCTGACATTCGATCACCCTCACCCGAACCCTTTCACCTACGTTCGATGACCTGCTGCGCGACGGCGTTGAGTCGAACGTTCGTTTCCTGAGACAACTTGGTGAGAAGTTCGAAAGCTTCAATTGCGTTGATGCCGAACCGTTCCATCAACATGCCCTTGGCCTGCCCGATGATGTCTCGGGAGGAGATCGCGGATCGGAGCTGCTCTTCCGTCCGCGCCGCCGTCAACGCCAGCGCAGCATGAGCCGCCAGCACCTCGGCCGTGGCCTCTTCCTCGGGGCCGAATGCGTTCGGCTCGAACGCGAAAAGGTTCAGCGCTCCCATCTTCTCCCGGGCCGTGAACAGCTGGAACGAGATGGAACTGAGGATTCCTGAATCCACCGCGGCTGCTGCGAACTGTGGCCATCGCGTCTCGGTACGAAGATCGTCGCTGCGGACGACGAGATTCTTGATCGCAGCTGCCACGCAAGGACCCTGCCCGAGCTCTTTCTGAACCGAGTCGAGTTTTCGGAGCAGCGGTGACGTCGGTGCCACCGTCTCGAACGTCGTTCCTTTGGAGACCAGCAGGATGCCGGCGCACGTCTCGGCAGGCATCAAGTCGACCACGGAGGCGGTAATGGCGCGAAGCCGCTCGTCGACCGTCCGGGGCGCGGACAGGGTGCGTGCGAGTGCAGCCATCCTGCGACTCGGATCCGCGGTGTCCGATATGTTCATGCCAATCCCTTCGCCGGGCGGGGTCAACTCGTCCGCCCACGACGTGAGTACCCCGAAGGTCTTCCCACATCACAGAGAAAAAGCGCCTGGTTTCTCCAGGACCCGGCGCGGGCACTCGGGGACTGCCCGGACCACCACGAACGAAGAATCCGATCTCCTTACACAGCTTCGAGAAAGGCGCATGAACGATGACTCAACGATCCAGCTCCTCGCCGCTGACCCGATCCCCGCTCCAGCTCGCTGCCCTCGTAGTCGGCGCCGTGTTCCTGCTCGTCGGGATCCTCGGTTTCATTCCCGGCATCACCACCGACTACGACGCTCTCACCTTCGCCGGACATCACTCCGAAGCCAAGCTGCTCGGCATTTTCGAGGTGTCGATCCTGCACAACATCGTGCACCTGCTGTTCGGCGTCGCCGGCCTCGTCCTCTCCCGCCGAGCCGACACCGCCAAGGCATTCCTCGTCGGCGGCGGGGTTGTCTATCTGGTGCTGTGGATTTACGGTCTGCTCATAGACAAGGACAGTGCCGCCAACTTCGTGCCCCTCAACACCGCAGACAACTGGCTGCACTTCGTTCTCGGAGTGGGAATGATCGCCTTGGGTCTGCTCCTCTCGCGTACACCCGCTGCAACGGCTCCGCGGACGAACACACACTGAACCACAGGACCCTGCCGTAAAGATGAATACGGTTGGGGGAGTGGAGGCTCGGTGGGGCAATGACGCGCCGGCGAACTGTGTAGAACGGGGAAGGCGCGGGTAAGCGAAATCGCATGAGCACTGTTACCGAAGCTGTCGATGTCGATGTTCCGATCCGAGTGGCCTACGACCAATGGACCCAGTTCGAGTCGTTTCCCCAGTTCATGGAAGGCGTGAAAGAAGTTCGGCAAGTTGATTCCACCCATACTCATTGGGTCATCGACATTGCCGGGCAGACACGCGAATTCGACGCCACCATCACCGAGCAACACCCGGATGAGAGGGTTGCGTGGAAATCCGATGCCGGCCCCGACCATGCCGGTGTGATCACCTTTCATCGGCTCGACGACACCCACACACGGGTCACAGCGCAGATGGATATCGATCCGAACGGTGTGGTAGAGAACGTCGCGGACAAGCTGGGCGTCCTGACACATCGAGTGAAGGCCGACATGACCAAATTCAAGGAGTTCATCGAGGCTCGCGGCACCGAAACCGGCGCGTGGCGCGGCGATGTCGACCGCCCCGGCCAAACCCTCCCCGACGAGACCTGACCGCGTGGTGATCGGCCGTCCCGGAGAGGCCGTGCGAGCAGGGCGCGTCCGTCGTCGTCGGGGAGACCCTGGCCGTTAGTCGAGACGTGACTCCCACTCGGCGAGGGATGCGGTGGGGTCCGCGTGACGGTCGGGGGACCCCAGCGGGGGAGAGGCTTTCGTCGCGAGATCCACCAGGGCGTGGGCAACGGCCAGCACGCTGAGGTGGTGACGTTGCGCGACCCGGAGCAGTTCGTCGAATGCATCGGTCTGGCCGTAACGGCGAAGCGCTTTGACGTCCTCTCGGCCGTGAACGACCGAGATTCCCCTCGGGACTCACGTCTCGAGGTTCCTGTTTCACAGACAGTCGCCTCCCCGCACTTTATGTGCGGGGTGGTCTCACACCGTCTCCGCAGGCTGTCACCGTCAGTCCGACGGCCAAAATATTCTTCGCAGCATTCACGTCCCGGTCGTGGACGGCGCCGCACCGGCACGTCCACTCCCGCACGTCCAGCGGCATCGCCGAGGCGATCGCCCCGCACACCGAGCAGGTCTTCGACGACGGATAGAACCGGTCGATCGCCACCA
>NZ_WXYH01000035.1:0-20512 GCF_009872365.1 Rhodococcus sp. T7
GTCCTCAAGTGGGCCGCAAAACGCGGACACCACCAACATCATCCACAACCAACCCAGTCACCGATATGCACGATTCTTGTTCACTAACTGAACGGTATTGCCCTTAAACGACATACGCCCCGCACCGGGATCCGGTGCGGGGCGACAGTCGTGGGTCACCACTTGGTGGGCGCGTCTCCGGTGTCGAAATCGCCTGCCTCGCGGCGCAGTTCGGCGAGGATGGCGACCAGTTGTTCCAGCTTGTCACCGGACACGCCGGGGCGTGAGAACACCTGGGCGTTGAGCCGCTCGGTGGACTCGACGGCCAGTTTCCTTCCCGCGTCGGTGATTTCGATCAGCGTTGCGCGTCGGTCGCTCGGATGCGGAACACGCCGCACGAGATTCGCCGTCTCGAGCCGGTCGACGGCGTTGGTGACGCTTGTCGGGTGAACCTGAAGGCGCGCGCTGGCCTTCGCCATCGGGAGCGCACCGGTACGCGTGAACGTCAGCAAGGTCAGCAATTCGTACCGGGCGAAGGTGAGCCCCGACGGTTTGAGCACCTCTTCCACCCGCGCGATCATGATCTGATGGGCGCGCATCACCGAGGTCACCGCGGCCATGCCGTCGGCGACGTCACCCCAGCCGTGCTTGGTCCACTGCCGGTGGGCCTCTTCGATGGGGTCGAGATGAAGTGGTGACGGTGGTGGCATGCGTCGATCATCCCATGTCGGGTGAGGGGCCGTGAAAGTCTGCCGAGCGTGTCGTCAGCGGGCTTCCGCCTTCGCTGCGGCGGCCAGCGCCACCAACCCGAGTCCCGTGCACGCGGTCATCGTGACCGCGAGTGCGACGCCGGTGTTACCGAGCACGCCGACCAGGGGAGCGATCAGGGCGCCGACACCGAATTGCAGGGCGCCGAGCAGTGCGGCAGCCGTGCCCGCGGCCTCCCCGTGCCTGCCGAGGGCCAGGGCCGGGGCATTCGGCAGGACGAATCCGACACCGCCGAGGAGGAACCACAGGGGAACGACGAACCCGACGAGCCCGCCGAACTCGAAATGCGCGGTGGTGATCAGCGCCAGCCCGGCCACCGTCGCGAATCCGAGGGCAGACACCGTGATCTGCAGCGGTGACCAGCGCGCGAGGGCGCGGACATTGAGTTGCGAGGCGCCGATCAGAGCGATCGCGCCAGAGCTGAACAGCAGCGCGAACTGCTGCTCGTCCAGGTCGTACTGATCCTGGAACACGAACGACGCACCGGAGACGTACGAGAACAGCGATCCCATCGCCACGCTCGACACGAGGGCGAGCACCATGAACGCCCGGTCCCCGAGCAGGCCCCGGTAGGTGCCCAGCACGGCGAGGAGATTGCTCTTGCGGCGGCGCTCGGGCGGCAGCGTCTCCGTCAGGCCCCACGCACCGATAAACGCCGTCAGCGTGCCGATGACGGCGAGGACGACGAAGATCCCACGCCAGTCGAGGGCGATGAGGAGCGCCCCGCCGATACTCGGGGCGAGCACGGGTGCGACGCCGAGGACGAGCATCAGCCGCGACATCACGACGGCGACGGTGTTCCCCGAGAACAGGTCGCGGACCACGGCGAGCGCGACCACCGCTGCGGCGGCGGCGCCGATGCCCTGGAAGACGCGCAGCACCCCCAGCACTGCGACGGTCGGCGCGAACACCGCGAGCACGGACGCGACGACGTGCACACCGATGCCGGCGATGAGGGGGCGCCTGCGTCCGAGGCTGTCCGCCAGCGGTCCGACGATCAACTGCCCCAGCGCGAGGCCGAGCAGGGTGCCGGTGATGGTCAGCTGGACCGCGGACGAGGATGCGCCGAGGTCGGTTCCGATGTCCGGTAGCGCCGGCAGATACATGTCGATGGTGAAGGGGCCGAGGGCCACCATCGCGCCGAGTACGAGGATCACCCGAAGGCTGGGCCGAGTGGTGGTCCGCTCGCCGGTCGGGGCGGCGCGTTCTTCGGTATCGGTCATGAAGCAACACAGCAACGAGGGCATTCGGTTTGTTCCCGCCCCGGCGTGTCGGTTCAGAATCACCGTGAGCACAACTCTCGCGCCCTCGGAGCCGGCCGGGCACAGTAGTGATCGATGCGGGTGTGACTGAGTGGTTGAGGTACCGGCCTGCAAAGCCGTTCACACGGGTTCGAATCCCGTCACTCGCTCGACGAGAACCGGCAGGTGATGCACCTGCCGGTTCTCTGCGTGCTCACCCGTGAACTATCCGGTGTAGCCGGAGAGGTCGTACACAGTCGTGCCGCCCACCGTGACGGCGGTGAAATTGGCCGCCACCCACTCCTGGATCGCGCCGGACGTGCTGTCGCCGCCGCGACCACCGCCACCGCCACCGCCACCGGAGATGTAGTAGTGCACCTGGCCGTTCTCGACGTAGGAGATGAACTGGTCGAGTGTCGGCGTGGGGTCGGAACTCCATCCGCCGATGGCCATCACCGCGGTGTCGGCCGCCAGTTCGTAGGTGGCCGCGCTCTGCGAACCGTTGGTCGCGGCAGCCCACGTGGTGCCTGCCTCGGCGAGCAACGTCGTGAGCTCGGAACTCGTCCCACCCTCGCTGCCGGCCATGCCACCGCCGGGTGCCTGGCCGCCGGCCATGCCACCGTCGGGCGCCTGGCCGCCAGCCGTGTCACCGCCGGGTGCCCGGCCGCCGCCTCCCATTCCGGTATCGGTGACAGCCCCGGACGGGCCGGCCGTGGGGATCGATCCGTTGTGCGCGGTGGCTGCGGTGGCGATCGCGTAGGACGCGGAGCCTCCGATTCCGGCGAGCGAGCCCAGCAGCACGCCGGTGACGGCGAGTTTCCGGAAGCGGTTCCCGTCGCCGAGCGCGATCAGTGCGGCGCCGAGAATGGTAGCGGCGAGCAGGACCCACTTCAGGGCGGGCATCCACTCGGTGTTGCGGTGCAACAGGACCCAGCTCCACGCACCTGCGGCCACCATCATGAAGGCGAGGCCGGACCGTCCGAGAATGCTGCCGCGCTTTTGCCACAGGGCGTACCCGCCGGTGCCGATCATCCCGGCGATCGCGGGGGCGAGCGCCACCGTGTAGTAGGGGTGGATGGTGCCGGACATGTAGCTGAAGATCAGGCCTGTGACGAGGAACCACCCGCCCCACACGATCAGGGACGCCCGCGCGCGGTCCGTGCGCGGAGCGCGTCCGCGGGCGAGCAACCCGAAGACCAGGGCGACCAGTGCCGCCGGGATCAGCCACGAGATCTCGATGCCCATCTCGCTGCCGAACAGGCGATCCAGCCCGGTGCTCCCACCGAAGCTCGATCCCGCACTGCCGCCGGACATTCCTCCGCCGCCACCGCCGGTGTTTCCGAAGATCCGGCCGAGTCCGTTGTAGCCGAGCACCAGATCCATGACGCTGTTGTCGGTGGAACCACCGATGTAGGGGCGGGCGTCCGCGGGCCACAGCCACACGGTGAGAACCCACCATCCGGCCGCGGCGAAGACGGCGGCGACACCTCCGGCCAGGTGCAGCAGCCGAACCCGCAATCGGGCGTGCCCGGCCACCAGATACGCCAGACCGAACGCGGGCAGCACCATCAGGCCCTGCAGCATCTTGGCGAGGAACGCGAAGCCGAGCGCGACCCCGGTGAGGGCGATCCACATCGCGGCACGGCGGCCGGTCTCCGTCTCGATCGCGCGGACCACGAAGTATCCCGCCGCGGTCATCAGGAGCACGAGCATCGCGTCGGGGTTGTCGAAGCGAAACATCAAGGCGGCCGCGGGAGTTGCGGCCAGAACGCCGCCGGCGATCAACCCGGCGCCCCTGTTCGTGACGCGGGTGACGGCCGCGTAGACGAGGGCGACCGAACCGACCCCCATCAGGGCCTGGGGGACGAGGAGGCTGGCGCTGGAGAACCCGAAGATCCGCCCGGACAGTCCCATCACCCACAGCGACGCGGGCGGCTTGTCGACCGTGATGAAATTCGAGGTGTCGAGTGAGCCGAAGAACCACGCCTTCCAGCTCTGCGAACCGGCCTGTGCCGCTGCGGCGTAGAAACTGTTGGCGTAGCCGCTGGAGGTGAGGTCCCACAGGTACAGCGCCGCGGTGGCGGCGAGTAGCGCGGTGAGGGCGAGTGCGGAACCGCGTCGGCGGATCCACGAATCCGACTCGGTGCGGTGGCCGGGCGATCCTGTTCTCCGTGGCGGCGCCGGAGTGAGAACGGCAGTCATCAGGTGGTCCCTTCGCGAGTTGCTGTCCTGACAACGTTCTCGCGCGGGGGCGTCACCCGGCTGGGAGGCGGCTGGAAGGATCCTGTGAACTCGGCACCTTCGGTTCAGCGTGTCGTGTCGAGTGCGTCGACGTCGACACCCGCTGCGGGAAGCAGGTGGTAGAAGGCGCGTTCGCAGAGGTCGATCATCTCGGTGCGCTCCATGGTCGGCTCGTCGAGCCAGGACAGCACGATCTCCTCCATGAACGCCTGCCAGCCCGAGATCGCGGCCTCGAGCGCGGGCGTCGTCGGCACGCCGAACTCGGCCAGCGACACACCGATCCACCGGGTGAACGTCCGCCGCATGCCGCGGTAGATCTGCCGCATCCTCTCGTCGCCGCTACCGGCCATCCGCATGACCGCGAGGTAGATGGTGGGGTGCTCGATCACCGCGTCCGCGAACGTTTCGACGCCCGCCCGGAGTTGCCCGTACACCGGGAGCCTCGCGTCGGGTGTCATCCGCCGCTGCAGTTCGGACGCCGAGGCCTCGAGGACGGCGTTGCGAAAGCCCTGCTTGTTCTTGAAGTAGTGGAACAGCAGCGGTGCGGAGACGCCTGCCTCGGCCGCCACCTGGTCGATCGACAAGTCGTCGAACGGCACCGTCTCGAGGAGCCGGACGGCCACGTCGAGGATCTGCGCGCGCCGATCTTCGGGAGAGCGGGGTGCGGCGGCCACCCCTGCATTCTATTGAGGAACTCTCGAACCGTCCATTGACTTTTACTCAACCGCATACGTAACCTCGGGTAACACATACCGAGTGTGAGGAGCGCAACAATGTCGGATTTCGATGTGGTCGTCAATGGTGGGCTGTGGTTCGACGGAACCGGATCCGCGCCGCTGCGACGCAATCTCGGCATCCGCGACGGAATCGTCGTCCGGGCATCGACTCGCCCTCTGCCCGTCGGACCCGATACCGAGGTCATCGACGCCGCAGGCAAGTGGGTGCTTCCCGGGTTCGTCGACGTGCACACCCACTACGACGCGGAAGTGCTCGTCAGCCCCGGACTGCCGGAGTCGGTGCGACACGGCGTGACCACCGTCGTTCTCGGAAACTGCTCCCTCTCCACCGTGTATTCGACGCCGCGTGAGTGCGCCGACCTGTTCAGCAGGGTCGAGGCAGTGCCGCACGACTCCGTGCTCGGGATCCTGGAGGAGAACAAGATCTGGCAGAGCCCGGCGGAGTACGTCGAGGCGCTCGAGTCGTTGCCGCTCGGCCCCAACGTCGCCGGGTTCATCGGGCACTCCGACATCCGCACCCACGTCCTCGGCCTCGGCCGGGGCACCGACAAGCGGATCGAGCCGACCGCTCGCGAACTCGAGCAGATGGGTGCGATGCTCACCGACGCCGTCGACGCCGGCTTCCTCGGACTCTCCTCGATGACGAACGCGCTCGACAAGATCGACGGCGACGAATACCGTTCCCGCTCACTGCCGTCCACGTACGCGCGGTGGAAGGAATTCCGCTTCCTCAACCGCATCCTGCGCGAGCGCGGCAAGATCTTGCAGAGCGCGCCCACGATCAACCTGCACCCGAACATCGCCGGATTCTTCGCGGAGAGTTCGGGCCTCGGGCGGCGCAAGCCCCTCAAGACGTCGCTGCTGTCGGCCGCGGACTCGAAGGCGTATCCGCCGATCGTCTACTTCATGCTCGCCGCGGCGCCGCTGCTGAACCGCTTCGCCAAGACCGATTTCAAGTGGCAGCACCTGCCGGTGCCGTTCACCGTGTACGCGGACGGGATCGACCTCGTGGTGTTCGAGGAATTCGGCGCAGGCGCGGCGGCACTGCACCTCAAGGACCAGGTGGAGCGAAACGCCCTGCTCCAGGATGAGTCCTACCGGCGCCGGTTCCGCAAGGACTACGACAACAAGTTCAGCCCCCGCATCTGGCACCGCAACTTCTACGACGCGGTAATCGTCGGGTGCCCCGACGAGACGCTGATCGGCACGACGTTCGGCGCCGTGGGTGATCTCCGCGGTGTGCACCCGGTCGACGCGTACCTCGATCTCGTCGTCGAGTACGGCACCGATCTGCGGTGGCGGACCACCATCGCCAACCATCGCCCCAGGTTCGCGAAGAAGCTCGCCGCGAGCTCCGGGGTGCAGATGGGATTCGGCGACGCCGGCGCCCACCTGCGCAACATGGCGTTCTACAACTTCCCGATCCGGTTGCTGAAGAAGGTCAAGGACGCGCAGTCCGACCGCAAGCCGTTCCTGACCGTCGAGCGGGCCGTTCACCGGCTGACAGGCGAGCTGGCCGACTGGTACGGCATCGACGCCGGCCACCTCCGCGAAGGTGACCGCGCCGACCTGGTCGTCGTCGACCCGGCGGGTCTCGACGCCTCGGTGGACGGATTGTTCGAGGCGGAGGTCCCCGAATACGGCGGGTTGCGGCGGATGGTGAACCGCAGCGACGGCGCCGCGGTCGCGACGGTGATCAACGGCAGGCTCGTCTACCGCGACGGCGAATTCACCGGTGGATTCGGGGTGACCAAGACGGGACGCTTCCTCCGCGCCGGAGAGTCGGCCGCAGACCGCAGCGAGCGTGAGACGATCGTCGGATGAGTCGCACGGAGCGGATCGGCACGTTCACCCGCGACGGACTGGTGTTCGACGTCCGCGACGAGGGACCGATCGACGGCACACCGGTGGTGCTGTTGCACGGATTTCCGCAGGACTCGCGGTCGTGGGACGCGCTGGCGCCGTTGCTGCACCGGCGCGGGTTCCGCACCCTGGCCCCGGACCAGCGCGGCTATTCGCCCGGTGCCAGGCCCCGCGCCCGCCGGGCGTACCGCAGCACGGAACTGATCGCGGACGTCGTCGCGCTCATCGACCGGGCAGGCCTCGGCCCGGCGCACGTCGTCGGACACGATTGGGGCGCGGCGGTAGCCTGGGGCCTCGCAGCCGAACGCCCGGACCGGGTCCGCACGCTCACGGCGCTGTCGGTGCCGCACCCCGCGGCGTTCGTGCGGGCGATGCTCACCAGCCGGCAGATCCTGAAGTCCTGGTACATGTTCGCGTTCCAGCTGCCCTGGATCCCGGAGCGGGCGCTCACCCCGGACGGCTTCGGCTACCGGGCCCTGGTCGCCAGCGGCCAGTCGCCGGACGACGCGAAGCGCGACCTCGGGCCCATGCGCGACCGGACGCGGGCCAGCGGTGCCCTGAACTGGTATCGCGCGATGCCGTTCACCTCACCTCGATCGGCCTCCCGGAAGGTCCGGGTGCCCACGCTCTTCGTCTGGAGCGACGGCGACACGGCGATCGGGCCGGTGGGGCCAGAGTTGACCTCCCGATTCGTCGACGCCCCGTACACGTTCGAGGTGCTCCGCGGCGTGAGCCACTGGATCCCGGACGAGGCCGCCGAACGCGTCGACGAACTACTCGGCAATCACCTGCTCGATCAGTCGTGATCGGCTGTCCGCTGTCGGTGAACGCCGCGGCGTCCGGGTGCGTCGTCTGGAAGACTCCGGAGGTATGGAAGCTCAGCGCAGACTGACGCTGGTCACGGCCGCCCCCGAGCGTTCGCGGGAGGAGCCGCTGGTGCGCGAGCTCTACGGGCGGGTGCTCCGCGAGGCGCGCCGCGACCAGGACCGGAGTCTCGAGGACGTCGCCGCCGCCGTCGGGATGTCGAAGCAGTACCTCTCCGAGATCGAGCGCGGGAAGAAGGAGCCGTCCTCCGAAATGCTGCGCGCAGTGTGCGGAGCCCTCGGGCTGCCGGTCGAACACCTGCTGTTCCGGTCCGGGCGCCGGCTCGGGGCGGCGAACCGGAACTCGGCGACCGGGATCCCGAACCGGCAGATGCCCACCCTGCTCGCGGCCTAGCCGTCACTCCGCGACGAGCGTGTCGGCCAGCCCGTAGTCGATGGCGTCCTGAGCTGTGAAGATGCGGTCCCGGTCGGTGTCCCGGCGCAGGCGTTCGACGGTCTGCCCGGTGTGTTTGCTCAGGATCGCCTCGGTCTGCGAACGGACCCGCAGGATCTCGGCGGCCTGCAGCGCCAGGTCGGAGATCGTGCCGTTGCCCTGCGTGGACGGCTGGTGCAGCAGCACCCGGGAATGCGCCAGGACGTGCCGGTGTCCCTTGGTCCCCGCCGCCAGGAGCACCGCCGCGGCGGAGGCGGCCTGCCCCATGCAGTAGGTGGCGATGGTCGGGCGCAGGAACTGCATCGTGTCGTAGATGGCGAGCATCGCGGTGGTGGAGCCGCCGGGGGAGTTGATATACAGCCCGATCTCCTGATCGGAACTGTCCGCCTGCAGATGGAGCAGCTGTGCCATCACGACATTGGCGACTCCGTCGTCGATCTCCGTGCCCAGGAAGACGATCCGCTCGTTCAGCAGCCGACTGAAGATGTCGAACGACCGCTCGCCTGCCGGGGTTCGTTCGATGACGTGGGGGATGGTGTATTGGGACATGGCTTCACAATCCAATTCTCGGGGCGGTGGTGTGCGGGGCGATCTCCGCGAACGAGGACACGACGCGGTCGACGATCCCGTAGTCGCGGGCCTCGTCGGCGGTGAACCACCGATCCCGGTCGCTGTCCTCGGCGATCTGCTCGACCGGATGCCCCGTCTCCGCGGCCAGGATCTCCTGCGACTGTCGTTTCATCCGTTCGAGGCTCTCGGCCTGGATGGCGATGTCGACGGCCGTGCCGCCGATGCCCGCCGAGGGCTGGTGCATCATGATGCGGCTGTGCGCCAGGCTGATCCGCTTGCCGTGGGTCCCCGAGCACAGCAGCACCTGCCCCATGCTGGCGGCGAAACCCATGGCCACGGTCACCACGTCGTTGGGGACGAGTTTCATCGTGTCGTAGATGGCCAGGCCTGCGAAGACGGAACCGCCCGGCGAATTGATGTACAGGACGATGTCGCGTTTGGGATCGGCGGCCGCGAGAAGCACCAGTTCGGAGCAGGCCCGCTCGGCCATGGCGTCGTCGACCTCGCCGGTGAGAAGGATCGTGCGCTGGCGAAACAGTCTGTCCGCCAACAGGTCGCGGTAGTTCAGGTCGGGTAGCGCAGCTGTGGTCATGTCTCCAGTACTACCGCCGCGCCGGCGCCGGACCGCCAATTGTCTGCTGTGGGCAGACGTGGGGGCGCCAGGTGTTCGTCAATCGAGGTGACCGCGAGGAGTCGGGCAGATGAACGACCCGCCACGCGCAGATGAACTGTAAGAACAGACCGCTCGGACAGTGGAATCGGACTCGCTCGTAGGCGAAGTCGCTGGTTAGGGTTGCCTCATGCACGTTCTGTTCGTCTGTAGCGGGAACGTCTGCCGCTCGCCGATCGCAGAGCGGCTGACACACGCGTACGCGCTCGCCCGCGATCTGCCGCACCTGACCGCGGAGAGCGCCGGCGTCCGCGCCCTCGTGGGCTTTCCGATCGAACCCGTCGCCGCCCGCGTCGTCGAGGGTCTCGGCGCCAGCGCCGACGGCTTCCGGGCGCGCCGCCTGCGGCCCGAGATGATCAAACGCGCCGACCTCGTCCTCGCGATGACCGAGCAGATCCGGGACCGTTCGATGGAACTGCTCCTCGGGACGAGCCACTGCACGTTCACCCTGCGGGAAGCACGCAGGATCGCCGCCGCAACCGGGGCCCGCACCGTCGCCGAACTCGCCGTCGCCCGCCGCGACTACGGGACGGTCGACGAGCCGAACATCAGCGACCCGGTGGGTCTGGCCGAGTCGGCGTTCACCGAGGTGGGAGACCGGATCGCCGCCGAGTTGATACCGCTGCTCGACGCCCTCGACCTCGACAGCGGTACGACGTGGTCGCCGGAACCGGAGCCCGAACCGGAACCGGCACCCGAACAGGATCGCCGACCCGAGCCCGAGCCCGAACTGCCGCCGCGCCCGGTCGTCCACCTGCCGCTCTCGCCCAGGCCGCTGATCGCGGCGCGGGCGGCGTCGTCGATCCTCGACTATCC
Source organism: Rhodococcus sp. T7 (assembly GCF_009872365.1). Taxonomy (NCBI): domain Bacteria; kingdom Bacillati; phylum Actinomycetota; class Actinomycetes; order Mycobacteriales; family Nocardiaceae; genus Rhodococcus; species Rhodococcus sp. T7. The sequence continues at coordinate 10,143 of NZ_WXYH01000035.1, forward strand.
GGTCAGCTGGTAGCGCTGAACTGGTAGTTGGCGAATCGCTCGTCCACCTGCTCGGCCGTCAGCCCGAACTCCTCGAGCGTGTACTTGTGCGAGGGGCGGCGGTCGCCGCTGCGGCTCTCGGCGTGCATCGCCTCCATCGCCGCCCGGGCGGGCCGGCCGAGGTCGAGCCCGAAGTGCGTGTAGACCCCCTCGACGGTGCCGATCGGATCCGCCACGAAATCCCGGTAGTCGACGTCGATGAACTGGGCGGGGTCGTGCCGCGCGCGGGCCGCTGTGAACTGCTCGAGTCCCCGGGCCCACAGCTCGAGTTGGCTCTCCCCGATGACGCTGCCGCGGAACTTCTCGGACCAACCGTCCGTCGCCTGTTCCGCCAGGCTGCACACCGACGGGACGATCGTGCGCGGCGGCCGGTGGGTCTGGACGATCAGCGCGTCCGGGTAGACCGCGAGCAGTTCGTCGAGCGCAAACAGGTGGCTGGGGTTCTTGAGCACCCAGCGGCGGTCCCGGTCGGGAAGCCCGATCAGCTGCAGGTTCTTCTTGTGCCGCTGATACGCGTTCGTCCAGTCCTGGCCCTCGAGCCAGCGGGAATACGTCGGGAGAGACGCCAGGCACTCGTAGGAGATCGACTTGAACGTCTGCCGCAGCAGTTGCCAGCACTCCTCGACCTCGCTTGCCGACATGTAGTGCACGCCCATGAATTCGGGGCGTTCGATGTGGTGACGGCTGAAGCCCTCCTCGATCTTCCGGAACACCGGATTCGATTCCCAGGTCTGGCGCGGTGGCCGGGGTTGCGGCATCTCGGTCAGCCACATCTCCAGGCCCTGATGTGACGGGTCCGCGGTGAGCAGCCGGTGCAGCGCGGTCGTCCCCGTGCGGGGAAGACCGGTCACGAAGATGGGTCGCTCGATCCGCACGTCCGCGTGCTCGGGGTTCTGCTTCCACGCCGCCTCGCTCAGCAGCCGGGCCACCAGGGCGCCGCGGAGGAACACCCGGGACACCTTGCTGCCGAGCGGTGTCAGCTGCTCGTCGGTGTGATACGAGTCCAGCAGGACGCCGAGGGCTTCGGTGTAGTCGTCCACCCCGAAGTCGGTGAGACCGGTCAGCCGGGTGGCCGAGGCGTGCAGGTCCTCGACGGTGCCGACCGTGGTGCGCTCGCTCATGATGCTCCGGTTCTGTTCGCTAGTGGTGGAATTCGCCGCAGTTGACGTCGAGGCACTGCCCGGTCACGGCGCTCGCCAACGGGGAGGCCAGGAAGATCACGGCGTCGGCGACCTCGTCGGTCGTGGGGAGCCGTTTCAGATCGGTGTTCGCGGCGGTGTGCTCGTAGATCTGCTCGACGGTCGTCCCGTATTTCTCGGCCTGGTGCGTGAAATACTGCTTCAACGTTTCTCCCCAGATGTAGCCGGGAGCAACGGAATTGACGCGGATACCCTGCGGTCCCAGTTCCGTCGCGAGCGACTGCGACGTCGCGAGCAGGGCGGATTTGGCCATCTTGTAGCTGCCGTACCGCTCCTGGGAGTGCCGGAGCACCATCGAGTTGATGTTCACCACCGCGCCGCTCGCCTCGGCGAGTGCCGGAGTGAACAGCTGGGTCAGCCGCAACGCCCCGAGCACGGTCAGCTCGAAACTGCTACGGATATGGTCGAACTCGGTGCGGGCCAGCGGTTTCATCGACGGAACCGAGAACGCGTTGTTGATCAGGACGTCGACCTTGCCGTACGCGTCGACGGCCGCGGACACCAGGTTCTCGGCCGATGCCTGGTCGGTGATGTCGGTCGGGACGGTCACCGCGCGCCGCCCGACCGCGACGATCTCCTTGGCCACCTCGTCGAGGCGCGACGCGGTCCGGGCGGCCAGCACCACGTCGGCGCCGGCGGTAGCGCAGCGGACGGCGAGGGTGCGGCCCAGGGCCGGTCCGACGCCGGAGATGACGACGATCTTGTCCTGCAGGAGTTGCGGAGCAGTCATGGCGGTCATCCCAGCATCCGGTCGGCCACCGCGGCCTGGCGTGCGGCGATGCGTGCGGCGAAGTCCTCGGGGGAGATCTTGTTGGAGTCGTAGTACGGCAGTGTTCGATGGATCTCGTCGAACTTCACGACCTCGATCCGGGGACCGTCGTCCGGGGTGAGTTCGCGGGACACCCGCTGCCAGCGGAATTGCAGGTAGCCGCGGAGGTGCCCGACGGTGGCGATCCAGTTGGCGACGCCGGGATTGCGCTCGCTGACGACGAGTCGGATGTGGTCGTCGGGATCCACCTGCGACTGCGCGACGTTCAGCGAGGTCTGGTGGTTGACGTAGTCGAGGGAGATGTACCACATGCTGCCGAGCTGAAAACCCTGGTAGGGCACGTCGGCTTTCGGGACGGTGATGACGACGGCCTCGTCCTCGGCGAGTTCGTAGTGCCCGACGGACGAGTACTGGGTGGCGAGGCCGCCCGGTGTGAGCCGCGGTTCGGTCATCGTGTTCACCGGCAGGTTCAGGTAGAACCACTCCGGGAACTGCAGCCACGTCTTCACCCGCGCGACGAGGGCCTTGCCCGCACGCGCGTACCGCTTCTCCACGGTCTCGCGGGTGAGTGGGCCAGGGGCGGTACCGACCGTATCCGCCCTGGCGATGCGAATGGTGCCGCGCCGCTGACTCCAGTCGCTGTACACCTCCCGGACCACCAGTTGCGACGAACCCGGCGCGAGGGTGAAGTAGTTGCGCCTGCCCGCGCTCTCCCCGGGGCCGAACCGCACCTCGAACGAGCCGTCGGGTGCGATGTCGATCTCCCGGTCGTCGAATGCCGTGACGCTGCCGGGAACGTGTGCGGCCGTGTAGTTTCCGCTCAGCACCTGGAAGCTCAGGTCTGCGGTGGTGCCGCGTCGCCCGGTGACCACGTATTCGACGTCGTCGTCGATCCGCGCACCGAAGTAAAGGGTGTCCGGGTTGTCCAGGCCCATCTTCATGTACGGTCCGGTGCCCGAGATGAACGTCGGGTGCGACCGTTCGGTGGCCCAGGCCGCGTGCGTCGTGGCGAGGATTCCGCCTGCGAGGTACTGGTAGCCCTCCAGCAGATCCTGTTCGGTGCGGATGTGGGGGGCGCTCTCGATCAGTTTCTCGGCCTCGGCCATGGCGTCGGCGAATGGGTCGGTCAGCACACCGTGCTCCTCACGAGGGGGTGGTACAAATATGTACCTGCATGGTAGAACATTGATGAACCGACAATAGAACGTGTTCTAAGGAGTGGTCAATGGGGTCCGAGGACGAGATGCGCGACCGGGCGCAGGGCCGGCGGTCGCCGCCGACCGAACGGGTGGTGCAGGTGCTCGACTTCCTGGTGGCCCGCAAGGAGCACCGGTTCGGGCTGTCCGAACTGGCCCGGCAACTCGACATCAGCAAGCCGACCTGCCTGGGCATCCTCACCGAACTGGCCCGCGGCGGCTACCTCGTCCGGGATCCGGCCACGAAGACGTACGGCCTCGGGCCCGCGCTCATCGCGGCGGGCCGCGCGGCCCAGCAGGGGTTCGCGGCCGGGCCTGTCGCGCGCAGGCATCTCGCCGTGCTCAGTGACGAGTTCCGGACCACGTGCACGGCGTCGGCTGTGGTCGGCGACCGCATCGCAGTCCTCGAACTGACCAGCCCGCCGGGCGTGCGGGCCGCCGCCAAGGTGGGGGAGATGTACCCGTTCGCGCCGCCCGTCGGGTTGATGTACGTGCTGTGGGACGGCGACGACGCGCTGCAGTCGTGGCTGCGGCGGGAACCGACGCTGCCGGTGCGCCTGGACCGCGACCGGTTGCGCACGGTGGTCGAGGAGTGCTCCCGCACCGGATATCTCGTCGAGACGCTCACTCCGGTCGGGCAGCGCCTGCACACGCTCATGGCGGGCGTCGCCGCCCACGATCTGCCGCCGGAACTGCGCGACGTGCTCGGCGAGATGGTGTCGAGCCTGGGGGAGCGGGTGTATCTCGACGCCGAACACTCGGACCCCGCTGCGCCCCACCCCGTCAGCCTCATCGCGGCGCCGACATACGACGCCGAAGGTCACCAGGCCATGGTTCTCACCCTCTACGTGGGGGCCGAACTCGCGCCGTCCGACATCGCGCGACGGGGCAAGGCCCTCGCGGCGGCGGCGGACGCGATCACGACGGAGGTGGGCGGCCGCCGGCCCAGATAACCGGCGGCCAGGGCATTGACCAAAATCTGAAACACGTTCTATTCTCGGAGGTGCATTCATTTTCGACCGGGCTGGTCCAAATATGAACCAGTGACCGGTAAGGCACTCGCGACGAGGAGTCGCCCATGACCGCACCGCCCGTGTACGAGTTGTCCCACCTCGGCGCGCTCGAAGCCGAAGCTGTGCACATCTTCCGAGAAGTGGCCGCGACGTTCGAGCGTCCGGTGCTGCTGTTCTCCGGCGGCAAGGACTCGGTGGTGATGCTCCACGTGGCCGCCAAGGCGTTCTGGCCGGCGCCGCTCCCGTTCGCCGTCATGCACGTCGACACCGGCCACAACTTCGACGAGGTCATCGAGTTCCGCGACCGGACCGTCGAACGCCTCGGCCTGCGGATGGTGGTGTCGAGCGTGCAGGACGACATCGACGCGGGCCGGGTCATCGAGGAGCCGGGGCCGCGGGCCAGCCGTAACCGGCTCCAGACCACGGCCCTGCTGCGCGGCATCCGCGACCACGGGTTCGACGCCATCTTCGGCGGCGCCCGCCGAGACGAGGAGAAGGCCCGCGCGAAGGAGCGGGTCTTCAGCTTCCGGGACGAGTTCGGGCAGTGGGATCCGCGGGCGCAGCGCCCGGAACTGTGGAGCCTGTACAACGGCAGGCACCGCAAAGGAGAGCACATCCGGGTGTTCCCGCTGTCCAATTGGACCGAACTCGACATCTGGCAGTACATCAGCGAGGAGGAGATCGCACTGCCGCCGCTGTACTACGCGCACCGCAGGGAGGTCGTGCCCCGCGACGGAATGCTGTTGGCGCACACCCGGTTCCTGACACTTCTGCCCGGTGACGAGCCGTACGAGGCCCTCGTCCGCTTCCGGACCGTCGGCGACGCCACGTGCACGGGCTGCGTCGAATCGTCGGCGACGAGCCCCGAGGCTGTCGTCAGAGAGGTCGCCGCGAGCAGGGTGACCGAGCGTGGGGCCACCCGCGCCGACGACCGGATCTCCGAGGCGGGCATGGAAGATCGCAAGAAGGAAGGGTACTTCTGATGCCGCAGTTACTCCGGGTCGCGACCGCGGGCAGCGTCGACGACGGCAAGTCCACGCTCATCGGCAGGCTGCTGTACGACTCCAAGGCGATCTTCGAGGATCAACTCGAGGCGGTCGAACGGACCAGCCGCGAACGGGGCGACGAACACGCGAACCTGGCACTGCTCACCGACGGCCTGCGTGCCGAACGCGAGCAGGGCATCACCATCGACGTCGCGCACCGCTATTTCGCCACACCGCACCGCAAGTTCATCATCGCCGACACGCCGGGACACGAGCAGTACACGCGGAACATGGTGACCGGCGCATCGACCGCCGATCTGGCCCTGATCCTCGTCGACGCCCGCAAGGGGATCCTGGAGCAGACGCGTCGGCACGCCTTCATCGCCAGTCTCCTCGGAATTCCGCACCTCGTGCTGTGCGTCAACAAGATGGATCTCGTCGGCTGGTCAGAGGAACGGTTCGAGGAGATCAAGGAGGAATTCCGGCAGTTCGCGATCAAACTCGAGGTCCACGATCTCACGTTCATCCCGGTGTCGGCACTGCGCGGCGACAACATCGCGCAACGCACCGCCAACATGCCCTGGTACGAGGGGGCGTCGCTGCTGCACTACCTCGAGCAGGTGCACGTGGCGTCCGACCGCAACCTGATCGACGCACGGTTCCCGGTGCAGTACGTGGTCCGGCCGCAGCGCCAGACGGATTCGGCGTTGCACGATTTTCGCGGCTACGCGGGGACGGTCGCCAGTGGGGTGTTCAAGCCGGGCGACGAGGTGGTGGCGCTGCCGTCGGGATTCACCTCCACCGTCAGCGCCATCTGGGGCCCAGGCGGAACCCGCCTCGACGAGGCGTTCGCGCCGTCGGCGGTGTGCGTGCAACTCGCGGACCAGCTGGACGTGAGCCGGGGAGACGTGCTGTGCCGTCCCAACAACCGTCCGCTCGTCGGGCAGGAACTCGACGCGATGGTCTGCTGGTTCAGCGAACAGTCCGCGCTGACGCCGGATGCCCGGTACACGCTGCTGCACACCACCCGCGCCACCAGGGCGTCGATCGCGCGGCTCGACTACCGGCTGGACGTGAACACCCTGCACCGCGACGAGTCCGCACAGTCGCTGTCGCTCAACGAGATCGGCCGTGTGCAGCTGCGAACGTCGCAGCCGCTGATGTTCGACCCGTACCGTCGCAACCACGTGACGGGTAGTTTCATCCTCGTCGACGAGTCGACCCACAACACGGTCGCCGCCGGCATGATCACCGGGCCGACGCTGTCGCGGTCGAAGGTGGTGTGGCACGCGGCGGCCGTGGCGCGGGACGAGCGGGCGACGCGCGGTCGCACCGTGTGGCTGACCGGACTGTCGGCGTCGGGGAAGTCGACGGTCGCGGTGGAACTCGAGCGCCGCCTGGTCGCGTCCGGGGTGCCCGCCTACCGGCTCGACGGCGACAACCTGCGGCACGGCCTCAACGCCGACCTCGGGTTCAGCGCGCAGGACCGCGCCGAGAACGTGCGCCGCATCGGCGCCGTCGCGCAACTGCTCGCCGACTCCGGGGTGGTTGCGATCGCGTCGCTGATCAGCCCGTACCGCGAGGACCGGGACCGGGTCCGGGAGCAGCACCTCGCAGCCGGGCTCGACTTCGTCGAGGTGTTCGTGGACACGCCGGTGGACCAGTGCGAGGCACGTGATCCCAAGGGCATGTACGCGAAGGCCCGCGCCGGCGAGATCACGGGATTCACCGGGGTCGACGATCCGTACGAGGCGCCCGAGAACGCCGAACTCGTGCTACGGCCCGAGGACGGCACGCCGACCGAACAAGCCGCGAGAATTATGGAATTGTTGACACGTGACCACTGACGCACGACTCGCGGCCGACATCGCCTCCGGTGCCGGTGCCCTGCTGTTGGACATCCGCACCGCGGGACTGGGATCGGCCGACGGTCGTGAACTCGGCAGGCGTGGCGACATCGCCGCCGATGCGTTCATCCTCGGCAAACTCGCGGCGGAACGACCCGAAGACGCGATCCTCTCCGAGGAGTCGGCCGACGACCGGTCGAGGCTGGAGCGGTCACGGGTGTGGATCATCGACCCGCTCGACGGGTCCAAGGAGTACGGACTGCCCGGGCACTCGGACTGGGCGGTGCACGTCGCGCTGTGGGAGCGGGGTCGCGGCATCACGGCGGCGGCGGTCGCGCAACCGGCACTGGGCGCCGTGTACGCCAGCGACGACGACAGCCACGCGGTCCATGCCGAACAGTTGCCTGCCCGCCCGCGGATCGTCGTGTCGGCCAGCAGGCCGCCTGCGTTCGTCGACGCCGTCGCGACGGACATCGGTGCCGAGGTCACCACCATGGGTTCGGCGGGCGCGAAGGCGATGGCGGTGCTCCGCGGAGACGTCGACGCCTACATCCACGCGGGCGGGCAGTGGGAATGGGATTCGGCGGCCCCCGTGGGCGTCGCCGCGGCCGCGGGCCTGCACTGCTCGCGGATCGACGGAACCGCGTTGGAGTACAACGAATCCCACCCCTACCTCCCCGACCTGCTGATCTGCCGGCCGGAACTGGCCGCGCCCCTGCTCGCGGCGATCGCGAGACATGCCACCGACACGGCCGACAGCGGACGCGTCGCGATGGCCAGGGCCTACATCGACGCACTGGTCAGTCACGACGCCACCAAGGTGCGTCTCGCGGACAACGCGTGGCGGGTGGAGAACGGGCAGCACACGGGCGAATCGGGGGAGTTCATCCGGGACGAACTCGAGAACGGACTGCAGTACCAGGCCATCCAGGCCGTGCGTGACCTCTCCTTCCACGAATGGGGCGACAACGTGGTGGCCCGGTTCGTGCTCGACCTCGGGGCCACACCCACCGAGGTGACGTCGGTCCGGATCACGGAACACTTCGACATCCCGGCCGGGGCGATCCAGTCCGTCATGGCCATCATCGAACCGTTCGCGATCGAGAGGGAGAACCGATGACCCCGGACCAGTTGGTCACCCAATTCTGCGCCGAGTGGATCGAGCCGGACCCGGCGAAGATCGCGGAGTACTTCGCGGAAGACGCCGTCTACCACAACATTCCGATGGAACCCGTCACCGGGCGTGACGCGATCCGCGAGTTCGTCGCCGGATTCACCGCGGCCTTCGGCGGCATCGACTTCCGCGTGCACCGGCAGGTCACCGACGGCGGTCAGAGTCCCAACGCCGAGGAATCGAGCGGGGTGGTGATGAACGAGCGGATCGACGTGTTCACGCTGAACGGCACCGTCGTCGAACTGCCCGTCGTCGGCGTCTTCGAGATCACCGACGGCAAGATCACCACGTGGCGCGACTACTTCGACATGGCGCCGATCCAGGCCGCGGCCGGTGGGGGGTGACCCACCCGCAGTAGATGTTGACGTCAGGTTCAAGTTGGCTCTACGCTGAACCCGGGGGTATGACGACGGTCACACCCGGAGAGGCGAATCTGCATGAGTCAGGTCAGCACGGTCCGCGGACCGATCGACAGCGCCGAACTCGGACGCACATACATGCACGAGCACGTGTTCGTGCTGACACCCGATGTGCAGCAGAACTACCCGGACGAGTGGGGGAGCGAGGACGAGCGGGTCGCCGAAGCCGTCACCAAGCTGCGCGCACTCGCGGAGCAGGGTGTCCGGACCATCGTCGACCCCACCGTCGTCGGCCTCGGCCGCTACATTCCGCGGGTGGCGGAACAGCTTCCCGAGCTGAACATCGTTGCGGCGACAGGGCTGTACACCTACGACGACGTGCCGTTCTTCTTCCACTACCGCGGTCCCGCGCTGGATGCGATGGTGGGGGCCGAGGTGCCCGACCCGATGGTGGACATGTTCGTCAAGGACATCGAAGAGGGGATCGCCGACACCGGGGTGCGCGCCGGCCTGCTCAAGTGCGCGATCGACCACCAGGGGCCGACACCGGGTGTCGAACGGGTGATGCGGGCCGTCGCGAAGGCGCATCGGCGCACCGGAGTGCCGATCACCGTGCACACCCACCCCGGCAGCGAGACCGGTCTGCACGTCCGGCGCGTGATGTGCGACGAGGAAGGGGTGCGGCCCGACCGGATCGTGCTCGGGCACAGCGGAGACAGCACCGACGTCGACCACCTGACCAGCCTCGCCGAGGCCGGTTTCATTCTGGGGATGGACCGGTTCGGGATCAACCTCGAGACCACGTTCGAAGCGCGCGCCGCCACGCTCGTCGAGATGTGCCGGCGCGGATTCGCGAGCCAGATGGTCCTGTCGCAGGACGCGTCCTGCTACATCGACTGGATCGACCCGAACCTGATGGCGGCCCTGCCACAGTGGCACTACCTGCACATCGAGAACGACGTGCTGCCCTACGTCCGTGAGCGAGGTGTCACCGAGAAGATGATCACCGAGATGCTGGTCGACGTGCCCCGGCGGTACTTCGAGAATGTCGACGCGTACTGACATGTCGCGCCCGCGAACCGCACCCACACCACCGGTCACCGCCCGGGGCGTCCGCACCCGCGATCGCCTGGTCGCCGCGGCCCGGGTGGTGTTCGAGCGCGAGGGATACCTCGACGCCCGTCTCGTCGACATCAGCAAGGAGGCCGGACTCTCGACCGGCTCCTTCTACACCTACTTCGCCGGCAAGGAGGAAGTGTTCGCGGCGGTCGTGGAGGTGACGCAGAACGACCTCCTGCATCCCGGGATGGGGCGGGTGGAGGACGAGGGCGACGTGCACGCGGTCGTGGAGGCAAGCATCCGGGCGTACCTGCACGCGTGCCGGCGGAATGCGCGCCTGCTGGCCCTGCTCGAGCAGGTTGCGCACGTCGACCCCGCATTCCGTGAACTGGAGCGCTCGCGGGACGAGACGTTCTACCTGCGCAACGCGCGGTCGATCGCCGATCTGCAGGCTCGGGGTCTCGCGGACGCGTCGCTCGACCCGATGCTGACGTCGAAGGCGTTGTCCGCCATGGTCGGGAGGATGGCCTACGGCTACTTCGTCGGACCGCCGAGCGAGCGGCGATCGCTCACGTTCGACGAACTGACCACCGGGCTCGCGCGGATGTGGACGAACGGGCTGCGCGTCCCGGACCGCGTCTGAGGGGCCGTCGGTAGCCAGGGCGTGGACGATGCCCACCGCCGGATCTCGGCGGTGGGCATCGTCGTCACCTCGCGCTCAGCTGATCT
>NZ_WXYH01000349.1:0-48207 GCF_009872365.1 Rhodococcus sp. T7
CCACATACTGCTCCGGGGTCGGAGCCAGCTTCACGACAACGATCCGCTTCACACCCCGCGCCTTTCCCTGCGGATACCCTTTGGTCTATGTCACCGAGATGATGGCAGAGGTGTGTGACAAGTTCGGCGCAACGTCGACCGCGTTCACCGGAGAAACCGACCACGTCCACCTATCGATCCACCACCCACCTACCGTGCAACTCTCCACCCTGGTCAATAGCCTCGAGGGCGTCTCCGCTCGATACCTGCGCCAAGAGTTCCCCGACCACATCCAGAAATACCTGTGGGGCAATCACTTCTGGTCACCGTCCTACTTCGCCGCCTCCGCAGGCGGAGCCCCACTCGCCACCGTCGCCGAGTACATCACCAACCAAAAACGACCCAAACCCACGCAAGAAAGCGCCCCCGCTACGCGCCATCCCGCGGTACAGAATCAGCTTCCTCCCAGCCCGAAAGGGCCAGACTTCCTCTGATTAATCCGATGAACTCCCCCTCACGGACACCGGACCGGCGCCCCGCTGTGCACCGTACGTTCCGTGCGCAGCGGGGACCAGTCTTCTCGCGTCCTGCCCTCGACGTGTCGTCTAGGAGCCGGCGCTGAGGAAACCGAGAAGGTCGTGACGGGTGATGACGCCCGCGGGCTTTCCGTCGTCGACGACCATCAGCGCGTCGGTGTCGCCGAGCGCCTTGGTGGCGGCCGACACGGGCTCGCCCGAACCGATGAGCGGGAAGGGCTTGCTCATGTGCTTCTCGACCGGGTCGGCGAGGTGTGCACGGCCCTCGAACACGGCGCTGAGCAGGTCGCGCTCGGTGACGCTGCCCGCGACCTCACCGGCCATGACGGGCGGCTCGGCACCGACGACGGGCATCTGGGACACCCCGTACTCGCGGAGGATCTCGATGGCGTCGCGCAGCGTCTCGGACGGGTGGGTGTGGACGAGGTCCGGGAGTTCGCCGGACTTGCCGCGCAGCACGTCGCCGACGGTCTTCTCGTCGGGCTTGCCGTCCAGCGGGGTGCGGAGGAATCCGTAGGACGCCATCCACTTGTCGTTGAAGATCTTCGACAGGTATCCGCGGCCGCCGTCGGGCAGCAGGACGACGATGACGGCGTCGGGGCCCTCACGCTTGGCGACCTCGAGCGCGGCGACGACGGCCATGCCGCAGGAGCCGCCGACCAGCAGGCCCTCCTCGCGGGCGAGACGGCGGGTCATCTCGAAGGAGTCGGCGTCGGACACGGCGATGATCTCGTCGGGGATGGACGGGTCGTAGGCGCTGGGCCAGAAGTCCTCGCCGACACCCTCGACCAGGTACGGACGGCCGGTGCCACCCGAGTACACGGAGCCCTCGGGGTCGGCGCCGATGACCTTGACCTTGCCGCCGGATACCTCCTTGAGGTAGCGGCCGGTGCCGGTGATGGTGCCGCCGGTGCCGACGCCCGCGACGAAGTGGGTGATCTTGCCGTCGGTGTCGGCCCAGATCTCGGGGCCGGTGGTCTCGTAGTGGCTCTGCGGGCCGCCCGGGTTGGAGTACTGGTTGGGCTTCCAGCCGCCGGGCAGTTCGCGGGCGAGCCGGTCGGAGACGCTGTAGTAGCTGTCCGGGTGCTCGGGCGCGACCGCGGTGGGGCACACCACGACCTCGGCGCCGTAGGCCTTGAGGACGTTGCGCTTGTCTTCGCTGACCTTGTCGGGGCAGACGAACACGCACTTGTATCCGCGCTTCTGGGCGACCAGCGCGAGGCCGATGCCGGTGTTGCCGGATGTGGGCTCGACGATGGTCCCACCCGGTTTCAGCTCGCCCGACGCCTCCGCGGCGTCGATCATCTTGACCGCGATGCGGTCCTTCGAGCTTCCACCCGGGTTGAGGTATTCGATCTTGGCTGCAACGGTCCCGTGGTTCTCACCGATGACGGAAGAAAGCTTGACGAGAGGGGTGTTGCCGATCAGGTCGACGACGTGTTCCGCGATGCGCATGCCTCCATGCTCCCAGATGCCCTGATCCGATGCTCACAGACGTCCGGCACGGGGGCCCCGATCCGACTAGATTGGTGCGGACGCAGTCCGCTGGAACCCGTGAGATGAGCACCAGGTAGCGGAAAGGTGAGACCAGTGCCCAAGAGGACCTGGCAGTCCGGAGTGAAGGCCGGCGCCGCGGCTGTCGTGGCAGGTTCGAGCGCAGGCACGCTGTCGTGGGCGGCGTACTCGTATCTGATGTCGCAGGCGACGGCGGCCCGCGGGGTGATCGGCCACAACGTCGCCAAGCCGCCGGAGGCCGACGGCGTCTACTCCCCCGGCGCGGCGGTGCCCGAACGCTGGCTGCGGACCACCCCGTACGACATCCACCTGATGATCTTCGGCGACTCCACGGCCGCCGGGGTGGGCTGCCTGTCGGCGGAGGAGGTGCCCGGCGTACAGATCGCGCGGCGCCTCGCCGACGAGACGGGCAAGCGGATCCGGCTGAGCACCAAGGCCATCGGCGGCGCCACGTCCCGCGGGCTCAGCGGGCAGGTGGATGCGATGTTCGTCGCCGGACCGCCGCCGGACGCCGCGGTGATCCTGGTCGGCGCCAACGACGTGACGAGCAAGAACTCCATCCGGGCGTCGGCGCGCAGGCTCGGCGAAGCCGTCGAACGGCTCCGCGCCCACGACTGCGCCGTCGTCGTCGGAACATGCCCCGACCTGGGGGTGGTGACGGCGATTCCGCAACCCCTGCGGACCGTCGTCCGGACCTGGGGACTGCGGCTTGCCCGGGCGCAGGCGGCCGCGACCAGCGCGGCGGGCGGCCACCCGGTGGCACTCGCCGACCTGCTGGCCCCCGAGTTCCTGGCGGCGCCCGACCGGATGTTCTCCTCCGACCACTTCCATCCGTCGGCGGCGGGCTACGAATTGGCGGCCATCCAGATCGTGCCCGTACTCGCGACGGCACTGGGCCTGTGGCACGGCGGGCCCCTGCCCGATCTGCCGGAGGTGTCGGAGGCCGCGGAATCACGCAAGCTGTCGACCCGGATAACGGCCTCGCTCAATCGTTTTCTGTGGCGACGCGACGTCCGGCGACGCGCACCCGCCCGCCTCGACGAACTCCTCGCGATCGAGGAGGCGTCCGCGCCCGGGACGCGACGGGTCGCTGAGTGAGATGGCGGCGACCCCGGCGTCGCCTGGCAACGTAAGTTGTCGGGAAGGCCACAAAACGGGTGGTTTGAAACACAGTGCAGACACCCGCCGTTGACAAAGGAGTTTTCATGCCCGAGGCAGTCATCGTCTCCGCAGTACGCTCACCGATCGGCCGAGCCATGAAGGGCTCGCTCAAGACCATCCGCCCGGATGATCTGACGACGCAGATGGTGGCCGCGGCGCTGGCGAAGGTCCCCGAACTCGACCCCACCGAGATCGACGACCTGCTCCTCGGCTGCGGCCAGCCCGCCGGACAGTCGGGCTTCAACATCGCCCGCGTCGTCGCGGTGGAACTGGGTTACGACTTCCTGCCCGGCGTCACCGTCAACCGCTACTGTTCGTCGTCGCTGCAGACCACCCGGATGGCACTGCACGCGATCAAGGCCGGCGAGGGCGACGTGTTCATCTCCGCCGGTGTCGAGTCGGTGTCCAGCTTCGTCACCGGCAACGCCGACGGCTTGCCGAACACCAAGAACGAGCGGTTCGCCGACGCCGAGGCGCGCACCGCGAAGCTCGCCGAGGGCGGTGTCGCCTGGACCGACCCGCGCGAGAACGACCAGATCCCCGACGTCTACATCGCCATGGGCCAGACCGCCGAGAACGTCGCGTCGGCCACCGGCATCACCCGCGAGGAGCAGGACCGCTGGGGCGTCCGCTCGCAGAACCGCGCGGAGGAAGCGATCAAGAACGGCTTCTTCGAGCGGGAGATCACCCCGGTCACCCTCCCCGACGGCACCGTCGTCAACACCGACGACGGCCCCCGCGCCGGCACCACCTACGAGGGCATCAGCCAGCTCAAGCCGGTGTTCCGGCCCGACGGCACCGTCACCGCAGGCAACGCGTGCCCCCTCAACGACGGCGCCGCGGCACTCGTGATCATGTCCGACACGAAGGCGAAGGCCCTCGGCCTGACCCCGCTCGCCCGGATCGTGTCCACCGGCGTGTCCGGCCTGTCGCCCGAGATCATGGGCCTCGGCCCGATCGAGGCCGTCAAGAAGGCGCTCGCCATCGCGGGCAAGTCCATCTCCGACATCGACCTGTTCGAGATCAACGAGGCGTTCGCCGTGCAGGTTCTCGGGTCCGCCCGCGAACTGAAGATCGACGAGGACAAGCTGAACATCTCCGGCGGCGCCATCGCCCTCGGCCACCCGTTCGGCATGACCGGCGCCCGCATCACCAACACCCTGCTCAACAACCTCCGCGAGCAGGACAAGACGTTCGGCGTCGAGACCATGTGTGTCGGCGGCGGTCAGGGCATGGCGATGGTCCTCGAGCGCCTGAGCTAGGCCCTCCGGGCTCGTGCGCCTTTTGGTAGCGGTAGCAACCAGAAAGGCGCACGGGCGCGAAGCGCGAAAAGGCCCCGAGAGCTTCAGCTCTCGGGGCCCTTTTCGCGCGTTCGCGCCTAGTCGCTGTTGAAATAGCTCAGCAGTCGCAGGATCTCGACGTACAGCCACACCAGGGTGACGGTGAGTCCGAAGGCGACGCCCCATGCTGCCTTCTCCGGCGCCTGGGCGCGGATCAGCTGGTCGGCGGCGTCGAAGT
Source organism: Rhodococcus sp. T7 (assembly GCF_009872365.1). Taxonomy (NCBI): domain Bacteria; kingdom Bacillati; phylum Actinomycetota; class Actinomycetes; order Mycobacteriales; family Nocardiaceae; genus Rhodococcus; species Rhodococcus sp. T7. The sequence goes on from NZ_WXYH01000349.1 coordinate 4,710, forward strand.
CCAGCAGGAAGCTGAACGCGGCGATGCCGATGCAGACGAGGCTGAAGATGATCGCCACGGGACCGCCGTCGCGGAGGCCGAGGCCGCCTTCGGTGAAGAAGCTGGCGATCAGGTTGCCGAGGGCGAGGACGACGACACCGATGAGGGCACCGATGATCATCCGCGTCAGGCGGGGCGTGACCCGGATGGCACCGGTCTTGTAGACGACGAGCATGCCGAAGAACACGCCGAACGTGCCGAGCACGGCCTGCCCGATGAGCGCCGCGCCGCCGACTCCGCCGAAGGTGACGTCGGTGAACATGAACGACAGCGCGCCGAGGAACAGGCCCTCCGCCACGGCGTAGGCGAGGACGATGCCCGGGTTGTCCATCTTGCGGCCGAACGTGGCCACGAGGACCAGCACGAGGCCGACGAGGCCGCCGCCGATGACGAGCGGGGTCGCCAGGTTCGCGTTGTTGCTCACCAGGAAGTAGGAGATGATCGCCGACACCGTGAGCACGCCCAGCGTGACGCCCGTCTTGGTGACGACGTCGTCGATGGTCATCGAACGGTGGTCGGGACCTGTCCGGTAGGGCTCGGCCTGCGTGTACTGCGGCTGACCGAACTGCTGCGTGACCTGCGCGGCGCCGGCCGTCGTAGATCCGAACGAGGCGTATCCGCCGCTGCCCTCTTGTTTGGGCAGGTTGCGGAACACCGGGTTACTGGTGGTGCGCACCGTGCACATCCCTTCTCGTGGCTCGCCGGGTGGATCCGGGTGTCTTGTACGTTGAACGTCCCGCACCCACCGCAAGTTCCCGTTCGTCGCTTTCGGGTCGGACAATTCGGACTCTACCGGTGCCGCGGGGACACTCGCCAGACGAGGCCGGTCGGCGTGGCGGTCAGGCCACCGACCGGGTGACCGTGAATTTGGGATTCCGCCCGACCACGTCGGTTCTCCCGACGAGCCGCTGCAACCGGCCCCGGTATCCGAGGTGGGAGTTGTACACGGTCCACAACTCGCCGCCGGGCCGGAGCACGCGCCCGGCTTCGGCGAACATCTTCGACGCCCCACCGGTGTGGACGGCCGCGCCGACGTGGAACGGCGGGTTGCACAGGACGACGTCCTGGCTGTCGGTCGCGAGGCTGGACATGGCGTCGTCGCGCAGGGTCGACACCCGCCCGTCGAGCCCGTTGGCGCGGGCGGTGGCGGCGGCCGACGCCACCGCCGCCGACGACTGGTCCGTCGCGATCACCGACACCTCCGGGAGGAGCCGGGCCAGGCTGACGGCGAGGATGCCGGTCCCGCAGCCGAGGTCCACCGCCGCGCGTGCTCGCGGGTTCACCCGGGGCAGGAAGTCGAGGAGGTATCGCGTCCCGATGTCCAGTTTGGGGCCGGCGAACGCGGCTCCGTAGGAGACGACGTCCAGCCCGATCTCGGCGAGGTGATCGGTGACGGGGTACGTCTGCTGCGCCGACTCCCGCGGTCCGCGCGCGATCAGCACCCGCGACTTCTGCCTGCCGAGGGTGGCGCGGACGTCGGAGAACGACCGCCCGAGCACGTCGTTCATGGCGGTGGAGATGTGCTTGTTGCGTCCGCCCGCATAGACGACGACGGACGGGTCGGCGTGGCGGGCGATCGTCTCGGCGACCTCGGTGAGTTCGCCGAGGCTCCGCGGCAGTTGCATCAGCACGACCGTCGCCCCCGCGAGCAGTTCCTCGCCGAGCGCACGCGACCGGTAGCGGTCGGCGAGCCCGACTGTGTCGGCGTTGGCGGCCAGCGCCAGTTCGCCGGTCAGCGGGTCCTGGTGCACGCGGATTCCGGTGGCACCGTGCGCCGCCGCGGCGCCGAGGGTCAGTGCACCGTAGTGGTCGCCGATCACGGTGAGTGTCCCGGGCGACGCGGCGGACAGGGCGGCCGCGGCCTCGTCGAGGATCAGGCGGTCGGCGGCGTCGACTGCCGTCAGGTTGGGAGCCTCGACGTCGGGGCGGCGACGCAGCCGGGAGAACAGGTCGTCGCGGTCGAACACTTCGGAGTCGAGCACGCTACCGGGACACCCACTGCGCGACGTGGGCGACGGGTTCCCGGTGGGTGCGGAATCCGTTGACGGGGTTCTCGGTGTCGGGGTAGCCGAACGAGATCGCGCAGACCACCCTGCGGTCCTCCTCGAGCGCGAAGAAGTCGTGGATGAACCGCGAACTTCCCGCGACGGCGGCCTGCGGAATGGTCGCCACTCCGAGGCTCTGCGCGGCGAGCAGGAACGTCTCGACGTACAGGCCGCAGTCCACGGCGCCGTAGGTGCCGAGCGATTCGTGGGTGGTGACGATCGCGACGTGCGGCGCCCCGAACAGGTCGAAGTTCTTCATCGTCTGCTCGGCGGACGCTGCCCGGTCGCCGGGGGCGATCCCGACGCTCGTGTACAGCTGCATGGCGCACTCGCGGCGGCGCAGTTTGTGCTCGCCCACGTATTCGCGGGGCCACTCGAAGTCGGACTCCTGCGGGTGGGTGCGGACGTACTCCGCCAGCCCGGCACGGAACCGCTCGGTGCCCTCCCCCTCGGTGATCGCGACCTGCCACGGCTGCGTGTTGCACCACGACGGCGTCTGCTGGGCGAGTTCGAGGATCCTCTCGATCACGTCGTGCGGCACCTGCTCGGGCAGGTATGCCCGGCAACTGATTCGCGCGTCGAGCAGCTGGGCCAGGGTGCGCTCGGCCGGGGTCGTGCGCGCTGTCGCAATGCCGGTATCCGTCACCGTCGAATTCTCCTCGGGTCTACTCGTTCTCGAACACCGCTCTCCGTGTCGCACGTCCGCGATATGCTGGCGTCAGTGCACCGAGAAGGTGATTTCATTGAGTGTGCCACGACACCCGGAAAGCAGTTCCGGGCCGACCGACTCGGATCCGCAGGCTACCAAGCGGATCGTCGTGACCGACATCGTCGCGGAGCTGTCTTCGGAAGGATTCGACGACGCCCGCGAGATCGGCCGGGGAGGGTTCGGGGTCGTGTACCGCTGCCTGCAGACGGCCCTCGACCGCACGGTCGCGATCAAGGTGCTGTCCTCCGATCTGGACGGGGAAGATCGGGAACGTTTCCTGCGCGAGCAGCGTGCGATGGGAAAATTGTCGGGGCATCCGCACGTCGTCGACATCCTGCAGTCCGGCGTGACGCGCAGTGGCAGGCCGTACATCGTGATGCCGTATCACTCGCGCAACTCCCTGGACGCCTGGATTCGCCGAGAAGGGCCGCTGCCGTGGAGTGAAACGCTGCGCGTCGGCGTGAAGTTGGCGGGCGCCCTGGAGACGGCGCACCGGCTCGGCACCCTGCACCGCGATGTGAAGCCCGCGAACATCCTGCTCACCGGATACGGCGAACCGCAGCTCACCGATTTCGGCATCGCGCGCGTCTCTGGGGGGTTCGAGACCACGTCGAGCATGATCACCGGTTCGCCGGCGTTCACGGCCCCGGAGGTCCTGCGCGGCGACGCGCCGTCCGCGTCCTCCGACGTGTACAGCCTGGGCGCCGCCCTGTTCTGCCTGCTCACCGGTCACGCCGCGTTCGAGCGGCGCAGCGGAGAGCGGCTCGTCGCGCAATTCCTCCGCATCGCCACGCAACCCGTTCCGGACCTGCGCGGCGAGGACATTCCCGACGACGTGTGCTCGGCCATCGAGCGGGCCATGTCCGAGGAACCGACCGACCGACCGGAATCTGCAGCGGAATTCGGGCAGGAACTCCGCGACATCGAACGCAGGCACGGACTCGACGTCGACGAGATGGCGCTCCCCGCCGCGGCGGACGAGTTCCCTCGCACCGAGCACAGTTCGACGCCGACCACGCAGTCCGGGCGCAGTCGCAGCTACCGGCGGCGGTCGGGTGCCACCCCACCGAGCGCCGCCGCCCGCTTCCGGCCGCCGACCCCGATGCGTTCCCTGGTGGAGCGCACCCGCCTCCTGGATCTGCTCCGGCTGGGGCAGCGGCGGCGGTTGACGCTCATCCACGCACCCGCCGGGTTCGGGAAGAGCACGGTCGCGGCCCAGTGGCGCGACGTCCTCATCGAGGACGGCGCCGCCGTCGCCTGGTTGACGGTGGACAACGACGACAACAACGTCGTCTGGTTCCTGTCCCATCTCGTCGAGGCGATCCGCCGGGCCGAGCCGACGCTGGCGGACGAACTGGGGCAGGCGCTCGACGAGAACGGCGCCGAGGCGGAACGGTACGTGCTGACGTCGCTGGTGAATCAGGTCCACGACAGCAGGCGCCACGTGGTGGTGATGATCGACGACTGGCACCGTGTCACGTCATCGGACACGATCGCGGCGATGGACTTCATCCTGGAGAACGGCTGCCATCACCTGCAGATGGTGGTGAGCAGCCGTAGCCAGGCGGGACTTCCACTCGCCAAGATGCGGGTGCGTGACGAGCTCGTCGAAATCGACTCCGTGGCTTTGCGTTTCGACCTCACGGAATCGCAGCGATTCCTGGTCGACCTCGGCGGACTGCACCTCGACGACTCCGACGTGGAGGCGCTGGAGGAGACCACGGACGGGTGGGTGGCGGCGCTGCAACTGGCGTCCCTGTCGCTGCGCGATCGCGACGATCCCGGCGACCTCATCCGGCACATGTCGGGCCGCCACCACGCGATCGGCGAGTACCTGGCGGAGAACGTGCTCAGCACTCTCGAGCCTGCGCTGCTCGACTTCATGCTGGCCACGTCCATCACCGAGCGGGTGTGCGGCGAACTCGCGTGCGTGCTGGCGAACGTGCCCCGCGGTCAGGCCCTGCTCGAGCAGGTCGAATCGCGCGACCTGTTCCTGCGCAGCCTTGACGAGGACCGGGAGTGGTTCGAGTACCACCACCTGTTCGCCGAATACCTCCGCCGACGGCTCGAGCGCGATCATCCGTCGCGCGTCGCGGATCTGCACCGTGCGGCCGCGCACTGGTTCGCCGATCACCACTACGTCAGCGACGCAGTGGATCACGCGCTGGCGGCGGGCGATCGCGACGTGGCCGTCGCGGTGGTCGAGGAGCAGGGCATGTACCTGGTGGAGCATTCGCGGATGGTCGCGCTGCTCGGCCTGGTCGACAAGCTGCCGCAGTCGCTGGTCGAGTCCAGTCCGCGCATCCAGATCGCGGTGGCGTGGGCGAACATCCTGCTGCAGCGGGTGACGCCGGCGCTGCAGGCGCTGTCGCTCGTCGCGTCGAGGCTCGAGTCTTCGGCGCTGAGCGAATCCGAGCAGGCGGACATCCGGGTGGAGGCCGACATCGTCCGCGCCGTGATCGCGGTGTCGTCCGATCGCATCGCCGGAGTGCCCGACCTCATCGCGGAATGTCTGGCCCGGCCGGAAACCCTGCGCCCGTGGGTGGTCTCGGCGGGGTCCAATCTCGCCTCCGCGGTCGCGATCGCCCAGTTCGATTTCGTGGAGGCGCGCCGCCTGCAGGAGTGGGCCACCGGGTATCACCAGCGGACCGTCGGACCGTTCAGCAAGATGTACGGCTACTGCTTCGCCGGTATCGCCGCGCTGGAGCAACTCGACATCACCGCGGCCGAGGACAACTTCCGGCTGGCCGTGCAGACCGCGACGAAAGGGGTGGGCCCGCACTCGCACGCCGCACGTCTCGCGGGGGCGCTGCTGGGCGAGTTGATGTACGAACTGGGTCATCTCGACGAGGCCGAACGACTTCTCGACGAGAGCTACGAACTCGGGCCCGAGGCCGGCATCGTCGATTTCATGATCGCCAGGTTCGTCACGGGCGCCCGGCTGAAGGCCGCACGCGGCGACGTCGCGTCCGCTGCCCGGCACCTCGACGAGGGTGCGTCCGCGGCGGCGGCGCTGGGACTCCCCCGGCTGCGCGCCCGGGTCGAGAACGAACGGGTCCGGCTCGGACTGCCCGCCTCGCCGCAGCCGCCGCCCACTGCCGGGAAACCCACCCGGGAACCCGATTTCGGTTTCGCCGAGATCATCGCGCAGCTCGACGACGCCACCGAGATCCGGAAGCAGTTGGCGGTCGAGCCGGACGTCGCGTGTCGCCGCGCGGAGGAGTGGGTGCGCCGGGTCGAACAGGAGCGCAGGCCGAGGGCGGCCATGCAGGCCAATCGCCTGCTCGTCGCGTGCCTGGTCGCGGCGGGCCGGGTCGACGAAGCGAAGTCGGTGCTGGCGTCCATCGCCGCGACGTGTGTGCGAATCGGCTTCGTGCGCTATCTGATCGACGGCGGGCCGCGCATGGTGCCCGTGCTGACTGCACTCCTCGAGGACAGGCTGGCGGGCCGGTGGCAGTCCGACTGGCCGGAGGTTCCGGCGGAGTTCCTGGCCGCGGCACTGGAGACGGCGACGCCGATCGAGAGCTAGGGCCTAGACCTCTCGCCGCTTCCGCCACGAAGAGGAACCGCCGCGGCATATCGTGGACTGATGACCGATCCATCGCCGCAGGACGGGCCACGGTTCAGTGGTCTGCGCGCTTTGTTCGTCAACTGCACCCTCAAGCGGTCTCCCGATGTGAGCAACACCCAGGGGTTGATCGACCGCAGTGTCGGCCTGATGGAGAAGGAAGGCGTCTCGGTCGACCAGTTCCGGGCGGTGGACCACGACATCGCGACCGGCGTCTACCCGGACATGACCGAGCACGGGTGGCCGAGCGACGAATGGCCACAACTGTTCCGGCGTGTGCTGGACGCCGACATCCTGGTGCTGGCGGGCCCGATCTGGCTCGGCGACAACGGTTCCGTCACGAAGCAGGTGATCGAGCGGCTGTACGGGTGCTCGTCGCTGCTCAACGACCAAGGCCAGTACGCGTACTACGGGCGGGCAGGCGGGTGCCTGATCACCGGCAACGAGGACGGGGTCAAGCATTGCGCGATGAACATCCTCTACAGCCTCCAGCATCTCGGATACGTGATCCCGCCGCAGGCCGACGCCGGATGGATCGGTGAAGCGGGCCCCGGACCGTCGTATCTCGACGAGGGGTCGGGCGGCCCGGAGAACGATTTCACCAACCGCAACACCACGTTCATGACGTACAACCTGATGCACGTCGCCGCGATGCTGAAGAAGGCAGGCGGGTTCCCCGTGTACGGAAATCAACGTTCGGAGTGGGACGCCGGGTGCCGTCCCGATTTCGCCAACCCGGACTACCGCTGATCCGTCCCACCCGAGAGGGAAGCCATGTGCCGATTGTTCGGGTTGTCCGCCGCCCCGCACCGCGTTCGCGCGTCGTTCTGGCTGCTCGACGCCCCGGACAGTCTGGCGCAGCAGAGTCACCGCGAACCGGACGGCACCGGCCTCGGCACGTTCGCGGAGGACGGGACGCCGCTGGTGGAGAAGCAACCGCTCGCCGCGTACGAGGACGCCGAATTCGCGCAGGAGGCGAAGCACCGGTACTCGGCCACGTTCGTCGCGCACATCCGCTTCGCGACCACCGGTGAACTACTTCCGCAGAACACCCATCCGTTCGCTCAGGACGGTCGCGTGTTCGCCCACAACGGCGTGGTCGAGGACCTGCCGAAGCTCGATGCGGAACTGGGCTCCGATCTCGCTCTCGTTCACGGCGATACCGACTCGGAACGGGTCTTCGCGCTCGTGACGCGGCACATCGGCAGGAGCGGCGGCGACGTCACGGCCGGGATCACCGCCGCCGCCCGGTGGCTGGCCGACAACGTGCCGATCTACGCGCTCAACATCCTGCTGACCACTCCCGGCGAATTGTGGGCGCTGCGCTACCCGGACACCCACGACCTGCTGTTCCTCGAGCGTCGCGCGGGCGGTCCGAGCGGTGGCCGCCACCTCCAGCACGCGAGCACTCCCGGCCGGATCCGGGCCAGGTCCGAACATCTCTCCGAGCGTCCGGCGGTGGTCGTCGCGAGTGAGCAGATGGACGAGGACCCCGGGTGGACGCCGTTGCAGTCCGGCGAACTGCTGCACGTCGGCCGCGACCTCGCCGTCACCCGGGAGGTGATCGTCGAGCACCCGCCGCGGTACCCGATCCGCCTCGAAGATCTCAATGCCCGGGCCGCGGCGGCGCAGACGGAGAAGTAGCCACCCGGTCAGAACTCGATCCGCAGGTGCTCGCTGACGGGGCGGGCCTGGCACGCGAGGATGTAGCCGCTCGCGATGTCCTCGGGGTCGAGGATCGACGCATTGTCCATGTCCACCTCGCCCTCGACGACCGTGCATGCGCAGGAACCGCATTCGCCTTCGCGGCACGAGTACGGGACGTCGAGCCCCGTGGAGAGCATGACGTCGACGAGTGTCGCCTGGCGCGGCCAGCTCAGGTTGTGCGCTTCGCCGTCGAGTTGTACCTCGACCGTCGACACCGTTCCCGGTTCCGTGTCCTCCAGTGCGTCGACGACGATCTCGGCGAACGGATCACCCGACAGCGAGGTGAACACTTCGGCGTGCACCCTGTCCCGGGGGACGCCGGCGAGTGCGAGCGCCTCGTGGATCGCCTCCATGAAGGGGCGCGGTCCGCACATATAGGCCCGGTGGTCCCGGAACCGGTCCGACAGGTTCGCCAGCTGCCGCGGCGTCGGCAGGCCCTGCACGCTCTCGAGCCAGTGCACGACGGTCAAACGGTGTTCGTGGTGGGCGGCGAGGTCCCGCAACTCGTCGGCGAAGATCACCGACTTCTCGTCCCGGTTCGCGTACACGAGAACGACTTTCCCGGCGCCTTCGCTCAGCGCCGATTTGAGGATCGACATCACCGGGGTGATTCCGCTGCCCGCGGCGAACAGGATCAGGTCTTCGTCCAGGCTCGCCGGAGTGAACACTCCGGCGGGCGGCAGCACCTCGATGCGGTCGCCGACGCCGACGTTGTCGCACAACCAGTGCGAACCGTATCCGCCCGCGGTGCGCTTGATCGTCACCTTCGGCAGGTCGTCGGTGAACGGCGAACTGGCCAGCGAATAGCACCGGGCGACCGATCCCGTGCGATCGCTCGGGATACGCAACGTCAGGAACTGCCCGGGCTTGTAGGCGAATTCGTGCCTGCGCTCGTCGGGGACGTCGAACACCAGCGAACGGGCGTCGGACGTCTCCTCCACGACGGCGGCCACGGTGACCACTACTGATCGCGAACTGCGTGGTGTTTCAACGGTCGTCATCGCGACGGTGCCCTCTCGCTACGGTAACTCGATCCTGCCGAAACTACTGCAGGTCGGCGGCAGCGGCCGCGGGCCTTCCCGCTGGGCGGGACCCGGATCGTCGCCGTCACCCCCACCGCGACTGCCCCCCGTCCAGCGGGATCGTCGCCCCGGTGAGGTAGCCGGCGTCCTCGCTCACGAGGAACACGACGGCGCGCCCGATGTCGGATTCGGCGTCACCGACCCGTCCGAGGGGGATGCCCGCCACGAACTCTGCCGCCTCGTCCGGATTCCGGTCCATCCACCGTTCGAGCGCCGGACTCTTCGCGTGCGGGGCGACGGACAGCACCCGGATCCCGTCCCGGCCCCATTCGCAGGCCGCCGACCTGGTCAGCGAACGCATGCCCTCCTTGATCGAGCCGTACGCCCCGTAGTTGCTCGCGTCCCAGCGGACGGCCGCCGACGTGACGAGGTTGACGATCACGCCGCCGCCGCGCGCGACCATGTGCGGGTGGCACGACTGCATCATCCGCAGCGTCGCGAGCGGTCCCGTCGCGAACGACCGCTCGTACTCCTCGTCGATCACCGACAGGATCGGTCCCGGTGAGCAGTCGTTGGCGTTGTTGACCAGGATGTCGACGCCGCCGAACGCGTCCACGGTCTTCTCGACGGCGGACGCGATGTCCTCGCGCCTGCTGACGTCGCACACCACCGGTGTGCTGCGGGCGCCGATCGCGGACAGTCGCTCGCACGTGTCGTGCAGTTTCGACTCCGTGCGTCCGGCGACCGCGATGGCTGCCCCTTCCCGCGCGAGGGCGAGGGCGATGCCCTGCCCGATGCCCTGCCCCGCACCCGTGATCAGCGCGACCTTGCCGTCGAGTGTGTTCATGTCCGCTCCCGTTCCCCTACTATCGAACCGAGCAATTGCTTGGTATCTCGTTTTCACTGATCACCGCCGAGCGCCGGATCTCCCCGCGCTCCTCACTCCGAAGGTCTCCCCCGTGACACATCCCCATCCTCTCGATTTCCGTGGCCGTTCCGTCGTCGTGACCGGCGGCACCAAGGGCATCGGTTTCGTCGTCGCCGAAGCGTTTCTCGCCGCGGGTGCGAACGTGCTCGTGTGCGGCCGGTCCGCGCCGGACACCCCGCCCGCACACGGTGATCGCACCGCCGCGTTCCGCGCGACCGACGTTCGCGACCACGCCGACGCCGCCGGACTGATCGACGACGCCGTCGCCCGATTCGGCCGCATCGACGTCCTCGTCAACAACGCGGGTGGGTCGCCCGACGCCGACGCCGCCACCGTGTCGCCGCGCTTCGTCGAGAAGATCGTCGCGCTGAATCTGCTGGCGCCCTTCACCGTCGCCCAGGCCGCGAATGCGGTGATGCAGCAGCAGTCCGACGGTGGCGCGATCGTCAACATCGGCAGCGTCTCCGCGCACGATCCGCAACCCGGCACCGCCGCGTACAGCGCCGCGAAGGCCGGCCTGCTCGTGTTGACGAAAGCGCTTGCGCTCGAATGGGCTCCGAAGGTCCGCATCAACCACATCACGACGGGACTCATTCGCACCGAGAGCGCGGCGTCCGTCTACGGGGAGGACGGCGGCGCCGCCGTCACCCGGACCCTTCCGATGGGGCGGATGGCGGTGCCGTCCGACGTCGCGGACGCCTGCCTGTTCCTGGCGAGCGCGCAGGCGTCGTACGTCAACGGCGCCGATCTCGCCGTCCACGGCGGTGGCGAATACCCCGCGCGGTACCTCGCGACCCACTCCTGACGTCCGCGCCGAATGTCACCCCGGTTGTCCTGCACCGGTGTGACATTCGGCGGTGAAATCCCGACGTACCGTCAGCCGAACTCGGCGCGGGCGCCTGCGATCACCGGCGCGTCGTCTCGGACCAGTTCGAACGACGCGTCACGCGCGTCGCCCCACGCCCGCAACGACGGGGTGTCGCCCGGGTAGACCGGCGCGGCGAACCGTCCCTCGAGCCGCGCGAGGTCGGCGGGGTGCACGTCCAGCGCCCGCGCGAGTTCCAGCGCGCTCGCGGCGAGGGTGCACAGGCCGTGCATGATCGGCCGGGGCTGCCCGATCCGCTCGGCCGCCGCCGGATCGATGTGGATGTGGTGCCGGTCGCCGGTCAGCCGGTACAGTGCCGCCTGGTTCTCCGCGGTGTGCAGCACGCGCTGCACGGCCGGTTCACCCTCGGGCCGAGACGGTTTCGCGGGACCGCGATCGCCGCCGAACCCGCCGGCGCCCGGCGCGAACAGCGACCACGTGGCGACGAAGTACTCGGATTCGACGCGCACGTCGAACACCGCCGCCGAACCCTTGTCCCACACCTCGCCGACGGACGCCGACAACGCGATCTCGCCGCGGCGCGGAAGCGGCGCGAGCACCGTCAGTTCCTGCGATCCGTGCAGCGCCGTCTTCGTGTCGAAGGCGCCCCGCGATCCGAGTGCGTCCGGCGCCCACTGGGCGAGGGTGAGCGCGAACGTGGGCAGCACCCGCAGACGCTCCTCGAAGACGAGGTCCAGTTCGGTGGCCGTCGCACCCACCGACAGTGCGTACAGGATGGCGTCGCGCTCGTCGTAACTCACGGTGCGGGTGCCGAGGTCCGCGCCTCGCCACGCTCCTGCCGTCGTGCGCTCGGTTGTCGTCATGATCAGTCCTCTCTGCCCAGGATCAGGCCGCTGGTGGGCACGGCGGTGCCCGCGGTCACCAGCACGTTGCCGATGCCGTCCGGTTGTGTCGTCGACGTTCCGCGGATCAGGCGGACCGCCTCCGCGATGCCGTTGACGCCGTGCAGGTAGGCCTCGCCGATCTGCCCGCCGTGCGTGTTGGACGGGAGGCGGCCGCCGATCTCGAGGTTGCCGTCCCGGATGAAGTCCTTCGCGTCGCCGGGGTCGCAGAACCCGAGTTCCTCGAGTTGCGGCAGGACGAGCGGGGTGAAGTGGTCGTAGAGGATCGCCGCCGAGATGTCGTCCGGTGCGAGACCGCTCTGCCCGTAGAGTTGCCTGCCGACGAGGCCCAGTTCGGGTATTCCGGTGATGTCGGGCCGGTAGTAGCTCGCCATCATGTGCTGGTCCTTGCCGGACCCCTGCGCGGCGGCCTTGATCATCGCCGGGGTGGTGCGCAGATCGCTGGCGCGTTCGGCGGAGACCACGACGAGGGCCTGGCCGCCGTCGGTTTCCTGGCAGCAGTCCAGCAGGTGCAGCGGTTCGGCGATCCACCGCGACTGCTGATGGTCGTCGAGTGTGATGGGCCGCCCGTGGAACCAGGCGGCGGGGTTGACGGCGGCGTGCTTGCGGGCGACGACCGCGACCCGGCCGAAGTCCTCGCTGGTGGCGCCGTACCGGCGCATGTACCGGCGGGCGAACATCGCCACCCACTGGGCGGGCGTCGACAGTCCCTGCGGCGTCAGCCAGGCGTAGGCGGCCCGGTCCGCGGTGCTGTCCATCGGGCGATCGTGCTGCCCCAGTCCGTAACGCACACCGGACCGTTCGTTGAACGCGCGGTAGCAGACGACGACGTCCGCGATACCCGTCGCCACGGCCATGGCCGCCTGCTGGACGGTGGCGCACGCAGCCCCGCCGCCGTAGCCGATGCGGGAGAAGAACTTCAGCTCGCCGATGCCCGTGTTGCGGGCGACGAGTACCTCACCGTTGGTTTCGGCGGTATACGTGGACAGTCCGTCCACCTCGGACGGGTCGATGCCCGCATCGGCGAGCGCAGCGACGATCGCCTCGCACGCCAATTGCAGTTCGCTGCGTCCCGAGTGCTTGGAGAATTCGGTGGCACCGATGCCGACGATGGCGGCGGCGCCCGACAGGGGGCTGGTCACAGGTCTCCTCGTGCAGGCAGGTCTTCTCGTGCAGGCAGGGCGACGACGACGGTGCCGGTGGCGTGGTCGCCGAGGCTGTTGGCGCCGCGGATCTTCACGGTCACGAGACCGTCGTCCTTCGCGACCACCTCACCGGTCAGGGTCATCTCGTCGCCGGGGTAGTTGGGGGCGCCGAGCCGCACCGCGATGCGGCGCAGCGACGCGTGCGGGCCGGCCCAGTCGGTGACGAACCGCCCCACCAGCCCGTTGGTGGTGAGGATGTTCATGAACACGTCCTTCGATCCCCGCTCCACCGCGAGGGCCGGGTCGTGGTGGACGTCCTGGAAATCGCGGGTGGCGAGGGCGGTGGCGACGATCAGGGTGCGGGTCAGCGGAATCACCAGTTCCGGCAGCCGGTCGCCGATCTGCACGGTCTCGTAGGTCGGGGCACCGACGGTCGCGGTCATGCGACCACCTCGACGCCGGCCGCCAGTAGCGCGCCCAGACGTGCCAGGTCGGAGGAGGCGCCGCCGAGTGTGGCGGCGAGCTGTTTGCCCCACAGCAGGTGCCGGTGCACGGGGTAGTCGGTGTCGACGCCGATCCCGCCGTGCACGTGCTGGGTGCGGTGGACGACCCGCTGGCCGCCGTCGGTGGCCCACCATTTCGCCACCGGCACGGCGGTTCCCGGATCCTCCCCGCTCCCGAGGAGCCAGACCGCCTGCCAGAGCGTCACCCGCATGGCCTCGAGGTCGATGTAGCAGTCCGCGAGCTGATGGGTGACGGCCTGGAACGTCGCGAGCGGGCGGCCGAACTGGGTGCGTCCGTTGAGGTAGGTGACGGCCTGACGGACCGCGCCCTCGCCCACGCCCAGTTGCAGAGCGGCGACCGCGAGTTCCGCGCGGTCGAGCAGCCACCGCACCGCGACGCCGTCCGCAGGGCCGAGCGGCTCCGCCGGCGCCCCGTCGAACGTGACGTTGGCGCAGATCTCGTGGGTGGTCGACTCTGCCTGCTGCGCAGTCACTCCCGCGGATTCCGGGTGCACCAGGAACAGTGCCGGACCGCTCACCGTGGCCGCGGAGACGACGAGGCGTTCGGCGACATGCGCCACCGGCACCGCGGCCTTGACGCCGTGCACGTGCCATCGGCCGTCCACCTCGCGTGCCGTCGTCGACGGTTCACTAGGGGCATGCGGCCCGAACTCCTCGAGGGCGACGGTGAGGATCCCGCTGCCGTCCACCGCCGCCGGCACCAGGGCGTCGCGTTGGGCGGGCGTCCCGAACTCGGCGATCGCGAGCGCGCCGAGCACGTGCGGCCACAGGGGAACCGGGGCCACGTTCCGGCCCTGCTCCTCGAGCAGCACGTACAACTCCGCGAGCCCCGCGCCGCCGCCCCCGAGGTTCTCGGGCAGGGCGATGCCGAGCAGACCGGTGGTGGCGAGTTCGCGCCACAGTTCCCGGTCGACCCGGTCGGCGGTCGACTCGACCTCCTTGATCCGTTCGGGTCGCGACTTGGCGGCGAACACGTCCGCGGCCAGTCCGCGGACCGCCTCCTGCTCCTCGCCGAATGTGAAGTCCATCAGTTCTCCTCCCGTGTAGCGGGCCGGAACGCGGGGAGTGTGAGTTCCGGGTCGGCGTCGATCCAGTCCAGTGCCACCGGCATTCCGATGTGCACGTCCGCCGGTTCGACGCCCGTCATGTTGGCGATCAGCCGGGTGCCCTCCTCGAGTTCGATCACCGCGACGACGAGGGGGTAGTCGAAGGCGTCGATCTTCGGGTGGTGGTTGACGACGAACGTGTAGACGGTGCCCCGACCCGACGCGTCGACGGTGTCCCAGTCGGTGGAGCGGCACTCCCCGCACATCGGTCCGGTCGGGTGCCGCAGCACCCCGCAGGCTGCGCACCGCTGGATGACCAGACGGTGCTCGCGGGCGGCCGCGAACCAGAAGGCGTTGTCCTCGTTGAGTGCGGGCCGCGGGCGCAGGGCGCGCGGGGCCGGGCGTTCGGCGGGCCGGAAGCGGAGTGTCCGCCACCGCTGGGTGCCGACGATCTCGCCGTCGCCGTTGCGGTACGTCTTGAGCGTGGTGACGAAATGCCCGGCGCCGAGGCCGGTCTGCTTCTCCGCGGAGACGGACTCGACCACCTCGGTCGTGCTCACCCGGTCGCCGGGGCGCAGTTCGGCGAAGAATTCCTGGTCGGAGTCCGTGGCGACGACGGACGTGAAACCGGCCTCGTCGAGGGTGGCGATCAACTCCGTCCAGACGGGTGACGGGTCGGCGCCGGACATCTTGTCGGCGTAGGTGCGCATCGTCCACACCTGCAGCATCTGGGCGGGCGCGACGGCACCGGAGCGGCCGGTGGCGCGTGCGGCATCGTCATCGAGGTAGACGGGGTTCGTGTCCCCCATCGTCTCGGCCCAGTGCCGGATCATGGGGGTATTCACCGGGTCGGGACCCCAGGCGGCCGGGACGATCGTCCGTCCCTCGAAGGCGCGCAGCCGGGTGAGGAGTTCGCTCATTTCACCCTCTTCTCGCGCACCAGGCCGAGGCCGAGGGTGCCGACCATGTCGCGGAGCACCTCGTTGACGCCGCCGCCGAACGTGTTCACCACGCTCTGTCGCGAGATCTGCTCGATCTGGCCCGCGAGGACCGCTCCCGGTGAGCCGGGGCGCAGCCGTCCGGCGGCACCGAGGATCCCGAGCAGCGTGCGGTAGACGTCGACGTGGGTTTCGGTGCCGTACGTCTTGGTGGCGCCGGCGTCGGCGCCCGACAAACTGTCTCGCGCGACCGCCGCGGTCATCTTCCAGTTCAGCAGTCGCATCGCTTCGAGCTTGGCGTGGGTGCGGGCGAAGTCCATCTGCACCCAGGGAAGGTCGAGCGCACCGTTCTCCCGCGCCCAGTCCAGGACCTGGTGCCACAGCCCCAGCGTGCGGCCGCCGAGCGCCGCGAGCCCGATCCGTTCGTGGTTGAGTTGCGCGGTGATCAGCTGCCACCCCCCGTGGACGTCGCCCACGACGTCCTGATCGCCGACCCGGATCCCGCTGTAGTACGTCGACGTGACCGTAAGCCCTCCCACGGTGTGGATGGGCGACCAGCTGAAGCCGGGGTCGTCGGTGGGGACGATGAGGATCGAGATGCCCTTGTGTTTCGGGGCGTCCGCATCGGTGCGGCACGCCAGCCACACGTAGTCGGCGGTGTTGGCGCCGCTGGTGAAGATCTTGTTGCCGTCCACGATCCACGAGTCCCCGTCGCGCACGGCCCGGGTCTGCAGCGAGGCGAGGTCGGTTCCAGCCTCCGGTTCGGTGTAGCCGATGGCGAACACGATGTCACCGGCGAGGATGCCGGGCAGGAACCGCGCCTTCTGCTCCTCGGTGCCGTACTTCATCAGCGTGGGCCCGACGGTGTTGACGGTGACGAACGGGAACGGCAACCCGGCCCGCTGAACCTCGTCGAAGAACACGAACTGGTCTTCGATCGACCGCCCCTGCCCGCCGTACTCCACCGGCCAGCCGACACCGAGCCAGCCGTCCTTGCCCAGCAGGCGCACGATGTCGCGGAAGTGTTCGCCGCCGACACCCTCCTCACCTGCGACGCGCCGCTTCTCCTCCGGCAGCAGCGCCGCGAAGTAGGCGCGCAATTCCCGCCGGAGTTCCCGCTGCGCGGGCGATTCCCTCAGATCCATCGGCGATCTCCTCATGCCTGTGCGTGGCTGTCGCCACGTGTGTTCTGGACGCTAACCAGCACTCCCCGGCCCCGGTGCCGGTGTCTCGGTCACCGGGAGGCGGCTGTCGCCGATGCCGGGCGTCCGCTGGAATGGTGGAATGGCCACCGGATTCGCTCTCACCGAACTCACCGCCCGCTACGCGCGGGCCGTCGACCGGCGCGAGGCGGCGACGCTCGCGGCGCTGTTCGACCCGGACGCGACGTTCGTCCTGCCGCCCGCGTTGACGGGCACCGGCGCGGCGCCGGAACTGCGCGGCAGTGACGTGCTCGCGTCCGCCGTCGTGGACGCCGTCACACATCTGCATTCCACCCGGCACGTCGTCCACCAGCAGGTGCTCGACGTGGACGGGTCGACGGCGTCGGGTGAGACGTACTGCACGGCGCATCACGTCTACTCCGGCCGAAACGGCTACCGTGACAACCGGATCGCGCTGCGCTACCACGACCGCTACGTGCTCGGCGACTCCGGATGGCGGTTCGCCCGGCGCGAACTGATCGTCGACTTCAGCGAGGACGTGCCGGTCACCGTGCCGGACTGAGTCCCAGCCGGGACGAGCACGCGGCCATCTCGTCGACGACCTGGTCCAGGGACTGCGCGTGCCGGGACGCCGACAGGACGAGCCGGTTCGCGCCGAGGTCCCGGGACCGGTCGAGTTTCGCCTCGTCCAGCCGGGGCAGCGTGGCGCCCAGCACGAGTTCGACGTCGGCGGGGTCGCGGCCCGCGTCTGCCGCGGCGGCCCGCATCCGGGCGATCGCCCGATTCAGGTCGTCGCCGGCGAGGCCGAGGGGCTGGAACCCGTCGCCGAGCCTCCCGGCGCGGCGTGCGGCGGCCGGGCTGTGACCGCCGATGAACAGCGGCACGCCCGAATCCCGCTGTGGTTTGGGCCAACTCTGCGCGCCGCGGAAGGAGAAGTACTCGCCCTTGAAATCGACCGCGGCAGTGCCCGACCACAGCGCCCGCATCACAACGATCGCCTCGTCGGCCACCGCGCCGCGCCGGTCGAAGTCGCCGCCGCACGCCTCGATCTCCTCCCGCATCCAGCCGAGACCGAGGCAGACGCGCAGGCGTCCCCCCGAAAGCCGGTCGAGGGTGGCGAGGCGTTTCGCCAGCACCACCGGGTGATGGTTGGGCAGTACCAGCACTCCCGTCGCGAGCCCAAGGGTCGTCGTGGCGCCGGCGACGAACGACAGCAGTTCCAGCGGGTCCGGCAGGCTGCAGTCGTCGGGCAGGTGCGACTTCCCGGTCGGCGAATACGGGTATTCGCTCTCCGTGTCCGCGATGACGACCGAGTGCTCGACGGCGGAGATCTCGTCGAATCCGAGTGATTCCGCGGCCCTGGCGAATTCGAGTATCCACTCGGGCTCACCGGCCCGTCCCAGCTCGACGGGAATCACCACACCCAGTTTCATGTCACCCTCACCGTCACACGTGCAGGAATCGTTGCCGGCCGTGCGTATGGAACTCCTGCTCCAGCGCGGCCTTCTCACTGTCGGTCATCTCGCGGTACTCGGGAACACCACGTCCCACCCACCGGAAGATCGGATCGTCGCACCGCCAGCACTGTTCCTGCAGGGTTCGCTTGAGCACCTTGTTCGATCCGGTCACGGGCAGGTCCGTCGACACCCGGACGAACCGCGGGGCCGCTTTCGTGCCCAGGTCGTCCTGGCCCGCGAGGAACGCGGCGAACTCCACCGGATCGAAATCGGCTGGGTCCGACACCTCCACCGCGGCCATCACCTGATCACCCGACCTCGGGTCGGGGACGGCGTACACGCCGGTGGCGATCACTTTCGGGTGGCGGCGCAGAATTCGCTCCACCATCAACGCCGAGGTGTTCTCGCCGTCCACCCGGATCCAGTCGCCCTTCCTGCCCGCGAAGTAGATGAAGCCGGCCTCGTCGACGTACCCGAGGTCGCCCGTCCAGTACCAGCCGTGCCTGATCCGGTCGGCGATCGCGTCCTCGTTCTTGTAGTAGCCCTCGAACCGGGCCGCGCCGGCCTTGTCGATCATCTCGCCGATCGCCTCGTCCGGGTTGAGTACCCGGCCGTGCTCGTCGATCCGCGCCCGGGCCTTCTCCGCGAGAGTGTCGGGGTCGACGATGACGATGTTCTCGTTCGCGGGCCTGCCGAGCGCACCCTCGGGGGCGTGCGGGTCGAGCGTCACCGAACCGGCGCCCTCGCTCGAGCCGTATCCCTCGTACAGTTCGGCGCCGAACCGGCGCACGAATTCGGTCTTGTCCTCCGGGGACGCCTCCGTCCCGAAACCGCGGACCAGCGTGTTGTCCCGGTCGTCGGGTTGCTCCGGGGTGGCCATCAGGTAGGCCAGCGCCTTGCCGACGTAGGTGAAGAACGTGGCACCGAAGAATCGGACGTCGGGCAGGAATCCGGATGCGGAGAACTTGCGCGGCAGGCAGACGGTGGCGCCGACGGCGAGCGCCGGTGCCCACAGCGCCATCAGCGCGTTGCCGTGGAACAGCGGCATGCAGCAGTAGTCGACGTCCTCGCGCACGTGCCCGTACTTGGCTATGTTTGCGTACGCCAGCCGGGCGAGGCGGCCCTGGCTGCACCGCACCGCCTTCGACGTGCCGGTGGTGCCGGACGTGAAGAGCAGCAGGAACAGCGTCGACGGGTCGAGCGCGGGGTCCTGGGCCGGGTGCTCCACGGCGTGGGCCGCGACGAGGCCCGTGTAGGCGGGTTGATCGACCAGCAGGAACCGGTCCTCGGACAGCCCGAGGTCCAGACCCGCGAGCTGCGCCTTCCCCGCGGTGTCCGTCACGATCAGCTGGCAGTCGACGTACCGGATCTCGGCCTCGAGTTCCGCCCCGCGGCGGGTCGGGTTGATGCCGACGACGGTGGCGCCTGCGAGGGCCGCGCCGCCCAGCCAGAACAGGAACTCCGGGGTGTTCTCGAGCAGGACGCCCACGTGGAACGGGCCGTCGCGGCGCAGCGAGGACGCGATCGCCCCGCGCGCGGCACTCTCGCGCACGACCTCGTCCCAGGTCCAATCCTGTTCCCGGGTGCGGATTCCCAGCCTGTCGTCGCCGCGCCGGTCGAGCAGCATCCGGGCGATCGTGGTGCGTTCCAACTCCAGTTCTCCTGCCGACACGGCCTGCGTGCTCACTGTGCCCGGAGCACGCAGTGGGTGCCACCGTAGATCGCCGTCATGCACTTGTTGCAGTGAATGCACAATCCGGGGTTGTGGTTCTCCTCCGCGATGCGGTTGACGAGGTCGGGTTCCCGCAGCAGTGCCCGTGCGACTGCCACGAACTGGAAGCCCTCCTCCATCGCGAGGTCCATGGTCGCCTTGCCGGTGATGCCGCCGAGCAGCACGAGCGGCATCTTCACGGCGGCCCTGATCTGCCGGGCGTCCTCGAGAAGGTAGGCGTCGCGGTAGGGGTATTCCTTCAGGAAGTGCTTGCCGACCAACCGGATTCCCAGTTTCGTCGGCTGCGGCATGACGGCGGCGAACTCGCGGAGCGGTGCGTCGCCCTTGAACAGGTACATCGGATTCAGCAGCGAACTGCCTGCGGTGAGCTCGAGCGCGTCAAGCGACCCGTCCTGTTCGAGCCACTGCGCCACCTGGATGGCCTCGTCCACCCAGAAGCCGCCGGGCACACCGTCGTCCATGTTCAGCTTGGCAAGGATCGCGATCCGGTCGCCCACCGCGGCGCGCACCGCACGGGCGGTCTCCAGCGCGAACCGGGCGCGGTTCGCCAGGGACCCGCCGTACTCGTCCGTGCGCTTGTTGACCTTCGGACTGAGAAACGAGCTGATCAGGTAGTTGTGTCCGAAATGGATCTCGACGGCGTCGAACCCCGCGTCCACCGCACGGCGGGCCGCGTGCGCGTGTGCCTCGACGATCCGGGTGATGTCGGCGGCGGTGGCCGGCTTGGAGAAGTTCTGCGTCGTCATCCGGAACGCGCGGGACGGGCCCAGCGCCGGGTAGCCGATGTACTTCGCGGCCGCGACCGGTCCCGCGTGGCCGATCTGCGCCGACACGGCCGCACCCTCGTCGTGGATGGCGTCGGTCAGCTTCCGCAGGCCCGGCATCGTCTCGTCGGTCCATTGGATCTGGCCGGGCGACGTCCGGCCGTCCGCGGCGACGGCGCAGTACGCGACCGTCGTCATGCCCACGCCCCCGGCGGCAGGCTGCCGGTGGAAGTCGATGAGCTCGTCGGTGACCAGCCCCTTCGGGGTCAGCCCCTCGTACGTCGCCGCCTTGATCACGCGATTACGCAAAGTGATCGGCCCGAGCCGGGCCGGGGCGAGTGGATCGACCTTCACTGCGGGCGGGTCGAGATCTATCGTCATAAGAGTTCCTCCAGCTGCGATTCGCTGTCGAACGTAGCGGCGCCGGGATGTCACGGATCGTGGCAGTCTCGCTGAGTGGTAACCACGTCCGGGCGCCCGTCACGGCGTGCCATCTTGTGTCGGTACGAGTGCCCGAGGACGAAAGGTCGCCCCGATGACTGCCCCTACAGATCCACAGTTGCTCCTGGATCAGGTGATGTCCCGCCTCACCGGACCCGGTGGCCGGTTCGAACTCGTCGAGGAACCGGTGCTCGGCACCCGGATGCCGGTGATGAAGAACCGCGGGCGCTCGGTGGGCGAACTTCTCACCACCTCACTGCGCTGGGGTGACCGCGACTACCTGGTGACCGCCGACCGCCGGATGTCGTACACCGAGCACGCCGCCGCGGTCGCCGCCCTGGCGACGGCGCTGCGGGAGGAGCACGGAGTCCGGAAGGGTGACCGGGTGGCGATCCTGGCCGCCAACACCCCGGAGTGGGTGGTCGCGTTCTGGGCCACGCAGGTACTCGGCGCCATCAGCGTCGGATTGAACGGCTGGTGGGTTCCGCGGGAGGTCGAGTACGGACTGACGCACAGCCGCCCCACCGTGGTGATCGCCGACGCGAAGCGAGCCGAGACGCTCGCCGCGGTCGGCACCGGTGTCCCCGTTCTCACGATGGAGGAGGATCTGCCCGGCATCTTCGCGCGCTACGCGGGCTCCCCCATGCCACACGCCGACGTCGACGAGGACGACCCCGCCGCCATCCTGTACACCAGCGGCACGAGTGGCAGGCCCAAGGGGGCGCTGCACTCGCAGCGCAACATCCTGGCCGTCGTCGACTACCACCGCTTCAGCGACGCCGTGGTCGGCGAATTCAGTGGACGGCCCGTGGATCCGGCGGTGCCGAGCCCGCTCCGCTACCTCCTGACGTCTCCCCTGTTCCACATCGCGAGCCTGCACAATCTGGTGATCCCGCGGCTGGCGACGGGCGGCGCCGTCGTCATGCACCAGGGTGGATTCGATGTCGACGCCGTGCTCCGTCTCGTCGAGCGGGAACGCGTCACCAACTGGGGTGCGGTGCCCACCATGGCGTCCCGCCTGGTGGAGCACGAGAACCTCGACCGGTACGACCTGTCGTCGCTCACGTCGTTCTCGCTGGCCTCCGCGCCGTCGTCGGTCGCGTTCAAGGAACGTCTCCGCGAGAAGGTGCCGTTCGCGCGCAACGCGCTCGTCGACAGTTACGGGCTCACCGAGTGCAGCACCGCGATCGCCGTCGCCACCGCCCCCGAACTCGAGCAGTTCCCGGGAACCCTGGGGCGCCCGATCATCACCGTGAGCATGGAGATCCGCGACCCGTACGGGGAGTGGCTGCCCGACGGCGTCGAGGGTGAGGTGTGTGTGCGTAGCCCGTTCGTGATGCTCGGCTACTGGGAGGACGAGGCCGCCACCGCCGCCGCGATCGCCCCGGGCCGGTGGCTCAGGACCGGCGACTTCGGGCTCGTCGAGAACGGCCGGCTCCGGCTGACCGGACGCCGCTCGGATCTGATCCTGCGCGGCGGCGAGAACGTGTACCCCACCGAGATCGAGCAGTGCCTCGACGAGCACCCCGACGTGCTCGAGTGCGCGGTGATCGGCGTGCACCACGAGGATCTGGGGCAGGAGGTGGCCGCCGTGGTCGTGTTGCGACCGGGTGCCGCGACCACCGAGGCGGAACTGCGGGACTACGCCGCCGATCGCCTGTCGTACTTCAAGGTCCCGACCCGCTGGCGGATCAGCACGGACCTGCTACCCCGCAATGCGACCGGCAAGATGGTCCGCCGCGACATCACCGCTTGACAGCCGAATGCCGCGGGGGTGCAGTCGAACTGCGCCCCCGCGGCATTCGGGCGAACGTCAGCGGATGAGGTTGCCGAGATCGACGGGGATCTGCGCCCCGGTGATGTACTTCGCTTCGTCGGAACACACCCAGGCGACGACGGCGGCGACGTCTTCCGGCTGGGTGATGGTGTAGGGCAGCGTGTTCTGGTAGATCGAGCCGAGAGTCGACGCGTACTTGGCGATGAGCGGGTGCAGGTCGCGCATCTTCATGCCGGTGTCGACCCCGGCCGGGTGCACGGTGTTGACGCGGATGCGGTGCTCTCCGAGTTCGTTCGCCATCGTCTTGGCGAGCCCGGTGATGCCGTGCTTGGTGGCGACGTAGTGCCCCGTGAACGGGGTGCCCTTCAACCCGGACACCGAACTGGTGAAGACGACGGCGCCGCCCTCACCCTGTTCGATCAGGTATGGAATCGCCGCCTTCGCGGCGTGGAAGGTTCCCGTGAGGTTGACGTCGACCGTCTCCTGCCACTGCTCGGCGGTGATCTCCCACGACAGCGCGCCCGAGCAGATGCCCGCGTTCGCGATCACGACGTCGAGGCGGCCCAGGCGGTCGATGCCGTCGGCGAGTGCCCGCGAGAGGCCGTCGAAGTCGCGCACGTCGGCGGTGGCCGCGACGATCCGCCTGCCCGTCGACTCGACGAGCCGGACCGTCTCGGCCAGGTCGTCCTCGGTGGCGCCGGGATAGGGCGTGGACGCGAATTCGGTGCAGGCGTCGATCGCGATGACGTCGGCGCCCTCGGACGCGAACCGGACGGCCTCGGCGCGACCCTGTCCGCGGGCGGCGCCGGTGACGAAGACGACCTTGTTCTCGAAACGCTGCGGTGACGTCACGTTCTGCTCCTGATCGGGGTCATCGTGGACGGGGCACGGACTTGTCGACGAACAGTCCCTCGACGGAGACGCACACCTGGCCGTCCGCGGTCCGGATGTCGCCGGCGGTGGTGATCTTGCGGCCGTCGACCGAGATCAGCTTCCCGGTCAGGGTGAGCGGTTCGAACAGCGGCGTCGGGCGGTGGTAGCGGGTGCTCAACTGCGCTGTCATGCCCGCCTTTCCACCCCAGGCGTTGGCGACGCCGAGGACGTGGTCGAGCAGGAGCGCGGACACGCCGCCGTGGACGTGCCCGGGCGGCCCCTGGTACGGGATGGTCAGGGTGACGGTGCCCCGCACCGATCCGTCCGGCAGGCCCTCGAGGACCAGGGGCGGCGCGAGCGCGTTCTCGGGTCCGGTGACGGGATCGTGCCGGGTGACGCCCTCGCCGTTCCACATGTCGATCAGCCGCTCCGCGACGGCGGGGGCGTGTTCCTCGAGGTGTTCGGCGATGCCGTTCAACTCCTCCGCGACGCGCTCGAGGTTGGCGTTGCCGCGGTCGGTGCGCAGCAACGCGTCGACGACGCGCCGGGCGGCGCCGGTCGCCCGGTCGACGGCGGAACCGTCGGGCGGCGACGTCAGCACCGTTCCCGGCGGGCTGTTCTCGAACGTGGGGTGCGTTCCGACGCTCATCCGGTCACCTCCATCGTCGCCTGGGTCAGCACCGGTTGCCCGGCCCGGTCGGGGCACGTCGCGCGGAGGGTGAGCCGGTCGCCCTCCTGCCAGACCGCGGTCTCGACGGTATCGCCGGGGTACAGCGAGCCCGCGAACCGCACCGCGTAGTGGCGCAGTCGCGTGGGATCGCCGTCCAGCATTCCGTCGACGACGGCCTTGCACACCACACCGTACGACGCGAGCCCGTGCAGGATCGGCCTTTCGAACCCGGCTGCGGCCGCGAACTCGGGGTCCGCGTGCAGCGGGTTGAGGTCGCCGCTGAGCCGGTACAGCAGCGCCTGCGCTGTTCCGGTGCGGGACACGAGCACCTTGTCGGGCTCGCGGTCGGGGATCGTGGCCACCGACTCGGGTCCCGGGGAGCCGCCGAACCCGCCCTCATCACGGGCCCAGATCTGCATCCCCGTGGTCCACAACGGGTTCCCGCCCGAGTCGGTGGCCGTCTGTTCGAGCACGATGACGGCGGCCTTGCCCTTGTCCCACACGTCGGCCACCCGCGAGGACACCCGGGCGGCGCCCGAGGCGGGGATCGGCGCGTGCACGGTGAGCGACTGGCCGCCGTGCAGGATCTTGCGCAGGTCGATGTCGATGCCGGGCAGACTCAGCCCGGCCGCAGGCACGTCGCCCGCCGAGATGCCCTGCCCCGCGACGAGCGCGAACGTCGGCAGCACCTGCAGATTCTTCTCGTACACCCAGCGCAGTTCCGCCGGGTCGCGGGTGTTCTCGCCGGCGCCGAGTCCGAGGTGGTAAAGCATCACGTCACGTTCGGTCCACGACAGTTCGCGCACGGCCGGGTCCGCGGCCAGCGCCGCCTTCACGTCGATCGCCATGTCAGGCCACCGCTCCCTGTCCGGGCTCCGGGTCGCGGGGTAGACCCAGCAGCCGTTCGCCGATGATGTTGAGCTGGACGTTGGTGGTGCCACCCGCGATCGACATGCACTGCGAGTTCAGGAACATCTGCGTGTCCGACGTGCGAGGCCGGTCGCCGAGCAGGGCCCGCGGTCCCGCCCAGTCCATCGCCACCTCCCACACCTGCTGGATGTGTTCGACGCCGAGCAGTTTCGCGATGGACGACTCGGCGCCCGGTTGCCCGCCCGCGATCGAGCGCAGGGTGGTGCGCAGTGCCAGCAGCCCGCCGGACTGCGCGTCGCAGAGGACCTTGCCGAGCACGGTCAGCTGCTCGTCGTCGATGCCACCGGGCAGTTCACCGGCCAGGGTCAGCAGCGCCTCACCACCGGACCCCAGCGACGAGTCGTGCGACAGCGACACGCGTTCGTTGGCGAGGGTGGTGCGGGCCAGCTTCCAGCCGTCGCCCGGTTCGCCCACGAGGAGTTCGTCCGGAACGAAGACGTCGTCCAGGAACACCTCGTTGAACAGGGCCTCGCCGGTGATCTCGCGCAGCGGCCGGATGTCCAGGCCCTCGCTCGCCTTCATGTCGATCAGGAAGTACGACAATCCCTTGTGTTTGGGGACCGTGGCGTCGGTGCGGGCGAGGCAGATTCCCCAGTCCGCGTCCCGGGCCATCGACGTCCACACCTTCTGCCCCTGCAGCATCCAGCCGCCGGCCACCTTCGTGGCCCTGGTGTTCAGGCCTGCGAGGTCCGATCCGGCGCCGGGTTCGGAGAACAGCTGGCACCAGACGACGTCGCCGCGCAGCGACGGCGGCACGAAGCGCTGCAACTGGACTTCGCTGCCGTGTGCAATGAGTGTGGGCACCACCCAGTTGCCGATGATCATGTCGTGCGGCTTCAGCGCGGCCGTGCGCAGTTCCTCCGCGATCACGAGTTGTTCCACGGCGCCCGCACCCCTGCCCCACGGTGCGGGCAGGTGCGGTGCGGTGTAACCCTTCTCGGCGAGGTACGTCCTGCGTTCCGTCTCGCCCAGCGAGCCGGCGGACGCGAGTTCCGCGCGGACGCGGGCCCGGATTCGGGCGGCCTCCGGCGGCAGATCGATGCCGAGCACCCGGCGGGCACCGCCCAGCGTCGCGCGGGCAACGCGCCGCCGCCAGGACGCGGTGGACCCCAGCAGGATCCGCAGCGACTGCGCCCGGCGCAGGTACAAATGGGCGTCGTGTTCCCAGGTGTAGCCGATGCCCCCGAGCACCTGGATGCAGTCCTTGGTGACGGAGAACGCCGCGTCGGGTGCGGTGGCGCCGGCGACCGCGGCGGCGAGTGACGCCTCCGCAGCACCGGTTTCGGAATTCATCGCGCGGGCGGCGTCCCACGCGCAGACGCGGGCCTGCTCCGCGAGGCCGAGCATCCGCGCCACGCGGTGCTTCACGCCCTGGAACTGGCCGATGGGACGACCGAACTGCCGACGCACCTTCGCGTAGTCGGCGGCGGTGGTCACTGCCCAGTCGGCGACGCCCGACGCCTCGGCGGCGAACAACGTCGCGGCCAGGTCGAGGACGCGCTGCGCATCGATCTGCAGGACGTCGGCTTCGGTGATCTCGAGTCCGGTCACCGCCGCGGTCGCGTTGCGGCGCACCACGTCGTGGCTGGGCAGGTCGGTCACGTCGAGGCGGTCGCGGGTGAGCGCCACGAACACGGTGTCGTCGCCGTCCAAGGCCGCGAGCAGGAACAGGTCGCCCACCTGCCCGCCGAGGACGTACCCGGACTCGCCGTCCAGCGTCACTCCTTCGCCGTCCCGGACGAGGCGCAGTGAACCCGGCTGCAGCGCCACTGCACCGAGGGTCGCACCGTCAGCCAGTCCGGAGAGTTCACCCGTGCGGCCGGACTCGTGCAGGACGGCGCCGAGCAGCACGGTCGGCAGGAACGGCCCGGGCAGCAGGACCCGGCCCAGTTCCTCGGTGACCACCGCCAGTTCCACCAGCCCGCAGCCCGCCCCGCCCACGTCCTCCGGCAGGTGCAGTCCCAGTACGCCCAGTTCCGCCAACGACTTCCAGAACAGCGGTCGCTGCTCGGTCTTGGCCTCGACGGTCTCCCGGAGCACGGCCGGGGTCACGGTCCGCGTGGCCCAGCCTCGCACCGAGTCGCGGAGGTCGCGCTCTTCTTCGGTCAATCCCATTGTCATGTCGGCCTCGATCGTTCGGGGGTTCAGATGCGTTCGATGATGGTTGCGGTGGACAGCGCGCCACCGGCGCACATCGTGACCAGTGCGGTGGCGGTGTCGGAGCGTTCCAGTTCGTGCAGGGCGGTGGTGATCAGCCGGGCCCCGGTGGAGCCCACCGGATGTCCGAGGGCGATGGCGCCGCCGTTGACGTTCACCTTCGACAGGTCGGCGCCGTGCACCTGCGCCCACGACAGCACGACGGACGCGAACGCCTCGTTGATCTCGACGAGATCGATGTCGCCCAAAGACATTCCGGCGCGATCGAGGACCATCCGCGTCGAGTCGATCGGTCCGTCGAGGTGGTAGTAGGGGTCGGAGCCGACCATGCCGGATGCGACGATCCTCGCGCGCGGCCGCAGTCCGAGTTCACGGGCACGGTCCTCGTCCATGAGCAGGACGGCGGCGGCGCCGTCGCTGATCTGGGACGAGTTGCCCGCGGTGTGGATGTGGCCGTCGATCACCGGCTTCAATGCGGCCAGGGCGTCGGCCGTCGTCTCCCGCAATCCGCCGTCCCGGGTGACCACCGCGGATTCACCGGTGGGTGTGCCCGCCTTGTCGACGACGGGGGTGGTGACCGGCACGATCTCGCGGTCGAATCTGCCTTCCGCCCAGGCCTGTGCGGCGCGTCGTTGCGATTCGAGGCCGAGGGCGTCGACGTCTCCGCGCTTGATCCCGCGCAGGTCGGCGATCCGCTGGGCCGAGGTGAACTGGTCGCCCATGTCGATCGACCAGTCGCCGGGGTACGGGTTGCCCGTCTCCGGCGTGGCGGCCTGGCCGAGAAACACCCGGCTCATCGCCTCGACACCGCACCCGATTCCGGCGGAAATCTGGCCGGACGCGATCAGACCCGCCACGACGTGCACGGCCTGCTGGGACGATCCGCAGGCGCAGTCGATCGACGTGGCCGCCGTCGTGTACGGCAGACCCGCGTGCAGCCACGCCTGCCGGGTCACGTTGTTGGACTGTTCACCGGCCTGGGTGACGCATCCGCCGACGATCTGTCCGACGTCCTCCGGGGCGACGCCGGACCGTTCGAGGACGCCCCGCTGCGCGGCGCCGAGCAGTTCGGCCGGGTGCAGTCCGGCCAGCGCCCCGTGCCGGCGCCCGATCGGTGTCCGTGCCGCGTCGACGATGACGGCGTTGCCCATGTTCCGCTCCCTTGGGTTCTTCTGACTCGGGGTTCGTGTGACTCGCGAACATGTCCGCGGCTCATTTTTGGAATTTATTCTATTTCTTGGAAGACAGCAATGCCCTTCGTCTTGCGAAGGACGATTTCCTACCCGCCTCAGCGGTCAGGAATGAATTTCACTTCGGGGGCGCCTACGAAGCGACCCCGGCCCGGCGAGCGGTCAGCGGTGCGACAGTCCGACCAGCAGCAGGTCGCATGCCTTGCGGATGTCGGATTCGGCGTCGGGAATGGTGACCCGGCCGTTGAGGCAGGACTGGATCACGCCGAACCACAACTGCACCAGCAGGCGCAACGCGGTCAGGTCTTCCTCAGTCGGGTGTTCGATCCCGGCGGCGTCCAGCATGATCTGCCGGAACGCGCGGTCGACCTTCCCTGCGTCCGGCACGGACGCCACGTTGGCGGTGCTAGTGGACTGGATCATCGCCGTGGAGAGCGCGGGCCGGCGCAGCAGACCGCGGGTGGCCCGGACGAGCACGTTGTACACCGCGTCCTGCGGTGATTCCCCGGGCGGCGCACTCTTCTTGAAACCGGCACCCATCCGGTCGATCTGATCGACCATCACCGCCACGAACAGGTGCGTCTTCGACGGAAAGTACCGGTACAGCGTCCCGATCGCGACACCGGCGCGTTTGGCCACCTCGTGCATCTGGACGCGGGCGAGTTCCTTCTCGGTCGCCAGTTCGACGGCGGCCTCGAGCATGCGGACGTGGCGGGCCCGCTGTTCCTCCGAACTCGGTTCGGCAGCGTCCCGCACCTCGGCGATTCTCGGCACCCTCGATCCCCCTTCACTCCGCACACAGCCCCGGATCCGGTGTCGATTCTCGCACTGGATCGGCAAAGCTTCGAATTTCGTCCGGTGAGTGGGACCGCACGTGCCGCACGCCGCCCGGATGCGATTGCGTGAACCCCACGACTGGACCGCCAGTCACCACGGAACATTCAACGGAGGAAACGACGATGCAGGACTGGACAACCGAGTGCGACGTGCTGGTGGTCGGTTCGGGGGGCGGCGCCCTGACCGGCGCGTACACGGCCGCTTCGCAGGGTTTGCGCACCCTCGTCCTCGAGAAGACCCCACTGTTCGGCGGCACGTCCGCGTACTCGGGCGCCGCGGTGTGGCTGCCGGGCACCGCCGTGCAGGAGCGTGCCGGAATCGGCGACTCCACGGACAAGGCGCGCACGTACCTGCGCGCGGTGGTGGGAGACGAGGAGATCGACCGCCAGGAGGCGTACGTCACGACCGCCCCCGAGGTCGTCGAACTGCTCGAACGCGATCCTCACATCGAGTTCGAGTGGCGCGCATTCCCCGACTACTACAAGGCGCCCGGCCGCATGGACTACGGTCGCGCGATCAACCCGCTCGACCTGCCGGGCGACGAGGTCGGCGAACTCCGTGAGGTGATCCGGCCGGAAGCCGACGTCGACCGGGCCGGCGAACCGCATCCCGAGGGAACGCTGAACGGGGGCCGCGCCCTGATCGGCCGCCTCCTCATGGCCCTGTACGGCACCGGGCACGCGGAACTGCGCACCGAGACCGCGGCCCGCTCGCTGATCGTCGAGGACGGCCGGGTCGTCGGCGCCCTGGCGACGGACGCGACCGGTGAGACGATCCGCATCCGGGCGACGCGCGGTGTGCTGCTCGCGGCGGGCGGGATCGAGGGCAGCGCGGCCCTGCGCACCGAGAACGGAACGCCCGGCCGAGCCGAGTGGAGCATGGGCCCGCGCGGCGCCAACACCGGCGACCTCCTGCAGGCGGCGGTGGAGGTCGGCGCCGACACCGCGCTGCTCGACGAGGCGTGGTGGTGCCCCGGCGTCGAACTTCCGGACGGCTCGGGCGCTTTCATGGTGGGTGTGCGCGGCGGGATTCTGGTCGACACGGCCGGCGAGCGGTACCTCAACGAGTCGCTGCCGTACGACCAGTTCGGCCGCGCGATGATCGAACACGGCAGCGCCGGGTCCTACCTCGTCTTCGATTCGAAGGAGGGCGGGCCCGTGTTGCCTGCCATCTCCATTCCGCAGATCTCCGCCGAGAAGCATCACGCGGCGGGCACCTGGGTCTCGGCCGACACGATCGAGGAACTCGCGGAGAAGATCGGCGTCCCCGCGGACGCTCTGCGCCGCACCGTCGAACAGTTCAACGACTTCGCCAAGCACGGCGTCGACGAGGCGTTCCACCGGGGAGAAGATCCGTACGACAACTTCTTCTGCCCGCCCGGCACGGGTGCAGACGCTCCGCCCAACCCGGCGCTGAGCCCGGTGTCGCAGGGCCCGTTCCACGCGGCCCGCATCGTGCTGAGCGACCTCGGCACCAAGGGTGGGGTCCGGACCGACGCCGACGCCCGCGTCCTGCGCGCCGACGGCTCCCCCATCGACGGGCTGTATGCGGCAGGCAACACCAGCGCATCGCTCAGCGGCCGGTTCTACCCCGGCCCCGGCGTGCCACTCGGCACCGCAATGGTGTTCTCCTACCGGGCAGTTCAGCACATGCGGGCCTGACTAGACGAGAGCTACACAAGGTTGTCCTCCACCGGGAGCCCGAACGCACCCCTGCCGAACAGGGCGAGGGCGCGTTCGGGCTCGTTGGCCACGTGCGCGCTGCCCGCGTGGGCGTCACGCCACGACCGTTCGATCGCGTTGCCGCGGAACAGCGAACTCCCGCCGGCGGTCTTGAACAGCAGGTCGATCGCCTCGAGGGCCCGCTCGGTGGCGCGGACCTGATCGCGGCGCACCCGCAGGCGCAAGCCCATGGGGAGTTCCTCACCGGCCTCGGCCAACTCCCACAGTTCCCGCACGTTGCGGTCCATCTGCAGGATTGCGGCATCGATCTCGGACGCCGCCCGGGCGACCGCGACCTGGGCGAACTGGTCGTCGACGAATCGGCCGCCACCGAGGGTGAGCCGCACCCGCTCCCGCATGAACGTCAGATAGCGCTCGTAACATCCCGCGACGATGCCGACCCCGGGCGTCGCGACGGCAGTGGTGAACAGCGTGGCGAACGGCAGCCGGTACAGCGGTCCCCGGTTCACCTTCTGCCCCGGACCGCGCAGTTTCGCCGTCTCGTAGTTCCTCTTGATCCGGTAGTCGGGAACGAACACGTCCCGGGCGCTGATCTCGTTGCTGGCGGTGCCGCGCATCCCCACCACGTCCCACACGTCGTGGATGCGGTAGTCCGACCTCGGCACCAGTGCGGTCATGAAATCGACCGGGCGGCCCTCGGTTCCGACGACCATCGCGCCGAGCAGCGCCCACGACGCGTGCTCGCAGCCCGAGGAGAAACCCCAGTCCCCCGTCAGCCGGTATCCGCCCTCGACCGGGACGAGCCGCCCGACGGGTGCGTAGGCGGACGACACCAGCACCGAATCGTCGTGGCCCCACACGTCATGTTGCGCCCGGTCGTCGAACAGGGCCAGGTGCCACGGGTGCACGCCGAGCACGGACGCCAGCCAGCCCGTCGAGCCGCACACCCCCGACACGGCGCGCACCACCTCGTAGAAGTGCACCGGATTGCTCTCGGTGCCGCCGTACCGCCGGGGCTGCAGCATCTTGAACAATCCGGCGTCGCCGAGTTCACGGATCACCTGCTCGGACACCCGCCGCGACTCGTCGACCTTGTCCGCGCACTCCGCGATCGTCGGCAGCAGCCCGCGGACCGATCTGAGGACCTCGTTCGTCATCTGTCGGAGGGTAGGGCGATCGCACCCGCGCGTGGATATACATCTCGCTCAACGGGAAACGCCGCCCTTCGACCGGTCCCGTCCAGTGGGACCACACGATGCCGGCCGTTCACGCTCACTTAGCGTGCAGGGCACCGCACAAGCCCAGGAGAGGACGGGACGCATCGTGACCACCCAACAGTCCGAGACAGTCGAGGTACGCGAGATCGACGCGGGCGCAGCGCCCACCCGATTCGCCCGTGGATGGCACTGCATCGGCTTGTCCGAGCCGTTCCGGGACGGCAAGCCGCATTCCGTCGAGGCGTTCGGCACCAAACTCGTCGTCTTCGCCGACAGTGCCGGCGACCTCGCGGTGCTCGACGGCTACTGCCGGCACATGGGCGGCGATCTGAGCCAGGGCACCGTCAAGGGCGACGAGGTGGCGTGCCCGTTCCACGACTGGCGGTGGGGAAGCAACGGCCGGTGCAAGAAGATTCCGTACGCTCGCCGGGTGCCGCCGCTCGCGCGAACCCGGTCGTGGCACGCGCTGGACCAGGACGGGATGCTGTTCGTGTGGAACGATCCGGAAGGCAATCCGCCGCCCGCGGACGTCACGATTCCCCGCATCGACGGCTCTCTCGACGACGAGTGGACGGACTGGGTCTGGTACCGCACCACCGTCGACACCAACTGCCGCGAGGTGGTCGACAACATCGTCGACATGGCGCACTTCTTCTACGTGCACTTCTCGTTCCCCACCTACTTCAAGAACGTCTTCGAGGGCCACGTCGCCAGCCAGTTCATGCGCGGGCAGGCCCGTGAAGACATGCGCCCGCACGCGTCGGGTCAGCCGAAGATGGTCGGAAGCCGCTCGGACGCCACCTATTTCGGACCGTCGTTCATGGTCGACGACCTGACGTACCAGTACGAGACGCACGACGTCGACTCCGTGCTGATCAACTGCCACTACCCCGTCAGCGCCGACAAGTTCGTGCTGCAGTACGGCATCATCGTCAAGAAGTCCGAGGAACTCGAGGGCGACGCCGCCACCGCGATGGCAAAGAATTTCGGCACGTTCATCGCGAAGGGCTTCGAGCAGGACATCGAGATCTGGAAGAACAAGACCCGCATCGAGAATCCGCTGCTGTGCGAGGAGGACGGTCCGGTCTACCAGCTGCGGCGGTGGTACGAGCAGTTCTACGTCGACGTCGCCGCGGTGACGCCGCAGATGACCGAGCGTTTCGAGTTCGAACTCGACACCACCCGGCCCGTGGAATCGTGGAAGCGGGAAGTGGACGAGAACCTCGCAAGAAAGGCGCGCGAAGCCGATGCAGCCGCTGCAGTGCACTGAGTGCGGCGCGCGGGTGCTCGTCCAGAAGAACAGCTGGGAGCACACGTCCATTCAGTGGGACGACGCGGCCCGCTCCCGGTGCCGTGAGATCGGCGGTACCGGACCGGGACGTCCCGGCGCTCCCCGGGAAGGGTGCGCGGCACTGACCGCGTCGATCGCCCGGGCCGCGCAGGCGGGTGCCGTCCCGGTGCGCGATCCCGACCCCGTACCGACGCCCGTCGTCGTCCACTGAAATCATTCCCGAAGGGACACATCATGATCGACACCGACTACTACGGACCGTGGGCCGTGATCGCAGGCGGCTCCGAGGGTGTGGGCGCGAGCTTCGCCGAGGAACTCGGCCGAGCGGGGATCAACCTCGTGCTGATCGCCCGCAAACCCGGCCCACTCGAGGAGACCGCCGCCAAGGTCCGCGCGCACGGCGTCCTGGTGCGCACCCTCGCGCTCGACCTCCTCGACCCGGACGCCCCCGACCGGATCCGCACGGCCACCGACGACGTCGAGGTCGGGTTGCTGATCTTCAACGCCGGAGCCAACAGCTACGGGCACGAGTTCGTCAGCGGAGACCTCGCCGGCTTCCAGCGCATCATCGACCTGAACATCACCTCCCAGCTACACCTGTCACAGCACTTCGGCGCGAGGATGAAGGACCGCGGCCGGGGCGCGATCGTGCTGGTCGGTTCGCTGGCCGGCTATCTGGGGTCGGAAGACCAGAGCATCTACGCGGCGTCCAAGGCGTTCGGCCGGATCTTCGCCGAAAGCCTCTGGCTCGAACTGGCGCCGTTCGGCGTCCACGTGGTCGAACTCGTTCTCGGCGTCACCCGCACGCCGGCGATGGTCCGGGCGGGCCTGAACTTCGACCTGCCGGGGATGAACGTCGCCGAGCCCGAAGACGTTGCCCGGGAGGGGCTCGCGCACCTCGCGGACGGTCCGGTCTGGGTGGCGGGCGGCAACTACGACGCGGCGCAGAAGCGCAGCGGTTTCCCCCGCGACGCACTGGTGCGCGGTGCGGCCGAGGGCATGCGGAAACTTCTGGGCCGCCGGTAGGCCGCGGGTGGTCAGAGGGCGGTCAGAGGGTGGTGACGAGTCCACCGTCGATCACGAAATCGGATCCCGTCACGTTGCCCGCCCGATCGCTCGCGAGGAACACGACGAGATCCGCCACCTCGTCCGGGCGGGTGAACCGGCCCGTGACCGACTGTTTCGCGACACTCTCCGCCACCGCCTCCGCTTCGCCGCCCGCGGCGCGCGCCACCGTGGCGGCCACCCCGTCGTCACCGAGCCACAGGGCGGTCGATACCGGACCGGGGCTGACCGTGTTCACCCGAATTCCCGACGGCCCCACCTCTTTCGACAGAGCCTTCGAGAAGTTGGTGAGCGCGGCCTTCGACGCGCAGTAGTCGATGACGGTGGGATCGGGCAGGAAACTGTTGACCGAACTCGTGGTCACGATGCTCCCCCGGCCCGCGGCGATCATCGTGGGCAGCGCGGCCCGGATCGTCCGCACCGCCGACATCAGGTTGAGATTCATCGTCGTGATCCAGTCTTCGTCGGTCACGTCGAGGAAACCGGTCAGCCTGGGGTGGGCGGCGCCGACGTTGTTGACGACGACGCCGAGACTGCCCCGGGCAACGGCCGCGGCGACGAGTTCGCCCGGGCCGGTGGGTGTCGACAGGTCGACGCTCACTGCCTCCACGTTTCCGCCGCGGACGAGTTCTTCCAGTTCCGGGCCGGGTGATCGTGCCCCCGCCACCACGAAGGCGCCTTCCGCGGCGAGCGCCCGGGTGATGGCAAGCCCGATACCCTTGCTGGCTCCGGTGACCACGGCGACGGTGCCGTGCAATGCGAGATCCACGGGGTTCCTCCTGACGACGGCGAAGCGTGCACGAGCGGAATGCCCCCTCCGCTCACGCTAGCCGAAATGATGCCGACCGCGCTGCGGGCGAGTAATCTCAGCGACGAAGGGCCAGGCCACGGCGTCGTCCGTCGTACTGCACTGCTTCTCGTCGCACGACTGATTGTGGCGCACAGTCCCCTTCACCCCTGACCACTGTGTTCCGCCCCGACCCGGGAGACGAGTGATGCGACTTCTTCGATTACGAACCGCCGTCGCCGCGTGCGCGATCGCCGCTGCCGGCACACTCACCGTCGGGGCCGGACCGGCCCTCGCCCAGGATCTGCCGACGGTGGTGCTGGTCCACGGCGCGTTCGCCGACACGACCAGCTGGGACGCGGTGGCCGCGAACCTGCGCGGTCGCGGGTACGAAGTCGTCGTCCCGGACAACCCGCTGCGCGGACCCGCGTACGATTCCGCCGCCATCGAGAAGGTGCTCGCGGACATCCCGGGACCGGTGGTGCTCGTCGGCCACTCGTACGGCGGGGCGGTCATCACGAATGTGCACTCGCCGAACGTCGAGGCTCTCGTCTACGTGGCGGCATTCGCCCCGGTGCAGGGCGAGCCGGTGATGCTGAACCTCGACCCGATCCGCTTCCCCGGCAGCCAGTTGCTCCCACCGGTGCTGCAGGTGAAGGTCGTCGAGAACGATCCCACCGGGATCGCGGGCAGGAACCTCGACGGCTACATCAACCCGGCCGACTTCCATCGGGTGTTCGCACCGGACGTGTCGGACGCGACGGCCGCCGAGATGCTCGCGCACCAGCGGTCGGCCGCGCTGGTGGCGAACCTCGAACCGAGCGGCCCGCCGTCGTGGGCGTCGACTCCCAGCTGGGCCATGGTCGCTCAGAACGATCAGGTGATTCCGGCGACGTCCGAGCGGTTCATGGCCACCCGGGCGGGGGCACAGATCACGGAGATCCCCGCGTCGCACGCCGTCCTGGTGTCTCAACCCGTCGCCGTCGCCGACCTCGTGGTGCAGGCAGACCGGGCGACACCGTAACGGCCGGGTCGTGAACGCACCCGACCGATCGGCATCGAACAACAGGAGCCTCGCCCACCGCGTCCGGAAGATGGTCGGACGCGACCCGGACGAGGAACACCGCACGGCAACGCCGTTGGAGTTGCTGTTCGACCTGACGTTCGTCGTCGCGTTCGGTGTCGCGGGCAATCAGTTCGCCCACCTCGTCGCCGAAGGACACGTCGGCGCCGGGCTGGCCGGATTCTCGTTCGCGATGTTCTCGATCATCTGGGCGTGGATCAACTTCTCCTGGTTCGCCTCGGCCTACGACACCGACGATTGGATCTACCGGGTCACCACCATGATCCAGATGATCGGCGTCGTCGTCCTGGCACTCGGCATGCCGCAGATGTTCGCGTCCATCGACCGCGGAGTCGAACTCGACAATTCCGTGATGGTGTCCGGGTACATCGTCATGCGGGTCGCCATGGTGTTCCAGTGGTTGCGCGCAGCCCGGCACGACCCCGACCACCGTTCGG
This sequence comes from Rhodococcus sp. T7, assembly GCF_009872365.1. Lineage (NCBI taxonomy): Bacteria > Bacillati > Actinomycetota > Actinomycetes > Mycobacteriales > Nocardiaceae > Rhodococcus > Rhodococcus sp. T7. Next base: position 41,663 of record NZ_WXYH01000349.1, read on the forward strand.
CGTCGCTGACATACGCCACGGCACTCGTTTTCGCCCAGATCGGCTGGGTCGCCCTGCTGATCGCACCCCTCACCGTCGAGTATGCGTTCGGCCTCGGCGCCGTCCTCATCCTCGTCGAGATGAGCAGCCCCGTCATCGCCGAACGGTACAGGGGCGGAACACCCTGGCACGCACACCACATCGTCGAGCGTCACGGCCTGCTCGTGATCATCACGCTCGGTGAGGGTGTGATCGGCACGGTGGCCTCACTGTCCGCCGTCGTCGAACACCAGGGGTGGACGCTCGACGCGATACTCGTCGCGGTCGCGGGCATCGGACTCACGTTCGGACTGTGGTGGGTGTACTACACCCTGCCGTCGGCCGAGGTGCTTGCGGTGTATCGCCGCCGCTCGTTCGTGTGGGGGTACAGCCACATCGTGATCTTCGCCGCACTGGCCGCCGTCGGGGCCGGGTTGCACGTGGCGGCGTACTACATCGAACACGCCTCCCACATCGGCGCAACGGCGACGGTGCTCGCCGTCGCCGCTCCCGTCGCGATCTACCTCGCGGCCGTGTACCTGCTGTACACGTATCTGCTGCGGGTTCCCGATCCGTTCCACGTCCTGCTCCTCGTCCTGACCGCGGCCACGATCGCGCTCGCACTCGTGCTGGCGGCGCAGGGCGTGTCGATGGCGTGGTGCCTGATCGTGGTGATGCTGGCACCGGTCGTCACCGTCGTCGGATACGAGTTGCTCGGGCACGCCCACGAGGCCCGGGCACTCGAGATCGCGCTCGGCGGCGCAGACGCCGCCGAGGATTAGGACCAGGGAGTCAGGGAGCGAGGCCGGGCGACACCGTCGACGATCAGATCGATCCGCTCGTCGAAGAAGGCCACGAGTCCGCGAACTTCCGACGCATCGACGAGTGGGTTGTCGTAACGCCACGCGATGTCGTGAAGCAGTCCGCCGGGGGTGACCGCCGACTGATAGGTGGCCTCACCCTTGTATGCGCAATACGTCTTCGTCTCACTCGGTTGCAGTTCCGCGACGACGTCTTCGGGCGGCAGGTAGTAACGGACCGGCAGCATCGTTTCGAACAGCATGCTCGCCCGCCGCGAGTCGGCCAGGACCGTGTCGCCCAACATCAACTGCACACGACGGGATGTGCGGCGAACGTCGATGCGCTGGAACGGGTCGTGCGGATGGCCGACGATCTCGTCGTCCTCCTCCAGCCAGCGGTCGAAGCCGTCGAAATCGAGAACCACATACCCGGCCAGGTCTGCGTCACCGGGCCGGAACCCCAGGGCGTACCGCTCGCAGTCGATGCGGATCGCGACGGCCTCGCCCTCCGCACTGTGCACAGAAAACGGCACCCGCGGATCCAGCACCGGCATCGACGTCACGTCCGGCAGCGCGAAGCCGACTGCGTCCGCCGCCGGCACCGGCCTCGCCGGCTCCGGCGTCACCTCCGCGGCGATGTCCTCCTCCGGCACCGCGTAGGTGGGAACGACGCGCCGGGGTTCCCAGACCAGAACCGCGCGGTCGCTGTCGACCACCGTGGTCGCGTTCAGCACGGCGCGGATCCGCTTCGCTGTCGGCTCGTAGCGAAGCTCACGTAACTGACGTCCGACGGTGTCGCGCAGTCGCAGGCCCATGCGTTCGAGACTAGGCCGTATCACCGAACCAGGCCGAGGGACGCGATGAGGTCCTCGTGGAACTCGAACCAGACGCGGTGGCAGGAGTCGCGGTCGGTCGCGGTGATCCAGGCCGGATCGGTGCTCGCCCACTCGACTGCGTCGGCAAACCGCCGGTGGTAGCCGGCGAACCGGTCCGCGTCCGCGACCAGGCGCGCCTCGAAATCGGCCAGTGCGCGGGCCGCGGACGCGAGGCGGGTGGTGGTCTCGTCGAGGGTCACGGTTGCGTCGCCGATACCCAGCTCGGCCAACTGCCAGGCGGTGCACGCGTCCGCGACGGCGACGTTGTGCGGCAGGAACTCCCGGTGCACCTGCACCACCACGGCACGGATCCCGCACCGGTCGAGGTCGGCGGCGAGCAGTCGCTCGCCGTGTACCTTTCCGAGATCGGTCAGGGACCAGCCACTGTCCTCGGCGAACGTGGTGCGGGTGACCCACCCACGGGCCTGGGCATCGAGCAGGTGCTCGGCGGTCGCCTCGACGGGCAGCTCGAATCGGGCAGCCACACGCGCGGTCTCGGCGTAGCCGAGGATCCGCACGGCGTGCAACACCAGAATGTCCGTCGGAGTGCGGTAGGCCATCAGATCCTCCCGGCGTTCGGAACGGCGACGTGCCCGCGCGTGCCGTCCACGCGAACCAGCAAGCCGTCGGTCAGGGTGATCATGGCCGTCGGCGCAGCCACGACCGCGGGGATGCCGAACTCGCGGGCCACGATCGCGGCGTGCGCCGACAACCCACCGGTCTCGGTGACCACCGCGCAGGCTGTGGCCACCAGCGGGGTCCAGGCCGGCGACGTCGTGCGGCAGACCAGGACGTCGCCCGGGCGGAAGCGGGCGAAGTCGTCCGGGCCGCCGACGATCCGCGCGGGGCCGACCGCGGTGCCGGGGCCGGCCGCGATGCCGGTCAGCAGCACCTCGCCCGGCGCAGCTTCCGGGTGGGGAGTGGACATCACGAGGCCACCGCTCAGTCCTCCGCGTCGCGGTCGCCGACTCGGGACACGACCCGGTTCAGGCGCTGCTGGGCGGCCTGAGCCGAACCCAGGCCGAGCGCCTCGGCGATGTGCGGCCAGGTCAGCCCACTGCCCCGGGCGGCGAACAGCAGCCCGGCCTCGATCTGGTCGAGTTCGACCCGCGCCGAAGACAGCAGCCGCAGCCCGGCCGCGAGGACCGCCGGGTCCGCACCGTTCGCATCCCGGCAGTCCCACGCCGCGAATCTGACGAGGTCACCGTCCGAACGTGGCTGCCCGGGATGCTCCCACGGACGCCGCTCGAGCCTCGCGGCACCGGCCCGGTTCAGCGTCGTGCGGGCCGAATCCAGCTCGGCCGCGTGTGTCTGGTCGTCGGTGGTCACCCGGCCACTCCACGCCATCAACAGCCTGTTGTCAACAAACTGTTGATGATCGTGGTGTCCGGGGAGGTCCCGGCGCCGTCAGCGGTCGAGGATCCCGGCGACGAAATCCTGCGCGTCCTGCTGCGACGCCCCGATCGTCCCGCGATGGTCCACGCCCTCGTACGTCCGATACGTGAGTTCGTTCCCGTTGTCCTGCAACGTCTTCACCATCAGATCCGTCGACGGTTTGCTCACCACCAGGTCACCGGAACTCTGCGCGACCAGCGTCGGGACCTGCACGTGGACCCGCGACGGCTCCTGGCGGCCCAGGTACTCCGTCAGCGGTCCGAGGTCGGCGTCGGGGCGGAAGACCTGACCCGCGGGCACGGGCGGCACCTTCCGGATGTCGTCGATGCACCCGGTCCGCGCCGCCGTCAGCAGCGGTTGCGCCTGCTCCGTCAGCAGCGCCGACGGGTCGATCGCGGGATCGGCGGCCTGCGCGCCGAGGAGGATCAGCGGGAGGAACGCCTCGGCCGCTTCGATACCCGGCACGCCCGAGCGGAAGTAGTTCGGAGTCTGGTCGAGCCCGTTGCCCGGGGCGATCGCCACAGCACCGCCGAGGTCCAGTTCCGGGGCGCGCTCCTCTGCCTGCGCCGCGGTGAACAGCGCCGCCTGCCCACCCTGGCTGTGCCCGATCACGAACCACGTCGAGCCGACCGCCGGATCCACCTCGCGGGCGGCCCGGACGATGTCCACGACGGCGTTCGCCTCCGTGTCACCGTTGATGTACGGATGGATACCCGGCGTGCCCAGACCCTGGTAGTCCGTGCTCACCACCGCGTACCCCTTCGCCACCCAGTCGTCGAGGGAGGCGTTGACTCCGGAGAGGTAGCTGTGGGCGGGACCGCCCGCGAAATCCGCGGACGGGGCGCAGGCGTCCGCGACTCCGGTGGTGCCGTGCGCCCAGCTGATCACCGGATACCCGCCCTCGGGTGCCGGCGAGCGGGGAATCGCCACGGTCCCCGACACCACGACCGGGCCGCCGTTGCCGTCCTGCGACGCGTAGGTGATCACCTCGGTCCGCGCGGCGCTCGGCAGCGCGGGACCATCGGTCACGGCGCGGGCCGACAGCAGTTGACCCGGCCGGGGCGACGTGTCGGTGGTCGTCTCGGAAGCCGCACTGGAACAGGCACTTCCACCGAGGAGAACGAGTGCGGCCACAGCGCCGATGCGGGCGCGCGAGGACGTCACGAGAACGCCGCCAGCGGCTCGGAACCCGACCAGTCGTGGCCCCAGTAGCTGTCCGCCGTGATCTCCTCGGCGGTGTAGTGCGCCTCGTCGACGAGCATGCCGTCCGTGCCGAATTCGAGGTCCCAGCCGCCGGGGGCGCGCACGTAGAACGACACCATGCGGTCGTTGGTGTGGCGACCGAGGGTCGACGAGATGGAGAAGCCGAGCTTGCCGAGCCGGTCGAGTGCCTGACCGACGGCGTCGAGGGTGTCGACCTCCGTCATCAGGTGCACCATCCCCGGTTCGCCGCTGTGCGGGGCGGGGCACAACGCGAGACTGTGATGGCGCTGGTTGACGCCCATGAACCGCACCCGGCGGGCGGGTCCGGGGGCGTCGGCCGGTCCGAGGCGGATCGCCCCGCGGGGCAGGAACCCCAGCACCTCGGTGTAGAACAAGTACGCCTCCTCGAACGCCGGCGTCGGGAGAACCACGTGCCCCAGTCCCTGTGCGCCGGTGACGAAACGGCCCCCGTGCGGGGTGACGACGGGACTGTGGTCGAGGACCGGCCCGAAGAACACCTCCACCCGGGTGCCGGACGGATCGTCGAACGCTAACACCTGCTCGGCGTCGCGGTAGCGCGACTCCTCCTCGGACAGGACGTCGACCGTGACGCCCGCCTTCTCCACCTGCTCGCGCACCCGCTGGAGGGCGAACTGGTCGCGTACCTCCCACCCCACGGCGAGCGCCTTGTCCGTGTCGCCGGGCAGGACGATCAGCCGCGACCGCCGCTCGTCCACGCGCAGGTACAGGCCGTCGGGTTCGGGGCCCGACCCCTCGGCCATGCCCAGCCCGTCCACCACCAGCTCACGCCAGCGTGGCACGTCCTTCGTCTGGATCCGTAGGTAGCCGAGCCCTCGGATGTCGGTCATGTGAAGTCCTTTCCTGGGGGGGCGGCTCCGCCACCCGTGCGCCTTTCTGGTAGCTGGAACTACCAAAAAGGCGCACGGGCGCGGAGCGCCTAGATCATCGAGCGGTGGATGCCCTGGGGTTCGCCGCCGAGCTGGGTGAGGGCCGAGGAGTGGAAGATCGACCCCGGCACGTGGATGGCGTGCGAGAGGCCGGCGTGCGCGTCCCGCCAGAACCGCTGCATCGGTGTCTTCAGTTGGAGCGCACCGCCACCGGAGCGCGCGAAGATCTCGTCGACGGCGCGTACCGCCCGCCAGGCTGCGGCCGTCTGGGTGCGACGACCGATCGACCGCAGCTCGAACGACACCTCCCGGCCCTGCTCGGTCATGTCCCAGAACCGGTCGACCGTCTCCAGGATCGCTGCGCGCGATGCCGCGATCTCCGCGGCCGCCTCGCCGATCGCGAACAGCACGTAGGGGTCGTCCTTGATCGGGGTGCCGGAGACGGTGACGCGTTCGCGTTGCGCGTTCAGGTGGCACGCCAGCGCGCCCTCGGCGATGCCGATGAGCGAGGACGTGATGCCGAGCGGGAAGATGCACGAGAACGGGAAGTTGTAGAGCGTCTGGGTGCGGCCGAACTCCTTCGGCGCGGACCCGTCGAAGACCTTGTCGGCCTGCAGCGTCCGGTGTTGCGGGATGAACGCGTCCTTGACGATCAGGTCCTTGGATCCGGTGCCGCGCAGTCCGACGACGTTCCAGCTGTCCTGGTCGATGTCGTAGTCCGAGCGCGGGAGCAGCACGTGCAGGATCTTCGGGGGCATGACCCGGTTGCCGTCCCGGTCGCCGACCGCGGCGCCGATCATGACCCACCCGCAGTGGTCGGTGCCCGAGGAGAACGACCACCGTCCGTTGAGGACGTAGCCGCCGTCGACGGGCACGGCCACCCCCATCGGGGCGTACGGCGACGCCATCCACATGTCGGAGTCCTCGCCCCACACCTCGTCCTGCGCGACGCGGTCGAAGAACGCCAGCTCCCAGGGGTGGACGCCGACGATGCCGCTGACCCAGCCCGCGGCTCCGTCGATGGCGCCGATGCCCATCGCGGTCTCCGCGAATTCGCGCGGGTGGGATTCGTAGCCGCCGTACTCCTTGGGTTGCAGCATCCGCATCACCCCGGAGTCGCGCAGCCTTTTCGCGGAGGTGTCCGACAGCCGCATCAGCTTGTCGCCCTCGGCGCCTTCCGCGCGGATCTCGTCCGCGTACTGTTCGATCCTGTCAAGAACCTGGCCCATGATGATCTCGGCTTTCTGGTGTCGGTACCCGGCGGAACGCCTAGTAGTACTTTGTTAGATCGGCGTGTCGGCTCGAGTTTTCGTGATTTTCTCGAGAGCATGCGGGCATGGATACAG
>NZ_WXYH01000350.1:0-48106 GCF_009872365.1 Rhodococcus sp. T7
CAACCGCTACAGTAATCACCGCTCACAGGTGGGCACTTTCACCGAGCAAGTCTGAGCACTTTCGCCGAGCGTCATCACCGTTGCTCGAGAACGCCGACGGCGACGCGATCGCAGTGATTTACCGACCACATCGAGGGGCATCCGAGGTCTGGTACCTGCCCGAGGAAGCGGCCGGCAACCTTGACCCGTTCTTGTTCGCGGCCTTCCGCGAATGGAACGAACAGGATCCGAAACGCTTTCCAGCCGCGCCTGGATGGCAGTCCGATGTGCGCTGGATGAGCGCGATCCAAGAGAAGCGGTACCGGGAGATCAGCGACAAGATCGGCGAAGCGGCGACAGAGATCGAACGTCTGCAGCGGGTAGTCGCGGATGCCGAGAATGCGCTCGACGCACTGAGCCGCGATGCGCAACTTTCCCAACAGCGACTGTTGACCGGCACTGACGACTCCCTTGTAGCCGCAGTGAAAGAAGCACTGGAGGGCCTCGGTTTCGCGGTTGTGGACCTCGATATTCGACTCGACAGGAATCAGGCGAAGGGGGCCGATCTGTCAGTATCCGACGGTGACTGGATGGCCGTCGTCGAGGTGAAAGGCTACGGCAAGGGCGCGAAGTCAAACGATCTGATCAAGGTCGGTCGACACCGACGCGTATATGAGAGGGCGGATGGGGAGGTTCAGCGCATGTGGTACGTCGCGAACTCGTTCCGGTTCGATAGCCCTGACAGCAGGGCGCAGATCCTAGACGGCGCTGACGAGCATGTTCAAGACTTCGCTGAAGATGACGGCTTGGTGATCGACACCCGAGACATCTTCCTTTTGCTGAAGTCGGTCGAATCAGGCGACCGACAGAAGGCTGAAGTCCGGGAAACCCTCAAGGACGCTACCGGCAGATTCACTCTTTAGCTCCTTGTGGCGCGGGCGCATCGGCCGGGCCGCTTGAACCCGGCATCAGCACCCACCCGGTGGCCATCCGCTGTGATCGCGCACAAGAGCATGCCGCCGCGACGAGGAAGCTGCACCGGGTGGTCGAGGATGTCGAGTTGGGATGCTCAAACAGCGAAGAGCCGTGCGTCGTTGACACCGCGATCCATCCAGATCTGTCCGAGTGGGCTGTAGGTATGAGACGCGGCGGATGTACCGGATAGCGCCAGCGCCGGAGAGTGTATGAGCACCGGCTGGCACAGATCCACCTGTTGGGGGCAGATGGACGCTACCCCGGGGATGCGCACAAGGCCGCGGCTATCAGTTCAACACGTGGATCGCCCGACAACAGACTGGAAGGGGAGACCAGGCTAACAGTCAGTAATCCGGACTGTCGGGTGTCACGGCTACTATTACGACATGGAAAATAGGCGTGAGCGCCGCGCTCGCAAGTCCGCTGGAAGTAACAGTGTCGGCAAGTACTATCCGCCGAGTCGTGATCTCGAGTACGACGAGTATGTCGGGGAACTGGGTCCGGCGCGCAACGGTATCCACACCGAAATGCACGTGAGGTACGGAGTGCTAAACGACCAGTATTTGGACTGGTCAGTAACCCTTTATGCTCGGCGCGGCGACCTCGACGAGATCTTGCGTACCCAGAAGCAACTCGAGCGTCGCAAGATCGAGTCGGTGGCGATCACCTCCACAGCGATTCAAAGGCAGACGTTTGACGTCGACAACCCCGACGCGCCCCCCACTACTGTGAATCTAGTGGCGCTCCGTGCAGGCTCGGAACACACCGTTGACACGCAATTCGATGAAACCCTCAAGGCGCTCAGTCACAAGTGGGCAAACAAATGCAACGTCCTCGGCCCCGGCGTAGCGCATCCGCGGACCGTCGCTACGTTCGCTTTCGCGCAAAACAATCGTGATCCGGAGTTTCGGAACGGCATCTACTCCTGGGTACGGAACACCATCATCGCGCACGACTCGGACACCGCCGAGGAGGTGCTCGTCGAGAGAGGCGGATACTACTTCCCCCGCCAACCCATCAGCGCTGCAGTTCGGGTCGGCGAACGCATGAAGTTCTTGAAGGCTAAGCGACCTGTGAGAAAGATAGCGTCAGAAGACCATCCAATCATTGCGACAACCGGCACCACGATGGGAATGATCGTCGAGGCAGTGAACAGCGGTGACTGGACGGACGAGATCGGCCAATTTCTCGACGACTGATCCCTCATGGCTCAAGGTGAGGTGACCGGGATGGCCGCCCCCCGCGGAAAGTGTCTCCGCTTGACGGGGCGGGAGGTCGACGTCCGGCAATTCGGGATCAGGGGCCGAGCCCCTCGCGTCTCGCGAGGGGGCGCTTGACCGCTTATGCCATCCGGGCGCACCCGCTTCGCGGCAAGACCACCCCATCTTCTCTGACAGGCAGAACGCACCGGCGTCCGGATATGGAGCAAACGTGTTAGAAGCAATACTGGCAATGCAGTCGGTACAGCGGACAGTAGTCGCGTCGACGGTGCTGGGAATCTCGGTCGACCTCGTTTCACGGAAGCAGCAATATACGACGACCAGCGCAGTTGGTGCTCTCCGGATCCTGGCGGAAATCCAAGCGACGGTCGACGGCACACCGATCGAGCGTGGCAAGCAGGCCGCGGAGCTCGGTTGGCTCGATAGCATCGATGGTGAGGTGGCATCCCGTACCGCTGATATCGTCCGGAGCACCGGCGGACTGGTGTTCGCGCCGCGGGCCATCTCCGGATCGTCGACGTCCCCAAAGCCACGACGAATAGTGGGCAGATGCTCGTGTACACCAAGGAGTCGTGAAAGGTAAGGCGGGTCGTGTGACCATGCCCGGACTACAACAGTCAATTGATCGATGCCCAACGCGAGTGTGTGAACCTCCCAAGGCCGCGAACCTGGAGTGCGGGCAGTGAGCCTCTGCGCCAGCGATGACAGGAAACGTAGCTCCCAGTCTCTCTGATCCGCGTCCCCATAGCGGTGCGCCGATCTATCGAATGCGGCGTCGTCGTATCCGACTGCCGACGATACGTCGCCACCTGCCTGATCCATAAACCCAAGTTTGCACCGCAACCGTCACTGCTGTCGGTTCTCCCCATCCTCGACCTGATAGGCGACCCCGACCTGCATGCGAATGTTCCAGACGGCCCGGTACGGGCTCTAGTTCCGTTGGCGGATCCACTTCCGGAACACATCGGTGAGACGGTTCCCTGTCGACCGTCACGTAATTCCCCAGGGGTTTCCGTCACGTAATTCCCCATGCTCGGGCGTGCTGAGTCGAGGGTAACCCGCGCGGTGGGGGCGCGGGTCAGGTTGCGCTGGCGGTGCGGTGCCCGGGTCGTTTGCGGGGTCGGTAGGACGGTCCGTCCATCAGGGTTTGATGGCTGGTGTTGATGAGGCGGTCGAGGAGCGATTCCGCAACGACCGGGTTCGGGAACAGCGGATACCAGTCCTTCGGGGCGCGGTTGCTCGTCAGAATCAGAGGTTTGCCGGCGATCGCCCGATCGGAAACCAGGTCGTAGAGGTCATCGGACTGGGTGGTGGTGTGCTCACGCATCGCGAAATCATCGATGATCAACACCAGCGGTCGGGTGTATTCCCGCATCCGCTGACCGATCGTGCGGTCGGCGTGGCCGCCGGCGAGGTCGGCGAGCATTCGGGAGCACTTGACGAACCGCACGTCCCCACCTCGGCGGGCCACATGATGCCCAAGTGCCTGTGCCACATGTGTTTTGCCGACACCTACGGGACCGTAGAGGATCACCGACTCGCCGGCGTCGAGCCAGCGCAGCGCGGCCAGGTCCCGCAGCATCGCCGCCGGCAGCTTCGGGTTCGCGGTGAAGTCGAAGTCCTCGAAGGTGGCCTGCTGTTCGAACTTCGCCCGCCGCAACCGGCGGGCCAGCGCCGCCGTTTCCCGGCGGGCGATCTCGTCCTCACACAGCACCTGCAGGAACTCGAGGTGTCCGAGCTGCCCGTCCCGGGTCTGGGCGAGCCGGGCGTCGAGGGTGTCGAGCATCCCGGTCAACTTCAACGTCTTCAGCGCAGCGCGCAGGCTGGGGTCGTGAATGGTCATGTCCTATTCCTCACGGCGTCTGGAAGTGATTGGAGTGCAATAGATATCGATGTGCGGGCGTACGTCTCAGGCGGTGCGTTCGGCGCCGAAGGCGTCGGGTCCGCGCAGGAACGCCGGCGCCTGCGCGACGGCCGGGGCGGGCCCTCCGTCATGTTCGGTGCCGGCGGCGAGGATGCCCTTGACGGTGCGGTAGCTGGGGTCACCGACCTCGAGGGCCCGGGCGCACGCCGCGTCCAGGCGGGCATCGTCGTAACGGTCCCGCAGCCGAACGATCCCCTGGATTGCTCGCAACCGGTGCAACGCGTTGACCTGCGACAACTCGGCGACGACCGCGACGGCGCCGGGACCGACCTGGTCGGCCTGCGCCCGGCACCAGGCCACCGTCTGCAGTGTGTAGGCGATCTTGTGCGGTGGGTAGTGCTCGACGTTCGTCGACCGCCCCGACAGGTGCAGCACATGGGTGGCGACCACCTGCTCGGAGTGAAAGATCTGCACCATGTCGTCGCTGGTGCGGGCCAGCACCTGCTGGCCGATCAGCCGCCAGGGCACCGAATACAGGGCCTTGCCGGCCTTGACGTGGCAGTCCGGGGCAACCTTGCCGACCTGGTATAGGACCGGTTCGAAAGGTCTGGGTGGAAGTGGTGTGAGACTGTGTTTTTCGATGGCATCGAAGACTGCAGTCGGCTGCGCTCCGTCGAGGCCGCGGTGGTTGTGTCGGCCGTACACATCGGTGCACCAGGCCAGGGCGGCGTCCTGCATCTGTGCCAGGGAGGTGAACTCTCGGCCCTTGAAGTACGAGTCGCGGATATAGGGCATCGGGCGTTCGATGCGGGGCTTGTCCTTGCGTTTACCGGCCCGGGCGGGGTCGATCAGGACCCCGTAGTAGGCGGCGAGTTCGGCGTAGGCGCGGTTGATCTTCGGGTCGTACAAATCCGGCCGTTCGACCCCGGTTTTGAGGTTGTCGCACACGATCCGGGCCGGGGTGCCGCCGAAGAACTCGAACGCCGCCACGTGCGAGGCACACCACGAGGACTGGTCCATCCGCAGCACCGGCTGGACGAACAGCATCCGTGAGCAGCTCAGGATGATCGCGAACGCCCACACCGCCACCCGACGGTCGGTGGCCGGGTCCCGCCACATCCCGAGCTTGCCGTAGTCCACCTGGGCCTCGTCGCCGGGCGGGACCGCACCCCGGGGCACCGTCACCTTCGACTCCGCGACCTGATCGGCGAATTGCGCTGCCACATAACGTCGCACCGTCGACTCGGACACCCTGACGCCGAGATCGTCACGCAGGCGTTGTGCGATCGTCGCGACCGTGACCGACGCCTTCAACTGTGCGTCGATCCAGTCGTGGTGCGCGGCAATCGCCGGCCACGTCACCGCCCGGGCCGCCGGGTCGCCGACCTCCGGGAACCACCCGGCGATCAACTCCCGCCACAGCGCCTCGTCGAACTTCCCGCCCTCGCCCGGCGCCAACCCGGCCGTCAACGCGGGAGCCAAGTACTTCCGGATCGTCTTACGATCGATCCCCAGGGCCGTCGAGATCTGCACCTGGGACCGGCCGGCATGCCAATGCCGAAACAACTCCATCAGATCGGTCATCGTCCACGTTCTCCTTGCCACCTCGGGCCCCTTCCCGGGCCCGTTGTCGGTGGCCCAGTCAGGAGCGAACCTCCAGCAGCGCCGGAACCCCGGCCGACACGCCCCAGGGTGGGGAATTACGTGACGGCCGGGTGGGGAATTACGTGACGGACAAACCTCTCAACCTGAGGAATTACATGACCGCTGACATGTAGCCGGGGTCGGACTGTGTGTCATGTTCATCGCCACATCGTCCGCGATCCTGAACTCGAAAGTGATCGTGGCCTTCGCCGCGTCGATGTTCGCAGTGACGCTGGCGAATCAGTCCATCCAAGCGGCAACCCAAACTCGAGCCCTGAACACGAACCCGACAAAACAGGCCCAAGCGAACACCGTCTACATGATGTTCGTCTTCCTCGGCGGTGCCGTCGGTGCCGTGCTCGGTCCCGCAGCCTTCGAAATCGGAGGCATGGCCCTCGTCGCCGCGCAAGCCTCAGCGCTCGTCGTGGCAGGGCTCATCGCCTGGGCTGCCGCCACACGCCGGAACCGGCAATCCCGACAACAGGACAAGGCCGATCACGTTGCAGTCGAAGCCGAGGACCGTCGCACGAGGCAAACAACCTGATGCCGATGAATTCGCACGGGTCGCACTATTCCTCGCCAGCGACGACTCGTCGTTCGTCACCGGCGTCGACGTGCCCGTCGACGGAGGCCTCGAATCCGTCAGCGCCTACCGGCGGGTGCGGCAAGTCGCCAGGGAAAAAGCATAGCCCGCGGCCGACCGAAGAGTGCCACAGCGACTGGCATTTTGCCGCAGCGCATTCGGTTCTTTGCCATAAGGAAGTCGGGCCCTGAACAGCACTTTCGGTGCCGCGGACCCGCCCGCGGTCACCCAGGCGGAAGCTCAATTCCCACATCCCCTGTCATCGCTGATCATCGATAGCGCGTCGAATCATCGGGTCTCGCCTCGGGCCGCCGGGTCAGTCATACTCCAACTCGTGCAACCTTCGCCCATTGGTGAGGCCGGATCGCCCCAGGACACCGCCGCGGGGCGGGCCATTCTTACCGTCGGAGCACCTGAGCGCGACGAGCTGCGGAGACTGTTGTCCATGATCGGCGATCTGGGGCTGGTTCGCCATTGTCTGCTGGCATTGGATGCTCATACACCGGGTGGGCCGCAACTTCTGGGCGCTGTCGAGGGAATTCCGCTCTCGGCTGCCTCAGTGCTCGCGGCTCTACCCCCCGGGACTGGACCGCACCGGATATCCTCCGGCTGGATCGCTCCCGTCATCGTGCACGGGGAAAGGATGGGCGCGGTGCTCGCAGACGGATCCGACTCGCGCGCCGCCCGGCAGGTCGTGGTCACGGTGGCCGCGGCAGCGGCCGACGTTCTCGAGACGTCCTCCGCCGAACTCGATAAGGCAGGTGCACTCCGCACCCTTGTCGAGGTCGCCAAACAGCTACACGCATCCGAGGCCGACGCGGACGCAGTCCTCGAGTTCATCGTGGAACGGGCTCACGAGTTGATCGGAGCCGATGTCACCTGGTTGGCCCTCGCCGACTACGAACACAACGAATCGCGTGTCACCGCGATGCGTGGTGCGCGGACTCCGGAGTTCGCTGCGATGCGGGTGCAGCTGGGACAGGGGATCACCGGACTCGCGCTGTCCGCTGGGGACGTGGTCACCCTCGACGATGAAGCCCACACCGACGACAGACTCCCGCCCCACATCCAGGACAGCATGCGCGGGGAGGGCCTCGTCTCACTGGTGTGTGCACCGCTGTTCCACAACGGAGACCTGATCGGCAATCTGCTCGTCGGGTTCCGCAGGCGTGCGGCGGTGCCACGCGACGCACAATACCTGCTCAGTGCGCTGAGCAGTCAGGCCGCGATCACGATTGCCAATGCCCGGCTCTACGCATCGCTACGCGAACAGAACGATCTACTCAAGCGGCACTCCGTGCTCAGCAGCGTCCTCACCGAGGCCTCACTCGCAGGCGGAGGCCAACACGCGGTCGCCGCGGAACTCGCCCGGGCGATCGGGAGCGACATCGTCGTCGAACGGGAGGACGACCATACGAGGGCCTGGAGATACCCGGCTGGAAGCGGAGCGCCCAGCGAGATCGAGGCCGATCCGCCCGGAGGGACGGACCGCGGTTCTGCGGCGGCGATCCGTGCGGGTGGGAGAGGCTCGGGTGGGTGCGTTTGGCCGAGTCCGGGCCACTGACCGACTTTCACCACGCGGCACTCAGTCTCGGAGCGACGGCCATCGCTCTCGAGCTGACCAAGGAGTTCGCGGCGTTGGAAGCCGAATGGCGCGTACGCGGGGAGCTTCTCGAAGAGCTGCTGCAAGCAGGTGCCCACTGGTCGGACAGCCTCCGCCGGCGCGCGCACCACGCCGGTATCGACGTCGCCGAGCCATGTGTGGTCGCGGTCGTCGAAGCGTTGCCCCGAGCCGATCAGGGGGCCATGCTCGCGATGTTCCGCGCCGCCGGCACGGCCCAAGGAATCTTGATCGGCACTCGCGGTGAGCGTGTGGTCGTGGCGCTTCCCCATTGCCACCGACCGCTGCGGTGGGTCCAAGAGGTGCTGGAGCGAGCCCGGGCGAAGGGCCTACCACTGATCGCCGGACTGAGCGAGGCGCACCCCGACCTCGCGCGGGGGCTGAACGAAGCACAGGCCGCGTTGCGGCTGGCCAGAGACAGCGGCAAGCCGGCGGTGGTTGTCGACGCGTCCGTTCTGGGGCCGTTACGCATCATGTTGGACGTTCAGGACACGACCCGGATGGTCGAACTCGTCCGGAACACGCTGGGTCCGCTGGCCGAATACGACCGCCGCCGTCAGGGCGACCTTCTCGAGACACTGCGCACCTTCCTCGACGTCGGGGGAAACCATCCAGCGACAGCTGAACGCTGCAAGGTCCACCTCAACACCGTCAAGTACCGTCTGTCGCGCGCAGCTGACATCCTCGATCGCCCGTTGGGAGACCACACGACGCGCTTCGAGTTGTCATTGGCCTATGCCGTGTGGGACGTGCTCGACGCACTCGAAATCACGCCATTCACCACCACCGAGGATTGACCCGCTGCCCGATGGGCGGGAATCGAAATCTGTTACTCAAAACGAAAACTCAGGATCCCGCACATCAACCGTCCTTCCCGGCGTTTGAAGAGCTCACGGTCCGCGGCCGTGCTCCATGAGATCGAGTCGGGGTGTCGGCGGGGTGGAAGCGTGTCCCCGCACCGCCTAACGCTGGTCGGATAGCGCTGCCAGCGATCTCAGTCCGAGGAGCCAGCGAACTGCGCCAGACTTCGTCCTCATCGACCATGGTTGACGAGGACGAACCAGAGCACTCTTCGTACTGGCGGTCATCGCAACTACTCGACCGCTTCCTACTGCGTTTGACGGAGGGTTTCCATGCGTTTCGCACGTCAACTCGTGCAGACTCCAGACGGTCCTATCGCCCGGGTAATCGCCGCGGGCAACGGCACGGACACATGGCATGACGTGCGCAGCAGCGTCCGCAGGCGTGCCCGGGCACGTGGGGCCACGACGGAGGGAGCGCTGCGGATCGCCGAAGCGCTCGTGCCGTCGAGCATGTCGGCGGCACTCGCACACGGCGAGTTGTTCCTCGATGCCGCCCGCGAGGCGGCCGACGACGCCGCCGAGGAGACCCGCGTGGACGACGTGGTCCTCACCAACGCTCTCGACCCCGTCAGCTACCGGGACTACATGGTCTTCCAAGAGCACTTCTCGTTCGGGTTTCGCTGGCAGAACAAACCTGTGCCCGATGTCATGTATGAGTTCCCCGTCTCCTACGCCGGTGACCCCCTGACCTTCCTCGGACCGCACGACGAAATTCCGTGGCCCTCCTACACCGAACGTCTGGACTACGAGCTCGAAATCGGCATTGTCATCGGGCGCACGGGTACCGCACTGACCCCCGACACCGCCCTCGACCACGTGCTGGGCCTGACAATCCTCAACGACGTCAGCGCCCGCGACATTCAGGCCCGCGAGATGACGAGCGGCCTGGGCCCGTCGAAAGGCAAGCACTTCGCCTGCGTCGCCGGCCCATACATCACCACTCTCGACGAGATCCCAGACGACGGTCTCCGTATGACCGCGCGGGTCAATGGCGAACCGTGGTGTGACACCAGCAGCGCGGAGATGGTGTGGTCGGTCGCCGAAATCGTCGCCTGGGCTTCCCAGGCCGAGATTCTGCGCCCAGGAGCATTGCTCGGGACGGGGACCTGCAACGGAGGCTCCACCGTCGAAATCGACCGGCGGCTGGCGCCCGGCGACGAGATCGAACTCGAGGTCGACAAACTCGGCGTGCTCCGCAACACCCTCGGCCGACCCGGAACCGGTTCCTGGCGCCCGGCCGCCCGCAACCGCGAATCCAACGGCCACGCAACCACCTTGCACTTCCTACGCTGATCCTGGGGAGCGCCATGTTCATCGCCATCATGACCTACACCTCCCCGCTAATACCGGACGATCCAAACGTGTCCGCACACCACGCCCATGTGGAGGACTGCTACCGGAAGCAGCTGCTGGTGGCGTCGGGGCCCCGCAAGAGCCACGGACCGGCGGACTCCTGGTAATCCGCGTAACTGACCGCCACTGTCGCGGGGAACTCATGGACCGTGATCCGCTCGTCGCGTCGGGACGCATCACCTACCAACTGATTCCGTCCACGCAGCGCGAGCGGTGGACCCCGCACTGGGGCACAACCCACCGCATTGACCGCACACCCTTGGACAACTGGCCGATCGAGCTAGCTTTCCCGGCCATGATCTGGCTGGCACGACCATGGGCCCATGCATTCCGCGCCACCAGAATTGGACGCACCACTTTCTCGAAAACAATCTGAAGGAGTTCTAATGGCCGAAATCTATCGAACCCACCTCGAGCAGTACTCGAAGCAGTTCGAATCGTTCCTCCGATTCCGGCGGGAGGACGGCATCCTCGAAGCGCGGCTGCACACCGACGACGGGCCGCTGCGCTGGAATCTCGAGGTTCACAGGGGCCTCATCCCGGCGATGGCCGCGATCAACGACGATCCCGAGAACGAATGCCTGATCCTCACCGGTACCGGTGATGCGTTCCTGGCCGAGTTCGACGGACCGAGTTGGCGAGACCACGGCTTTCACAAGCCGTTCAGCTCGTACCAGGGCTACGACATCTTCTACAAGGACCAGACCCGCGAGCCGTTCGCACTCCTCAACCTGCAGATTCCGGTCATCGCTGCCATCAACGGGCCCTCGATCGTGCACGCGGAACTAGCCCTACTCAACGACATCGTCATCGCCTCGGAGAACACGCACTTCTATGAGGGCCACTGGGACGGACTCGGCATCGTCCCCGGCGACGGAGTCCATACCCTGTTCCGGGAACTCCTTGGGCCCAACCGAGGACGGTACTTCCTGCTGATGGGGCAGCGCCTGTCCGCACACGAGGCGCGCGACCTCGGGCTGGTCGGCGAGGTTCTGCCCCGGGACCAGCTGCTGGACCGGGCATGGGAAATCGCACGAACTGTCTTCATGAGCAAGAACCGCATTCAACGGCGGCTCACCCGATCGCTGCTGATCCAACCGTGGCGCGAACTCTTCACGAAGGAACTCTCAGCAGGGATGGCTCACGAGAGCATGGCTTGCTTCGACTACTGGCCCATGTCCGACGAGCCCGGCTACGACATTGGCAGCCTCGTCAAACGGGATGTCAACGACTCGACCCCGGTGTAAGCAAGGACCCACCAGCGCTCACCGGCTCGGACTCCGGTCTCGAGCGTCTTCCCACACGCATGACTTACCGCCGGAACCCACCAAACCGAATCCAAGGCAAACGGTGGGGCACAATTGGTCCGATGCGCCGGAATGACGAAAAGGCCGTGACCGGGGTCTCAGGAGATTAGGACGCGACCTTCGTTTCCCACAGTGTGAGAAAGCGGCAGTGCCGTCTTCGCCGTATCAAACTCCGGGGACCGCGCGACAGGGTTGCCAGGCCAGACCCATGGGGTCCGGTGTCGGGCCGGGAACCCTGAGGTGGCGGATGCATGTGCGAGCATCGCCGCGGGTCAGGTGCGGTAGGCGTGAATGAGGTGGCGAGCGGTGTCCGGATCGCAGGTGGTGTTGGGTAGGTGCGCTCGAAGCACCTCGGCGAAACGGGATCTCGTCGTCCCGAATTGGATGAAGAGTTCGTCATCCGGCGCACCGCCGTGTGGCATCCAGGTCAGTGCGAACTCGAGGACGTATTCGGACTCCGGGGTGCCCTGCTGCGATCCGCTCCGACGTCGCGTCTGTTCCTCCCCTCTCCGCCGTAGTCGCTCGTACGCGCGGGTGGCGGCCTCGATCTCGCCCGCGCCGGCGCGGCGCGGAGTTGGAGCGTCAGCTCTACGGCGGCGACCTCGGCGAGGACATGACCAAGGCCTACCGGCGTAAATCTCCCGACATCGCCGACATGAGCACCGAATGGTGCGTCGGCGGCCTTCTCGCTCGTCCCGGACTCGACCTCAAGACGCGTGAGCTGATCTGTGTGACGCTCTGTGCGGTGGCCGGAATCGGTATGGGGTCGGTCAACGACCCCGTCATCGCCCACGCGAACGCCGCGCTGCGGGTCGGAGCCACGAAGCGGGAAATTTACGAGGCGCTGCTCCAGTGTGTCTGGTACACCGGTGCCGGCCCCATCCACGTCGCGCTCACCGCACTCAAGGACTTCTTCGACGAGGAGTTCTTCGAAACCGAATTCGATGACGACGATGCCCCCGTCAGCGTCACCGTGTGACACGCAGATTGCCTGATCACCGCCGCGCTGCGAATGCCTGACCGAGACAGATGCGCGCACCGGCCGAGCGTCCTCCTTCTGTCTGAGGGGAATGCTCGGCGGCGACGGCACCGACGAGCACATGCCTCGTAACATGCACCACCACGGCCGTCCCCGCGTGGAGCGCACCGCGGTGGGCGCGTACCCCCCGGGTGCATTTCCGCCGGTCACATCACTGAGCGACAGAACCATTCAGCCAAAGGAGATGCACATGTTGGACTTCGACGGCCGCGTCGCCGTGGTCACCGGCGCGGGCCGAGGCGTCGGCCGCGCCCACGCCAAGACGTTGGCCGCGCGCGGTTGCCGCGTCGTCGTCAACGACCTTCCCGGCACGGGGGCGTCCGGCGCCGCATCCGGACCTGCCCACGACGTCGTGAACGAGATCGTCGCGGCGGGCGGCACGGCCGTTGCGAGCGAACACAGCGTGACCGGGGGGAGTGCGCGCAACATCATCGCGGATGCGATCGAACAGTTCGGCCAACTCGACATCCTGATCAACAATGCCGGTGGCACCGATCATCGCGCGTTCGAGGACCACACCCCCGACTCATTTCGCGCCGACGTGGAACCGCACCTGTTCGGCGGTGTCGAGGTCTGCCGTGCGGCGTGGCCGCACCTGAAGCAGTCGGGAACCGGTCGGATCGTCAACACGATCTCCGCCGGAATCTTTCGGCAACGCCTTCATCGGGAGCTACTGTGCGGGCAAGGCAGGATTCCTCGGCTTCTCACGTGCACTCGCCAGTAGCGGCCCGATTCTCGTTTTTCACATGCGCTCGGCACCCTCCTCCGGTGACGGCTCCTCCGGTGACGGGCTCTCACCGATCCCGACCCGAACGGTTCCGCATGCCCCCCACGATGCTCGCACCCCCAAGTCCGCCGCGCTGATGATCGCGGGCGGCATCTTGTTCGCCGGGCTCGTCGCTCAACCGCCGGCCTCGGCCGACCCGCTGACGCTGCCAGGGGCCACCTTTCCGGGACTCGGTTCCGCAGACCCCGGCAGTGTGGGCATGGTGGTTGCCCCGACACCGCGACTGGCGTCGGTCGACAACTTCCGCGACGTCGCCGGCACCGGGGCGGGCTACCG
Organism: Rhodococcus sp. T7; assembly: GCF_009872365.1. Lineage (NCBI taxonomy): Bacteria > Bacillati > Actinomycetota > Actinomycetes > Mycobacteriales > Nocardiaceae > Rhodococcus > Rhodococcus sp. T7. Next base: position 13,512 of record NZ_WXYH01000350.1, read on the forward strand.
CACCCTGCACCGCGGCGGCCTGGCCATCCTCGGCGACCCGCTTCCCGATCACCCGCTGATCGGCACACCGGACCCGCTCCACACACCGAGCCCGCTCGCTCATGGCGTCATCGACGGGGCGGGCGACCGAAGCGGCCGGGAGCGTTAAGGCCCTGCCTGAGCACCCGGCTGGAATACCACCGGGCGGCGCGGGTGTTGAACAGGCCGACGGTGGCGGGCATACCCCGGGTACCACACCAGAACAGTCGCTGCGAGCGACCACTTGCCGAGAGTCGATACGGCGTCACCGTCACCCTGACCGGGTCAGACCTTCACTGCGAAGCGTGCCTCGGGAAGGATGCGAAGCCGCGACGCCGGGGAAGGGGTCGCGGCTTCCCTTCCCTTTGACCACTCCCGATGATCTGCGTGCCCTCGGTGCGATCGTGCAACACGCCTTCCGGGAGGGAGCGGGAGTTGGCCTTCGTCGCTGCCGGCCTGCCTGCATCGATCAGCGATCTCCTGGGCGATGACGTCCTGACCTTCCTGCGGCGAGCTGACCGTCATTCCTTGGGCGCGGTGCCCCTCGACGAGGTGGCACAGGCCATCCGTGAGCCGCTCGAGGAAACCGGACGCTCGATCGGCGACGACGACTGCCGCACGGCGGCGGAGGCCACCAACGGATACCCATTTCTGATTCAACTTGTCGGATACCGCATTTGGAGGCAGAACCCGGCTGCGGCGGTGGTCTCCACCGGAGATGTCACCGTCGGGGTCGCCGAGCTAATAGCCGCAGGACTGACGAACAAGGAGATCGCCAACCGCCTGGTGCTCTCACCCCGCACAGCCCAGGGGCACGTTGAACACATCCTGACGGCGCACAGATCGCAGCGTGGGTAATCGAAACCCGCAGGCGCAATTCCTGAGATCGCGCATCACATACAGGCTCACGACCAAGTGAGACCATGCTCATGCGAGTGGTGTGCTCGGCAGCTCTGGGAAGAGTTTGACGGGACTGACCGACTTTCATTCGCACCCTCGGTAATTACCGACGACCGTCGGAGATTCCGCTCCGCCTCACCCTCACGGATGTATCACGGAACCTTCTGGGGTATTTCGCCCCGAGTTCGTAGCGTAGATCACATTGCGCTGCCTACGGTCGTCCTTACTCGACTCGAACCCGATGCCGGAGGAGCTGCTGTGATTACCGCTGCCGATGTGGATTACCACCCAAGTGAGCCGACGGCCCACACGTGGGCTGAAACGCAAGTCCTGGTCTTTTCAGTTCCAGAAGCCGGAATTCTGGGCAATGCCTACGTGCTGTCCCGGCCGAATGTCGGCGCCACCATTTCCTCGGTGGTTGTGCACTCCGGGTTCTGCACCCACCCGCATCAGATCGACTTCACCGACCCTCAGATGCATGTTCCGGCTCCGAAGACGTTCTCCAAATTCACGCTGGAGAGCGGCTTGAGTCTCGAGGCGACCAACGCTCCCCGTGACTTCCGCGTGTCGTATGAGCACGCACTCGGTGCTTGCCGTTTCGATCTCGAGTTCAGAGGGCTACACGAACCATTCGATGTTCACGATGCCGCGCAGAATCCACTAGTAGCCGGTTCGAAAGGTCCCATCGACACGGGACTCGGCGATGTGTGGGCGAACGGGCACTACGACATGATCGGGCATGTCACCGGATCACTGGAACTCCGTGGCAAGGAGTATCAGGTCGATTGCTACGACGGCATGGATCGCAGTTGGGGCCCGCGCGCCGAACTCGGCCACAGCGGTGCTGCCTGGATTCATGTGACGTTCGGCCCCGACTTCGGTCTCCACCTGGGGATGGCCTTGGACATCCGCGATGGTGAAGTGGTCTACGAGGGTCTGCGGTTCGGCTACGTGGTCGAGGACGGCGAGCTTTACGGGATCACCGAGGCGACCGTCGAGGCCGCCCGCGTCGACCTGGTCGCGGTGACCAACCACATCACGGCGGTAGACGTCCGGGGCAAGAAGCACGAGTTCTTCGGCACTGCCGTCGGTGGCGCACCGTGGTACAGCTTCAGCCCGGCATACGTCAGCTGCCAGAGCTTGTTTCGCTACCAGGACGGTAATCGGGTTGGCTACGCAGAGGCGACGGATGTCCTCGGCCTCGAATTTCTGGGAGAGCGTATGTCTCGTCACGGCCGGTTGCGCGTCGGAACTCGTCCCTGAAACCGGATCGTCCCGGCAATCTATCCGACTCGATCCGTTGCGGCACGCTGTGCTGCGGGCGGTCACGAAAGGCCCCTGTCTCCATGTCTCGTTCCATCACTGCCGCGGTGGTCACCGAACCCGGCGGTCCATTCACACTTCAAGAAGTAGAACTCGCCGATCCCGGGCCTCGGGAAGTCGTGGTCGAAATTCGTGGAATCGGTTTGTGCCATACCGATCTCGCGGCGCGTGACGGCATTTTCGGGCTGAAATACCCGATGGTCCTCGGGCACGAGGGCAGCGGCGTCGTCGTGGAGGTCGGCGCGCAGGTGACCGCGGTGGAGCCTGGTGACCACGTGGCCCTCTCGTTCGCATCGTGCGGAAGTTGCAGTACGTGCGGCGACGGTCAACCCGCCTACTGTGTCGAGTTCGGCGCGCGCAACTACGGCGCCGGACTGCGCGAGGACGGCACCAGCTCGATCAACCGAGACGGTGCTCAACTCACCGCAGCGTTCTTCGGGCAGTCGTCGTTCGCAACGCATGCGCTGACGTCCGAACACAATGTCGTCAAGGTGACCGCGGATGTGCCCGTTGAGCTCGTCGGTCCGCTCGGTTGCGGCATCCAGACCGGAGCCGGCGCGGTGTTCAACAGCCTGGACTGCAGAGAGGGCGAGTCCCTGCTGGTTCTCGGTGCCGGTCCCGTCGGTCTGGCGGCAGTGATGGCGGCCGCCGTACGCGGTTGCGCAACGATCATCGTCTCGGACCCCGATTCGCGGCGCCGTTCACTCGCCTCCGACCTCGGCGCGACCGCGACGCTGGATCCCACGGACGGACCACTCGCGGAGCAGGTCCGTGCCGTCGAAGGTGCCGGAGTGGACTACGCGTTCGACACGACCGGCGTCCCCGAAGTGGTGGAGGAGGCCCTCGGGGCTCTCGCGCCGCTCGGGACCCTCGGCTTGGTAGGGGTGCCGCACGACATGGCGGCCACCCTGCCGCTGCCCATCGTCCCGGCCATGGTGGCCGGTTTGACCGTGCGGGGCATCACCGAGGGTGACAGCGATCCCCGCACCTTTATCCCTTATCTGATCGACCTCTACCGAGCAGGCCAATTCCCATTCGACCGACTCATCGCGACGTTTCCGTTCGCCGACATCGAGTCCGCTGTCCAGGCACAACAGCGTGGTGACGTGGCGAAGGTGGTCCTGCTGCACAACGGATCGGCGGCCACGCCGTCGACCTACGAGACAGGAGCATGACCATGGTGGCAACAACAGATTCTGCCCGTTCCACCGGACGGGTGGAGCCCACGATCGACACCGTGCTGCGCCGAAAGATGGAACGGCGGGGGACGGTAACTCACGAGCAGCCCGTCATTGACGCAGTGTCGGCTCGGTTGCACGAATTTCTCTCCCGCCGGATCGATGGCGACTTCCGGATCGACGGCATCGCCCGACTCGCCGGGGGTGCATCGAAGGAACAGTTCGTCTTCGGCCTGGACTGGGAACAGAACGGGCGGCGGTTGCAGGACCGGATGGTGCTGCGCATGGATCCCCCGGGGTCGATGGTGGAGACACCGCGGCTTCGGGAGTTCGAGGTTCTGCACATGCTCGACGGTGTCATCCCCGTGCCCCGGGCGTACTGGGCTACTGACGATGCGACCGAGCTCGGCGCCCCATCGATGATCTGCGGCTATGTTCCGGGATCCGCTAGTGCGGCCGGTGCGTTGAAGACGGCCTCCGGGCTCGGGACGGTCTACGGGGCGCGATTGCGCCCGGTCCTGGGACCTCAGTTCGTTCGGCATCTGGCCCAACTGCATCGGTTCGACTGGAGCGACCACGATCTTCCGTCCTTCGAGCGTCCACGAGTCGGGTCGACCGACGCAATCGATTGGCGATTGGCAGCGACCGATCGTGCGTGGCGAGAAGACGCTTTCGAGGCGCATCCGGTGATCGCTCTGACCCAGCAGTGGCTGTGGGACCGACGACCGGCCGTCGACCACGTCTCGGTGGTGCATGGTGACTACCGAAATGGCAACTTCCTCTTCGACGAGGACTCCGGCGAGATCACCGCGCTGTTGGACTGGGAACTCACCTATCTCGGTGACCGCCATCATGATTTGGCCTACGCGATGATGGAGGGGTGGGGTGAGCACGATCCGGCGACGGGACAGTTCTACTGTTCGGCGTTGGTGACCCCGGACGAGATGATCGCGGAGTACGAGCAGATTTCCGGTCTGTCGGTGGATTCCGAACGACTGGAGTACTACACGGTCGTCAACATGTACTGGGCCGCGGTTGCTTTGATCGGCACCGGGCCGAGAAACGCGGCCGAGCGCCTGACCCACCTGGATGCGATGCAAACGTTCCTCGGCGGGCTCGGCGCGTTCTATCTCGATCAGTTGCTGACCATCGTCGGCAAGGACTAGGAGCCCCCATGATTCCTACTGTGGCACAGCAGATCGGCGCTGTCAGAACCACGATCGCAAAGACGGTCCTACCGGCGCTCGATCCGAACGACTCGTTCGCCGCGGAGCAGGCGGGACTTGTGCTTGCTTGCCTGGACTGGGTGCTGGATGTGCATCAGTTCGAGTACCCGTACGAGCGGGCAGAGCATACAGAAAATCGGAACACACTCAGTGCCTTGGCCGATATGGATCCGCAGATTGCCGATCAGGTACAGGAATTGCTCATCGAGACAGCTTCCTCTCCGTCTGATCTGGTTCATATGCGGGAGCAGGTGCGCCGACTGAAAGAGGCAGTCGCGCGGAGCTATCAGGTACTCGCTGCCGCCGGATCGCCCCTCACGGCCGCGGCCCGCCGCACACTGGCTGACGCTGCCGCGCGACAGGTGGCGCGGGAGCTTGCGTGGTGCCGGATGACGGGCTTCCCCCGCGGTGAGGTGCCGAATATTTCCGAGGTAGTCGCGACCTGAGCACGTCGCCGGCGGCAGATTCGATAGGACCGTCCACTTGACGGGAGTCAACGATGGTGGAGAGGAGGCGGATCCGGCCTAACCAGTCGGATCCGCCGCAATTACTGTTCTTGGATCGGCGGGTCGGTATCAAAGCGAGCGATGAGTTCGGCCCGGTTGGCGACGCCGCACTTACGCAGAACCTTTTTCACATGGGAGCGCACCGTCTCCACGGAGACGACCAGATCGGTCGCAATCGCAGCGTTCGAGGAACCGGTCAGCATCAACTCGAGGATCTCGCGCTCTCGGATGGTCAGGGCCTGGACGACCCCGGACGAGGGCGGGACCTGGGTTGACGCGAGGGGAGGAGAGGGCATCTCGGGTGCTGAATAGTCACGGCCCCAAAGCATGTGTAGGAGATCGCGCTGACGGTGGCGCCGCCGATCCAGGGCAGCGCACTCGAAGGCAGTGCCGACCAGTCCCGCGTAGGAGATCAGGGCATCGACGACCGGGACAGCGGGCGTTGCCCCGACGCGGATTACGGCCGCGGGTCTGCCGTCGATGTCAACGCGAAACACCATGAACTCCGCTCGAGGAAATACCGTAGGGATACCGGCAGACCCCGGGCCGGCAAACGCGGAGGGGAGTCGGAAGGGTGCGGGAAGCGGGAGACCCGGCGCGGCGCGCAGAGGGGTCGCGTGTAGTCCGTCGAGTTCGGAGAACACTACGTTGTCGCACTCGGCGATACCGGCGGCACCAGGGCAGATCGCGCAGACAACATCCTCGACGGTAGTGGCTCGCTGCAGGGTGGTCGCGGCCGAATGGAACGCCTTCGCTACGGCCTCCATACGGTCGAGCTCCGCGGACTGGGTCCGGTCGCGGCGCTCGATCAGGTCGGCAAGCCGGATCCCAGCCTCACGGGGATCGGCCGTAGAACCTGAGGTGAGCTCGGCCAGGATGCGGTCGATCTCGACAGTCATAGCTTCATGGGGTGCCATTCGATTCTCCTCAGCACCGGCCCCGCCCTTGGCGGTGCGATTTCCTGTACAGGGCAGCCGCTTCGGCGCGAGTGGACACAGCTAGTTTGCGATAGATCCGTTGAATATGAGACTTCACGGTTCCTTCGGAGACGAACAGTGCCCGCGCGATGTCGGCGGAGGGGGCGCCGTGGGCGACGAACTCGAAGATCTCATGTTCCCGGGCAGTCAGTGAGGTGCAGTGCAGGGCTCGGACGGGGCCGTCCGAGCAATCGGGTCGTTCGGATTCGGTGCCGAGTGCTTCAGCGAGGCTGAGCTGGGTCTGCTCGAGCTCATCGAGGGCGGTCCGCATCGCCGTGATCTCCTCGGCGACCCGATGGTTACGGGTCACGATCGCTGATCTGAGTGTCTCGTGCTCCTCGGTCAGCGCGCACACCGTGGCTGCGGCCCGCAACGTCATCATGTCGGTTTCGTCGACGTCAACGTCGTGGTGATCCGCGTGGAGCAGTGCAGTCACACGGCCAGCCGAAACAACCGGCACTGCGAGATAGCCTCGCGGACGGGATAATTCGACGAGCGGACGGTAGGTGTTCCGATAAACGTCGATCGAATCGACAGCGATCGCGCGTCCGCTTCGCATTACCTCCTCCTCACGTGGCGCCGCCCCGGGCGGAAGGGATAAGGTTTCTATCGCCCGACGCAAGGGGGTGAACGAGTCTCCCAGTTCGGGGTGAATCGCGATTGTGGTCGGCGACCACCCGGAACTCGAGGCTGGTGAGTACACAGATTTCCTGAAGCCCAAGTCCTGGCACAGTCGATCGGTCACAATGTAGGGGCGCTCGACCCACGACGCCCCGCGCAGTTGCGCGAGCAACGACCGGAGCCCGGTGAACCGGGAACTGTGGTCCGCGATTCTTCGTGCTTGGTGTCGTCGCCGGATTTCCTCGAGTTCGGTGAGAAGCTCAGCAGCACTGCGAAGTTCGTGACCGTCACCTCCGGAACGCAGAAGTGAGAGAAGGGCCTGACGGGTCCATTCGAGGGTGAGCGAATCCTCGGCGGCCTGCTCCGTCAGCCGTGCTGCGGCTCGGCTGTCGCCGCTCCGGACCGCAAGGTCGAACAAGAAGGTGAGCCGGTGATCGTGTGAGTGTGTCATCGAATTTCCTCAGGTCCTGTGCCACGCGCGACCGCGTGGTCCGCACGTTCACCGGGCGGCGGTGCGATCAGGCGCTTGCCGCGGGAAGGTAGACGGTCTTGAGTGTGCGGAACGCGTCCAGGCCCTCGGGGCCGAGTTCACGGCCCAGCCCGCTGGCTTTGACACCACCGAATGGGGCGTGCGGGTCGTTCGAGTAGTGGTTGACGCCGATCGTGCCCGAGCGGATTCGACGGGCGACGGCGGTAGCTCGTTCGACGTCCGCGGACCACACCGTGCCGCCGAGCCCGTAGTCACTGTCGTTCGCGATGGCGATCGCTTCGGCCTCGTCCTCGTAGGGAATAACCGTCAGCACTGGGCCGAAGATTTCCTCGCGGGCAATCGTCGCCGAGTTGGTGACGTCGGCGAAGACCGTGGGCTCGACGAACCATCCCTGATCGAGGCCTGCGATCCGCCCGCCGCCGGTCGTCAGACGGGCCCCTTCTGCGATCCCCTTCGCAATGTAACCCTCTACGCGGTCACGCTGCCTTTCGGATACCAGCGGGCCGATCTTGGTGCTCGGGTCGAGCGGATCTCCGATCGACAGAGATCGTGCGAGGTCGGTGATGGTGTCGACAATCTCGCCGTACCGGGAGCGCGGCGCGAGAACACGAGTGTTGAGCCAGCAGATCTGGCCGTTGTTGAGGAACGTGACGCCGAAGAAGTCCTCGATCGACGAGGCCAGGTCGGCGTCGTCGAGGACAACCGCCGCGGACTTGCCGCCGAGTTCGAGCGTGACCGGGCGCAACAGACGTCCGCACGTTTCGGCAATGGCACGGCCGGCGCCGGTGGAACCGGTGAACGAAACCTTGTCGACGCCTGGATGCGAGACAAGGTAGGCGCCGAGATCCCGGCCGCCCGGGACGATGTTGAGCACCCCGGCAGGTAGCCCGGCAGCGTGCGCCGCCTCCGCGACGAGGAAGGCGTCAAGCACTGTCTCCTCGGCCGGCTTGAGCACGACGGTGCATCCGGCGGCCAGCGCGGGGGCGATCTTGAGGAAGGAGATGGCCTGGGGAACGTTCCACGGCACGATCGCTGCGACGACACCGACCGCTTCGCGGGTCACGATCGCGGACCCACCCAGCATCCCGGGGCGGACCTCTTCGGCGGGTTCGGCGGTGGTCAGGCCGGCGTAGTAACGCACAAGTATGGGCGGGAACCCGCCCTCGAACTGGTCGGCGAGCCAGATCGGCATGCCGTTCTGCAGAGATACGCGCCGTGCTGTCTCCGGGCTACGGGACTCGAGTTCCTCGGCAAACCGTTCGAGGACCTTGCTGCGATCCGCGGGATCCCAAGCGGCCCAGCCGGTCGGATCATCGAAGGCTGCGCGAGCGGCCGCGACCGCGGCATCGATGTCGGTCTCCACGGCCCGTGGGACGGACCCGACTGTGCTGCCGTCGGCTGGGGAGTGCACGGTGATCGTCGCAGCGGACCGTGGGGTTGCCCACTCCCCACCGATGTACAGCTCGGAGTAGTCAATTGTGCTCATGGTCCTCCTCGGGCGAAGCCGCCGGAACCGGCGGAGAAACCCTCACGATGAGGGACAGGGCAACCTTGCTGGACGGCGACATTTGGATCAACAATTTTCGTTGGTTCCGGGCAAAGATCACCCAGAAGGAGTACTCCCTACCACCCACTTCGGCCCGGACGGACCGTTGCCGACGCGGATGAGTAGTGGCGGGGTATCACCGCCTCCGTTTGGTCTAATGTTAAATCCATATTAACCCTGTGGCAAGAGGCGCCCTCTCGGTGAGCCGACACGACGCGGACGGCGAACCTGGGCTCCGCATTCGGAGGATGAAGAGCCCAGGACCGCCCTATTGCGCGGCTGCGCAGGATCTCCCTGCCAGGAAATCATCGACGCTCCGGACACGATCCCGGCTGGACTCGAACCCGAACGGTGCGTACCACGATCGCTGGAACGCGAGGAGCTCGCGCGAGGATTCGACAACCCACCGGCCCAGCTCTTGGCGAACCTCGTCCGGAAGCGTTTCGTCCCGTACAACGGCGCTTACGGCCGCGGCGAGTGTGGCGCCCTGCTCGAGGAGTTCGGTGGTGCCCGTGGACGCGGCGTCGCGTGCAACCCGTGCAGCATCGACCTGCTTGGGCAGGTCGCCGACCGCAGCACCGACTGTTGCGGAGAGGCGCGTCAGCACACCCTCGGCCATCTGGAGATATTCGCCCAGTTCGAAGCGGGACCGTTCGTGGATCCGGTAGATCCGCGTACGCAGGAACTCCAGGTAGTCGGCGACGAGGGGCAGTTGCTCGGAGGCGAGCGGGTCATTCGGGTCCACGGCCGGTGCGACCGAGTCGAGGAGTGACTTGCGCAGGGCACCGAGAGTATTGCGCGAGTGGTCCATCAGAGCACCTCGCTCAGTAGGGTGTTCAGTTCGTCTGCAGCGACCGCGGCCATGCCCTTGACCCGGCACAGGACGACATCTTGATGGGATTTGCCGAGCTTGGCGACACGGTGCGCCGAGGCCAGGGTGGATACGACGATTTGGTAGGCGTTGAGAATCTTGTAGAAGGTGATCTTGTCCGGATCCACCGGTAGCCCGGTGGCCTGTTCGTACCGTCGGTAGAAGTCACCTTCAGGGATGAGTCCGCACACAAGGTAGTGGTCGAGTTCGTCGAAGTGACCGAACGTGGACTGCGTGGTCCAGGCAAGGTCTCGGTGCCGGTCACCGAGATGACCGCGTTCCCAGTCGAGCCAGGCGGTGATCTCGAGGGTGGATTCGTCGTAGAGGAAGTTTCCGCTGCGGTAATCGCCGTGAACGATGCCGACATGATCGAGGACGGGCAAGTGGTGGCGCATCCATTGTTCGGCCACGTCCATCAGCGGCAGGTCGGTCGCCCGGTCTTCTTCCCACGTGCGCCGGGCTTGGTTGAGCAGCCATCGTGCCGCGTCGTCGGTCCCGACCCGGGGTTGCGCAAGGCTGGTGAACGTCGCTGCGGACAGATCGAAGGTGTGAAGGGCAGCCAGGTAGGACAGAAACTGCTCGGCGAGTGGTTCGCGGGCATCGACTCCGAAATTTGTGCCCAGTCCGCTGATCTTCCCGGTGATGGTCGCCGACGGTTTGGTGATCCCGGAGACGTACGAGTAGATCAGTGCGGGTTCGGGAAAGAACTCTCCGTCGACGTCGATGAAGTACGGCCGTGGGACGGGAATTGTGTCCCGCACGGCGTCGACGAGTTCGAACTCGCGTAGCCGGCTGGTGGCATTCGACCCTTCGGCAGGGTCCATCCGGACCACCATCCGCTCACTCGTCCACGTATCGGACTTCTTGCGGTGCAGGGTGAAGCCCATCTGGATCTTGGACACACCACCGGTGAACCATCGAGCGTCCGACACTCGGAAGGGTCCATCGACGCGAGTGGAGAGGAACGACTCGACGCACCGAACGAACTCGTCGAGGTCCATCCGCCGGTAGGGGCCGAGTGCGCGCCGCTTCATCTTGCGTGTCAGTGTCCGATCCACTTCGGGTTCGGTCGGGTAGAGCCTTCGCAGATGTTCGATCTGTGTATCGGTGGGGTCGTCGGCCCAGTCCCGGTCGGGCAGGGGAAGAGTTGCTGTGGTCATGAGGTTCGCTCCTACTTCAACCGGCCGTGGCGGGACATCCGCTCGGCCATGTAGTCCAGGCCGAAGATGTCGCCCATCTCGCCGTAACCGACGGCGGAGCCGCGCTCGTAGCGGAACAACGACTGGTAGCAGACGTGGGACGGGTTGAACGTGTACCACGGGTGGCCGGCGATCGCGCTGCCGAAGAACTCGTACTTCTTGCCGCGGACGTCGGTGGCTGTGACGTGGTTGCTGAACGCGAGCATGTCGACGCGCTCGGCCTGGATTGTTCCGTCGACCAGGCCGTGGACCTCACCCTGGTCTACGACGTACCCGAAGCGGATCTTGTCGTAGAACACCTGGCCTCGTTCGATCCGCATCGGCACCGCCATGTGCATGGCGAAGTCCTCACCGAAGTTGATCGAGACCCAGGAGACTGAGCGGGTGCCGATTTCGGTGCGGGGGCCCCAGCTGTGGTCCATCCCCTCGTAGGACTCGACCTGGTAGGTCTTTCCCCGTAGTTCCAGCTCGCCGCGGATCCGGCCTTTGACCTCGAAATGGCCGTTTTCCCACTCGTCACCCTTGCGGGCGTCGTCCGAAGAGGCGAGGTCATGCTCGAGGAGTGGGTTCTGATCGGGGTCGTGTGGGTCGAACGGGTCATGCAATCCTTCGAAGGTGAGATCGAAACTCGCTGCGCCGAGTGCGTTCTTGTATTGCATGCGGTAGTTGCGCGGACCGTCCGAGGAGACGGTCAATCCGTTGTCCAGGGAGTAGTTGCTGAACGACTCGGGGCAGGGGAGGTGCATCTGGGGGTCGGTGAAGTCGACTTCGTAGGGTTGGCGGCAGAAGCCCTGGCCCAGGATCACCGAGGACAGGGTGACGCCGAGGTTCGGACGGGCCAGCACGTAGGCGTTTCCGAAGATTGCTGCTTCGGGTACGGAGATGATCAGGACCGTGGTTTCGGTCCAGGTCCGATCGGTGAGGTCGCGGGGGTGGAATTCGGTGTCGGTGTAGTTGATCACAGTGGTTCCTCGTGTGTGGAGTCAGTTGGGTCTGATGTGGTCAGTGAATTCAGTCGTGTTGTAGTTGTGCGGTTTTCGTGCTCGTTGGTGTCGTCGTGGGAAGAGTCTTCGAGATAGCGATCATGAGGATGCCCCCGATGCCCAGCACGATCGCGCCGACGAGGAAGGACAGCCGATTGCCGGCATCGCCGGGGAACGCATCGCGGATGATGCCGAACATGTACGGCGAGACGAATCCTCCGATGTTGCCGATGCTGCTGATCAATGCGATTCCGGAGGCGGCGGCCGCGCCGGAGACGACCTTCGGTGCGGTGGTCCAGAACGTTGGAATGGTGGCCATCGCGCCGACGGTGCCGACGCAGATCGCGATGGCGGCGACGACCGGATTCGACGATACGGTGGCGGCGGCGACCACCCATCCGCTCGCGCCGATAAGAGTGGGAACGGAGAAGTGCCACATGCGTTCCTGGGTTCGGTCCGAGCTCCGGGAGATCAGGACCATGGCGATTCCGGTAAAGATGTACGGTACTGCCGCGATGTAGCCGATGCCGATCGTGCCGATGGTACCGCCGGTCATCTCCTTGATGATCGACGGAAGGAAGAAGCCCATGAGATAGATGGGTACGACCATCGAGAAGTACACGACCGAGAGCATGAGCACCCGGTAGTTCTTCAGTCCGTCCGTCCACGAGGAATGTCGGGCTCCGTCCCCTGTGGTATCGGGGCTCTCGCGGCGAATCGTGTCGGTAATCCACTGCGCCTCAGAGGTGTCGAGCCATCGTGCGTCGCTGGGCTCGTTCGGAAGGAATTTGAGGATGACGGCGGCGAGCACCAGGCAGGGCAGTCCTTCGGCGATGAACATGAACTGCCATCCCGTGAAGCCCCAGGGGTGGAACGACATGAGAGTGCTTGTGAGGGGGGAGCCGATGGCCGAGGCGACCGGGATGGCAAGGAAGAACAGTCCGAGGATTCGTCCCCGGTTCGCCGACGGTACCCACCGGGTCAGGTAGTAGACCACGCCGGGGAGTAGGCCTGCTTCGGCGGCGCCGAGGAGGAACCGCATCCCATAGAACATCCAGAGGTTGTCGACCAAGGACATCAGTGCGGTGATCAGTCCCCAGGTCACCATGATCCGGGCAATCCAGATCCGGGCGCCGACTCGGTGGAGTGCGATGTTGCTCGGGACCTCGAAAAGCACGTACGCGATGAAGAAGATGCCGGCGCCGAGACCGAATGCGGCTTCGGTGAGGCCGAGGTCCGCCTGCATCTCGAGTTTGGCAACGCCGATGTTCGTGCGGTCCACGTAGCTGAGGAGTGCTCCGAGGAACAACATGGGAACGATCCGGAGCGCGATCTTTCGGGAAACTGCGGATTCCAGATTCTCGGTGGGCGAGCCGGGTGTCTGCACGGCGGTGTTCAGCCGATGTTTATCCATGGTCATCTGAACCTTCTGAGGATGGATCGCGGAGGGGTTGGTGTCCCAGCGGGAAGTGACGACGTCACCGCGAACCATAAGAACGCTCCGGGGTGGAGGACAATGACATGCCAGGTTGCGGCTGACATGACGGGTGCGCGCAGACTGTCCGGTCCGACAGCGATGTGCTGAAGCACGGTGGTTCATCCGTGGGTGATCTGGTAGTGGGCATGTTCTGGAATAGGCCCGAAGATCGACGATTATTGCCGAAGTACAGGTGTCTCGCGATTCCCGTGGTGAGCGAGAGCACAATTTCGCCCATATCGGTGACCACAGTCACTGTAAACGGGGGGACTTCCGGAACTGCTCACGATGTACTACAACGACATATTGTGACAAACAACGGGAATCGAGCCAGATCGGCCGCCGATATCGGGGGCCGCGATCTGTCGCCGGGGCTCGCTGTCTTCTGCGCCCACTTCGCGCACCGATTCCTCCGTGTCGAACCGCGTCGACGAATGTCGGCCTACATCCGCGGGTTGGTGAGCGGCGGCGAACGCAAGAACGGGTGGGTCCAGGCCGAATCGGCGGGTGAGGCCGGCCCGGAAGGCATGCAGCGGTTGTTGAACGCGGCGACGTGGGACGAAGACGGCGTCCGTGACGACGTGCGTGAGGTGGTTGTCGGGGCGATCGGCGACATCTGGCAGGGGCGGTTGATAGTGGGTCAGACGCCTTTTCTGAAGCGAGGGAGTCGATCCGCCGGGGTGACCACCAGGATCTCGGAGGAAACCGGGAGACACGAGAACGCTCAAATCGGTGTCTTTCTGGCGTACGCGTCCGAAGCGGGATGTGGCCTGATCGACCGCGAGCTCTACCTACCGCAAGAGTGGACGGACAACAGGGGTCGATGTCGCGGGGCTGGTGTCGACGACTCGGTGGGTTACCGGAGCCCGTCAGAGCTGGCTCAGGTGATGATCGGTCGGGCTCTCGACGCGGATGTGCCGTTCGGGTGGGTGACGGCCGGTGTTTGCCATGGACGGTCGGAGCAACTGCGGAGTTGGCTGGAGGAACGCGGCGTGCCGCATGTGGTCGAGGTTCCAGGCGAGTGCCGGGTTGCCACTGCAAACCTGCAGGTCCGTCCTGCATCGGAGGTGATCGACGAACTGTCGGAATCGGTGTGGCACCGTCTCAGTCACCTCGACGATGTCGCAGGTCTTCGTGTCCGGGACTGGGCGGCGGTGGACCTGTACAGATCGGGACGGCAACACGGGAACTGGCTGCTCGCCGGTCGATCGATCACCGACCCGTCCGATGTCAGCTATCACCTGTGCTTCGGTCCGATCGGCAGCATCCTGTCGGAGCTTGCTCGCATTGCAGACGGTCGGCGGGCAATCGACGAATGCGTTCGATCGGCGCGCCTCGAGTCCGGGCTCTCGGACTATCAAGTCCGGGGGTACCGGCCGTGGTACCGGCACATCACGTTGGCGATGGTGGCATCGGCGTACCAGTTGATCCTGCGCGGAAAGAATGCGGACCGGGGTGAAGACGGCTTATCCCGCATTCGGCCGGTTCGCTCCCGGCCGAATGCGGTCGCACCCTGGTGGTGAGACGGCAGTGCCAGTGCGGTCTCCGACGGCGTGGTCGAGACCCATCTCGCCCTCCTCGCGTCGGTCGAGGACGGCGAGTGCGGGGTGGCCCTGAAAGCGAAGTACGAGAAGTGCGGTCTGGATGCTCAATTGGTCCGCTGCATTTCCCACGACGTCGAGGCCGATCATGGCCCGAACGCGCGAGAGGCGTAGCCGCACCGTGTTCTCGTGCACGCCGAGCTGGTGTGCGGCACCGCGTGGGCTGCGACCGGTGTCGAACCAGCACTGCAGAGTGCGCAGTAAGTCGGCGCAGCCGGGATCGTCGACCAGGATGGGGCCGAGGACATCGTCGGCGTAATGTCGCAGGGCCGCAACGTCACCGTTCGCCAGAAATACACGAGCCGGCCCAAGATCGTCGACCGAGAGAATTCGGTGCGTCGACCGTTCCGAGAAACGGTCCATACATTTCACGACTTCGCGTGCCTCACGGTACGCACGGGAGAACGCAGCCGGTTCGCACACCGACGACACGCCGGCGATCAGTCCTGGCGGCGGGCACAATTCGGCAGTCGCCTGTGCGACCGCGGTCTTGACCCGCGACACTGACACCACCGATCCGACATCGTCCGAGGACTCCACCAGCAGAAGCAGCCCCTCCGATCCTCGAGTCGACAGCACCTCGACGCCAAGGGAATTCTCCAGATGTTCGACCATGGCATGGTCGAGACCTTCGGCCTCCCCGTCCGGCACCTGTATGAAAACGAGTACACGCTGGGCCTCCGTGTTCACGCCCAGATACTCACCGCTCGCGGCGAGATCCTCCTGGACACCCGTTCCATCGACGAGTTGTCGGGTAAGAGCAGACTTGGCGTTCCACGCGACACGAGCAATGCGCCGTTGAATCAAGAACTGGGAGCCGATACGGCGTGCACTGCGAGCCGCGGTGTACTCATCGGTGGGGCGCAGCGGCGTGGGATGCTCATCGAGCACCAGCCATCCGAAGAGCTCACCACGCTCCACAATCGGGGTGACGATCTTGCGGCGGACAAGATCTGTCGCCGGTCCGGCAGACAAAACGATGGGTTTCGGTCCCACAGTCGCGTCCGGAGGGTATGAACGGAGGATTGTTCCGAGCGAGGGCATCGAGACTCGTCCTGCGGAATGTGGGCCCGCGGCGGTGATCATTCGCTCCCGCAGGTCGAACAGAACTACGGCTTTGCCCGTCAACTCCGCGCAGACTCGGACGATCGCGGACATGGTGTCGGCGGTGGCAACGGCATCGTCGAGTCGCTCGACGACCGCGGCACGCTCGTCGGCGAGCAATCTGCCGTGCTCGAGGTCCCGCCGGCGACGTCGTTGTTCCTCGGCGTCGAGGACGGTGAGCGCTGCTGAATCGACAAGTGGGCGGAGCGCGAGCAGTGCGGTGGAGTGTTGGGTGGTGAACTCGACTCCCGGCCGTGAATCGCCGAGGAGAAGAAGGCGGACAGGCGACGATCCGGGATCGGACACGCGAAGCAGAACTACCCGGGCGAAATCAGTTTCGCGCGGGGAGACGTGCGTCAGGGCTCTGTCGGACGCGACGATCGGCTCCGTGGATGCCAACGCCCGGCGAACAAGCGGGTCTTCGGGTAGCACGCGAAGGGGCGATGAATGAGACCCGTTGTGGGGGAGGGGGATGAATACTCCACGGGCACCGTCTTCCACCAGGATGCTCGCCGTTTCGAATCCGGCCTGCGTGGCAGTGCGGATGAGAATGTCGTCGAGTAGACGTAGATGCGGGGAATTCGCGGGCAAGTGTGCAGTCATGTGTACCTCGGCCCTGCGGCGCAGCGCACAGCCGACCCATCTCGTCGGAGTAAGGACGATCGAACATCTATGTCATAGGTCTGACCATAACTATCCCCGGGAAGGTTGGCAAGATGCGGATTGTCGCAGGTCGGCGCGGCGACTCACCGGTGCGGTACACGCGGACGATCTCGGGCAGCCTGGAGCGCACGTGGCACGCGGCCGGGGCCTCGAGGAGCAGCAGCGGCGGCTTCTGACCCGCTCGTCGCTCGTCGACGCGTAGGAGAAGATGTGCCCTCCGTCAGGTTGGACACCTTCCCGGGTATGGCGCGAGCTACAGTCCGATCGTGTCGGCCGGCGCGGAGCGTTCGGGTACATCGACCGAAGGAGGCAGTGCCGGCACGTGGGCGGCGCCCTCCACCGAGTGACGCGTGTCGCTCAGTTGGCGGACGCACACTATCGCCAACGCGGTCGCGCCGGCAACCACGAAATAGATGAGGTTGTCGCTGCCCAACGCACTCAGAATAGTGCCGGCAATGAACGGACCGAGAACTCCGCCCCAGTAGCCGACCCCGAACATCAAACCCTCGCCAGTACTCCTGGCTTCGACGGGGTAGGACTGGGCGCAGACGCTGAAGAGCACCCACAGTGCGCCTTGAATAAAGAGTCCGGCGGCCATCACCGTAATCACGACGAGTGTCACGGGACCCGATAGAGCGACGCCCACTGACGAGCCTGCGCCGAGCACGCACCACAGCATCACCAAATGCCCTGCGCCCATACTCTTGTCCGCGAAGAATGCTCCGAGAAGTCCGCCCGCGATCGCCATGCACTGCAACGTCGACCCCAAGACGAATGCTGTGTTGATCCCGAGCCCGCGGTCAATCATCAGCGTCGGAGTCCATGCGGTCAGTCCGTAGGCGGCAAACATCAGTAAGAACACTGCTCCCCAGAGGAAAAGGGTGTGGGTCCGGTATGGCCGACTGAGCGGAAGTCGCCAGTCCTGTGGGACAGCATCTTCCTGTCGTCCCACCACCAAAGTCGACTGCTGGTAGGCGTCCACGTTTTCGGGACGCATCCGCGCGAGGATCGCAAAGGCTTTCTCCGTCCTTCCCTGAGCGACCAGGAACTCTGGGGATTCCGGCAGTGCGAAAAAGTAGATCGGTGCGAGTAGGACCATGATTCCGCCGAGATAGAACAACGACTGCCATCCAACCGCAGACGTCAGTGCGATGCCGAGGACGCCTGCGAGAACACCACCCAGAGAGAAGCCAGTGGCGGACAGGATGGTGAGACGATGGCGAGACCGGATCGGCATCGTCTCATTGAGATAAGCGATTCCGAGGGGAAGGAGCATTCCGATGCTCAAACCGGTGACGATCCGCAGCGCGACAAACACCTCGAAGGAATCGGCAATTGCACTTGTGGCAACACTGAGGATGCCCGAGATTGCCATTCCGGCGATAAATGTTGGTCGTCGACCGAAGCGATCTGCAATTGGCCCGTGAAGGAGCGCACCGAATGAAACACCGATAAGGCCGGACGAGACGAGCATACCGCTCTGGCCGCCGGAGAGATTCCAGGGCTCCCTGACAAACGGGAGGACGAACGAGGGCACCAGATTATTGATGCCATCGATCACGAGTCCGAGCGAGATGAGAACAATCAGGCGCCAATGGAATGGTCGGACTGTCGCCTGGGCAACTTCGTCACGCACGTCGAGTGCAATGGGGGGCATCGATTATCCGTTTCTCCGGGATTCCCGGTTAGCACAGTCAGCCAGACGGGTGCAGGACGGTGTCAGTCCGACTGGCCTTGGAAATGCAGCGGTTCGGGCAAGTGCCGCGAGGAACCGGCCCTGTTTCTCCGAGAATCCTCTCCACTCAGCCAAGGAACTGGCAGTACGGGACTAGCTCGCACCGGGCAGGTCGAATTCGCGTGCGATTGCCGCTTCGCAGCACCAGCCGTTCGAATTCGTTGCCGCACGTGAGGGTGCCCTCTTCTCCTGGCGAGCCGCGTTCACTTCATCTTGAGGACAGGTTTGATGGTCTTGCCCGAGTCGGAGTCGTCGGCCGCCTGATTGATGTCGGCGAAATCGTAAAAGTCGATCATCTTCTCGAAGGGGAACTGGCCCCGGCGGTGCAGGTCGATCAGTTTCGGGATGAATTCGTCCGGTCGAGCATCGCCCTCGGTGACTCCGACGATCGTGCGCCCGGCGGTGAGGAGCTCGATCATGTCGACAGCGACGTCCGTCCCTGCCGGTCCAAAACCGAGGATGGCGCACGTTCCGGTCGGTGCGAGCGCGCTCACCGCCTGTCTGACCACGCTGGTCACCGCGGTCGTATCGATGGCGTAATCCGCACCCAAACCGGTGATCTGTTGAATTGCTGCGACCATATCCGGAGTTGTCGTCGCATCGAGGACGTGGGTGGCGCCGAGCTCGGTCGCCAATTCGAGGCGGGCTGGTACGCGGTCGACTGCGATGATCTTGGTGCAACCGACCACTTTCGCGGCCATGAGGGCGGACAGACCGACCGCGCCGGCGCCGAACACAACCAGGCTCGAACCGGCACTGGGCGCGAGGCGATTGATGACGGTGCCGGCGCCTGTCTGAATTCCGCAGCCGAGTGGTCCGACGATCGCGAGGTCGACGTCGTCATCCAGCCTGACCACATTCCGATCAGTGGCGATCGCGTAAGTAGCGAATGAGGACTGACTGAAGAACGCACCGTGAAGGTCACCGTCGCCGTGAAGTGCGTTGGTCCCATCAGGGCGGCCGCCGCTGGTGTTGCGCTGAGCAAACTCTCGGCAGTAGCTGGGAAGTCCGCGACTGCACATGACGCATGAGCCGCAAGAGTCGAAGGTCATTACCACTTTGTCGCCGGGTGCCACCTTCGTGACGCCCTCGCCGACCGCCTTGACGACGCCGGCGCCTTCATGCCCTAGGACGAGAGGCAATGGAATCGGCATCCACTGATTGCGGACTCCGATATCGGTGTGGCACAGACCCGAGGCGTGCACTTCAACCAAGACCTCGCCGGGGAGGGGGTCGTCGAGTTCGACTTCTTCCATGAGGAAGGGCTTTTCGGCCTCGCGTGCGACTGCGGCGGTGATACGCATGATGGATCTCTTTCTGTGGTTTGGGCGAAAGCGATGGCGATGCTCATCCCGCCTGGTAGATGGACTTGAGCTGCTGGTATCCGGCGATTGCCTCAGGACCGAACTCGCGGCCGAGACCGCTGGACTTCACACCACCGAACGGCGCGTTGTAGTCGAGGACGTAGCCGTTGATGCCGAGCGTGCCGGTGTCGACTCGGCGCGCGACCTCCAGCGCTCGTTCGTGATCTGCAGACCAGACGGTTCCGCCGAGGCCGTAGTCGGAGTCGTTCGCGATCCGGACGGCATCGTCTTCGCCGTCGTACTTCAGGATGGCAAGAACCGGCCCGAAGATTTCGTCTCGGGCGATAACCTCGCTGTTCGTGACATTGGCGAAGACAGTGGGCTCGACAAACCAGCCACGGGGATGAGTTGCGGGACGACCGCCGCCCGCGACAACGCGCGCGCCGCTGTCGCGGCCCAACGCGATGTAACGCTCGACACGATCGCGGTGCTCCTTCGATGCGAGCGGCCCGATCTGTGTGCCGGATTCCAGAGGATCACCTACGGTGAGGGACGAGGCCCATGTCGCAATCGCGTCGACGACCTCGTCGTACCGACTACTGGGGGCGAGGATGCGTGTGCACGCCATGCACGTCTGCCCGTTGTTCGGAAGTGAGGCACCCATCAGGCCCTCGGTCACACTGCCGAGGTCCGCATCGTCGAGAATGATTGCTGCCGACTTGCCTCCGAGCTCGAGGCTGACTGGCCGAAGCAGCCGTCCACACACCTCACCGATCGCGCGTCCCGCGCCGGTGGAACCCGTGAACGCGACCTTGTCCACGCCTGGGTGAGACACCAGGTACGCGCCGAGCTCGCGACCGCCGGGCACCCAATTCACGACGCCGTCGGGAATCTGTGCCTCTCTCGCGGCTTCGGCGAGCACGAAGCTGTCCAGGACCGTACCCGGTGACGGCTTGATCACGATGGTGCAGCCCGCCGCTAACGCAGGTGCGATCTTCGTCGCGGCAAGCAGCACAGGGTAGTTCCAGGGCACGATGCCGGCCACGACGCCGACCGGGTGCCGGCGTACCGCAGTCGAGAAGCCGAGCGGAGACGGACGTAGCTCTTCGAACTGCATCTTCCTGGTGAGCTCCGCATAGTATCGGAACACCGCGATGACATAACTGCCCTCGAACTGCTCACTCAGGTCATGAGGCATTCCGTTCTGCTGACTGACGAGTCGTGTCAACTCCGGGCCACGCTTCTCCAACGCATCGGCGAATCGGTCGAGTACGTCAGCGCGCACCGACGGATCGCTCTGTCCCCAACCTGATTCGAATGCCGTGCGTGCTGAATTCACCGCATGGTCGACGTCGGA
Organism: Rhodococcus sp. T7; assembly: GCF_009872365.1. Taxonomy (NCBI): domain Bacteria; kingdom Bacillati; phylum Actinomycetota; class Actinomycetes; order Mycobacteriales; family Nocardiaceae; genus Rhodococcus; species Rhodococcus sp. T7. Next base: position 34,591 of record NZ_WXYH01000350.1, read on the forward strand.
TTCACAGGCCTCGGGCACGGTACCCAGGACGTCTTCGGTTGTTGCGTTGATGACATCGATCCGTCCGGACGCGCGCGGCTCCACCCATTCGCCACCGATGAACAGGAATTGACGATCCAACGACATGAAGAACTCCTTGATTGTCTGGTAGCAACATCCAGCACCCGAGACGAATCCTCCCGACGGATGCGAGGGCAGGGGCCGGAGATGTTGGCAGAGAACGACGTCCGTAGACGTTACGCAAATCACGGTATGTCGACGAACCATGAGAGTCAACAGAAACTTTGTTCAATGCAATGTCTGTGTAGAACATTTCTTTCGGGTGTTCCGCGCCCGGCTTCTCGACGGCGTCGTCGAAACATGCTGATTTCGAATCTAATTCAAAAGTTCGTGTTTCCGGCATCTACAACCAATTCTGTGCCAGTTACGAATCGAGCCTCGTCGGAGGCAAGGAATAGGACCGCGTTACTGATGTCGTTCGATTCGAGCCTCTCGACCGGCAAGGCATTGACAAACGTCCCAGCGAGGTGCGGATTCGTCTCAATCAGCTCGCCGATACGTGCGAGCCCCTGGGTCAGATCTGTCGACACACCCGCCGGGTGGACTACGTTCGCTCGGACGTTGTATTGAGCGAGTTCGTTGGCGAGAGTCTTCACCACACCGACCAAGCCGTGCTTCGATGCGACATAGGGGGCGAAGAAGGGAACACCTCTGACGCCGCAGGTGGAGCCTGTGGCGATGATCGAGCCACCACCAGCGGAGATCAAGTGCTGCGCAGACATGGACATGGTGTTCCATGCGCCGGTGAGGTTTGTGCCGATCGTGTCGTTCCAAGCCTCGGGAGTTACCGCATCCCAGGAGTCGAGGATGCAGATTCCTGCATTGGCAACGACAATGTCGAGTCGACCGAGCTGACCAACCCCACCGTCGATCGCCGCCGCGAGCTGTTCCCGATCGCGAACATCGGCGGTATAGGTTGCGACCTGTCGGCCGACGCTTCGGACCTGTTCGGCTGTGCTCTCCAGATCTCTCTCCGTAGCCATCGGATATGCCGTGGTTGCGTAGTCCGCACACACGTCGACAGCGATGATGTCAGCACCTTCGTTGGCGAGCCGGAGTGCATGCGCGCGCCCCTGTCCGCGAGCGGCACCGGTAATGAGGGCGACCTTGCCGGCGAGTCGTGCACCACTTGTCATCTGATTCCCCTATCTCATTCTGCTACAAGAAGATTGATATCGATCTGTTATCCGTGAACGGCGATTCTGAGGCGAACGTTTCGTGCGACTGAGGTGGTGGCTGAAGCACCCAGGATTAGGGAGGACCGCTATTCGAAAGAGCTCCTTGGAGTCACCCCCTGGCCTCGCAATGAGGTCGAGTTCGACCATCAGACACAATGCATTCCGAGCGGAGCTGATTGCTGACCGAAATCGGAAGATCTACATCGATTCGACCCACGGCCGGCCGGGCACCGTGGCGGGGGTGCCGTCTGCGAGGGTGGTGGTTTCGAAGAAGTTCCGGTACTGCATCTGGATGTCGTCGGTGAGTTCGTCCACGCGGCGCACGGGTGCCATCGGAACCTTGTGCTGTTGGGCTAGTTCGAGAAGTTCATTGCGGGTGTGACGTTGCAACCAGGGGACGACAAGCCCGTCCACTTCGTCCGGGTAGTCCATTGCCATTGCCCGGGCATCGGTATATCGGGGAAGGGAGGCCCACTCCGGAGAACCCATCATCGCGACGAACCGGTCCCACTCGGCGGCAGTCCTGGCGATGAGTGCGACATGTCCGTCCTTGCAGGGGAAGATCCCGAACGGATAGCGCCCCCCGGAGCCGGGGGCTCGATGGCCGGCTCTGTTGAGCTCGATTCCGTAATATTCGCCGACGGCACCGTAGATGCGTACGTACGAAGCGAGCACTTCGGCGCCGCTGATTTCGACCATCGCGCCGATGCCGGATCGGCGGGCACGGAACACCGCCGCACAGGTGGCTCCCGCGCCACTGATCCCCAACTGCAGGGCCCCCAGCCCGTACGGAGCGGCGAGTGGCTCGCGGTCCGGATAACCGGTGACGTGCATCAGCCCGGACATCGCTTGCATGGCGATCTCGTCGGCGTTCCAGCTTGCTCGGTGTCCGGTGCGGCCCAACGGTGACAGGGCGGTGACGACGAGTGCAGGGTGATCGTGACGCAGTCCGTCGAGGGTCACGCCGTGGTTTGTCAAGCCCTCGTCATCGAGGTCGGTGAGGAGTACCTCGGCGCCGGCGAGTAGGTCGGTGACCGGGCTGGTGCTCACAAGTTTTCGGGCGTCGAGATATGGGTCGGGATCGGAGATTCCGAACCGCACGACGGTAGCGCCGACGTCGGCGAGCAGTTTTCCGGCGAAGGCCGCAGCCTGACTGCCTGCGAGTTCAATGACGGTGATTCCGGCCATCGAGTCGTACATCAGTGAAACGCTCCTTCGGTGGTCAGACGGTCGAACTCTTCCGAGGTGACACCGAGAAGCCGGGTCATCACGTCCTCGGTGTCCACCCCTAGTAGCGGGGAGGACGAGCGGACACCAGGAACGGATCCGTCGAGGTGCCACGGAATGCTGGTTGTCGTCAACTCGCCGAGAACGGGATGGTCGACTTGCTGGAAGAGTCCGCGGTCGCGGAAGCCTGGATCCTGCAGAACCTCTTGCGGGGTCAGTACAGGCGTCGCGACGCTTCCTGCCGAGTGGAGGCGCGTCACCAATTCATCGCGGTCGAGGAGTTCGCTGCCTTCCGGTGCGTCGTCAACGACTGCCCACCGGCCGTCTTTGCAGGGCACCACTTCGCGGCTACCGGTCGGGCCGGAATTTCCGGTAGGGCCCGGCACCTTTCCCGTGGTCGCGTACTCGACCATGGCCTCGCCGAGCAGCGCGACGCACGCCTCGGTCTGGGAGAGATCGAGGTGCCGTCCTCCACCGGTCTCGGTGCGTCCATTGAGGGCGGCGAGCACGAGGTAGGCGCCATAGAACGAACAGTTGAGGTCGGCCATCGCGGTTGCCGACGCTCCGACGACCGCGCCGTCCTCGTAACCGATCACGCCCTCCAGTCCGGCGAGCGAACTCATGATCGGTGCGTAGGCGCGTTGCTGGCACAGCGGACCGTCCTGGCCGTAGCCCGTGGCCGACAACACCACCAGGCGTGGACACTGGTGCAGCAGGTCGTCGACGGACAGGCCGAGTCGTTCGAGCCAACCGGGTGCGAAGTTCTGGACGAAGACGTCGGCTTCGCTAAGGAGATGCAGGAACAGCTCGCGCCCGGCCTCGGTCTTCAGGTTCAAGGTGACGCTGCGCTTGCTGGCACTTGCCTCGTGGAGTAGGCCGAAGCCCTCCAGTTGCAACGTCTCGGGGTCGGCGAGACCCGACATCTCCTCTCGTGGCACCCGCACTCGGTTGACGTCCAATTTGGCGCGGGATTCGACTTTGATCACGTCGGCGCCGAGTTCGGCGAGGATACGGCCGGTCAGCGGACCCGCGACCCCCGTCGAGACCTCGACGACCCGGATGCCGGACAGCCAATCAAGTGGACGGGGCGGTGTGGAGATCTCACATAATTGCTTCGTTACGCGAACCATTTTTCAAGAGTGAGTGTGATCGCCGTAACTGTCAAGGGGGGCGAACTAAATTCTGACGCGCGTTACTCCGGCCGAGTGGGTTGCGCCTGTCGGCGGGGGCGCTTGGTGGTGCGCCCATGGACTCGTGGCCACAAGTGAGGATCGATGTCGGCGATCTTCCACAGGGCGGGGAGTGCGGCGGCGAGTGCGACGCGTTCGTGATCGGCCAGGTTGGCGATGCGCCCGGCGAGAGTTTGGTTGCGCAACTGTTGGTTCTCTTCGAGAATCCGCCGGCCCTCCGTGGTGATCGCGACGCGCACCTGGCGGCGATCCTCGATACCCTCGCGCTTCTCGACCCATCCGGCCTTGGCCAATCGACCGACGATTTCGGTCATGGTCGAGATTGCGCGGCCATCGGCGGCCGCCAGTTCGGTGATCGGCATCGAATCTGCGGCTGTGAGCTGGCTCAATACCAAGCTTTGGGCGGGGCCGAGGGGGGCATTGGCGTTCGTTTCCCGCAGCCGATTGCCGATCATGGTCAGCGGGGGGCGGCTCGCCGCTGCGATCTCCGCGGAATCGAGGGCGGCAGGGTTCCGGCTCAGTAGGCCTGGAATGGACAGCTGGTCAGCCTCGGAATTGGGTTCACTATCCATCAGCGTCACCTGTGTGTCTCCTCGGGTTGGTAAGTCCATCGGCGGTCCGTCTACGCCCTCTTGACAGCGAACGCATCAAGCGTAATAGTACGGGAACTATGATTCGTGTCACGAAGTTATTTGCGATCGGCGAACGGCAGTGACGCAGGGTGGCGATGGTGCGGCGTGGACGGTTCAACCCTTCCGGCACGGGCCATCACACCCTCAGCCGTGGCGGCATCGATGCGAAAGGCACATGATGAGCGACAACGTGCGCGGTCCCCTCGCCAACCGCTACACCGATCTGGTCGGGATTCGGCATCCGGTGATTCAGGAAGGAATGGGTCCCTTCAGCACCACCAGACTGGCCGCGGCGGTGTCGAACGCGGGCGGTCTGGGCACGGTGAGCGTGCCCGGAACGGACGGCGACCTTCACGCCGCCGCGGCCGAACTGCGCCGCAGCATCGAGGACTGCGCGACCCGCACCTCGGCCCCGTTCGCGGTGAACATTCCTGTGGGCCACGACCGTAACGGTGGAATCGCGACGTTTGCGCGCATCTATCTCGACGCGGTGTTCGCGGCACGACGGGCCGATGCCGGGGTCGAAAGCCGCTTGCGCGTTCTGACCACCTCTGCAGGGTTCCCCGCCGGCCTGACTGCGAGAATCCACGAGGAGGGCATGGTCCACCAGCACAAGGTGGGTGCCACGCGGCATGCAGTGAAGGCCGTCGAGGCCGGCGTCGACGTCGTCATTGCCGCTGGTTCGGAGATGGGTGGGCACGCACCGGCGAGCGGTATGCACACCTTCGTGCTCGTTCCGAACGTCGCCGCGGCGGTTGATGTGCCCGTGGTGCTCACCGGCGGCGTGCGAGACGGCCGCGGGTTGGCCGCCGCCCTCTGTCTCGGCGCCGATGCCGTCGCTCTCGGTACCCGATTTGCTGCGACCACCGACAACACCGAATGGCACCCCGCCTACCGAGACGCCCTCGTCGCAGCACAGGAAGGTGACGACCTGTTGATCGACGGCGTCTTCGGGCCGTGCCGGATGCTGCGCAACTCGGCCGCGGAGAAGATGCGGTCCGGAACCGTCACCCCGGCCGAGAAGATCGCCGCAATGCGTCGAGCCCAAATGGAGGGCGACACCGACAACGGACTTGTACTGATGGGGCAGGTGGCCAGCGGAATCTCCGACGTTGTCGATGTCGCGGAATACCTGCCTCGGATGGTTGACGAGGCGGCGGAGATCCTCACCTCGATCCAACCGACTCCCAACATGCCGATGAAAGGATCCAAACGATGAGCACTGCCATCCTGGTGGAGCGCGAGGGGCCGGTCGCCCGACTCGTCATGAACCGTCCCGAGAAGCACAACGCACTCCGGTTCGCCGATCTCGATCTGCTGGTCGAGAAACTGCACGAGTTGGAGGACGACGACGACGTCAAGGTCATCGTCCTCAAAGGAAATGGACGGTCCTTCTGCTCCGGACACGACTACAACGACGCCGCCAAGTCCTACGGACTCGAACCGGGTGTTGACGGATCGAAGCCGCGCCGGCCGAGCCAACGCTCTCGGCTGTCGCGAGATCGCAAACTGGGGGAGAACTACAAGGCGTTCCACTTCTCGCTCAAGCCGGTCATCGCGCAGGTCCACGGTGTGTGCACCGGTGCGGGGATGTACCTCGTGGAACTGGTCGATCTCGCCATCGCCGCGGACACTGCCCGATTCAGTCATGCCGAGCAACGACTGGGATTGGCCGGAAACACCTGGCATCTGAACACCCAGATCCTGAAGTATGGTCCGAAGCGGGCCCGCGAGATCCTTCTGCTCGGAGACGAATTCGATGGCCAAGATGCGGAGCGATTCGGGACGGTGAACCGGTCGGTGCCGGAGGCCGACCTCGAGGGCACCGTCCAAGCATGGGCCGAGCGGATCGCCCAGCATCCCAGAGATGCCTTGGTGACCGGACGGGCCATGTGGCAGCAGGCGATGGAGAGTCTGGGCGGAAGTGAACAGTTCGCGCGCGGGTATGCCGGTCACACCCTGGGCACGAATCTCAGGTTCGAAGAGGACGAATTCAACTTCCTACGAGAGCGCCGTCGGAGCGGCACCAAGAACGCCTTCGCGCAACGGGAAGGCCACTACTCAGTCAAGTGACGTTCAGGGCCTGCAAATGTCGCTGAACAACCGGGACCTCGTCAGGAGGACCCGAGGAACGGATCACCCCAGATCGGACCCGGATAAGGATGCATGAAGGCGCTATGACTACTTCGACCTCCTGGCAGCAAGACTCGACCGCCATTCTCAAAGCCCGAATTGATCGACTTCCGCTCGCGACCGCCACACACAAAAAGTGGATGGTTCTCCTTGCCTTCTTCTTCTTCTTCGACACACTGGACGCCGCAATGCTCGGCTACACGGCGCCGGCACTACGGGCCGAATGGGGACTATCCATCTCCACAATCGGGCTTCTCTCGTCTGTCACCTTTGTAGGAATGATGATCGGTGCAGTGCTAGGAGGAAGACTGGCCGACCGGCTGGGTCGGCGGAAAATAATACTATCGGCTGTAGTCTTCTACTCGGTTTTCTCCTTGGCGGCGGCCCTCTCGCCAAATGTAATTTTTCTCGGTGCCTTCCGAGTCCTCACGGGAGTGGGCCTCCAGGCGATGACCGGAGTATTGCTTGTATTTGTCAGCGAAATGTACCCGAAGCATCTGCGGGGTCGCTATCAAGCCCTCCTCCTCGGTTTCGGCTGTATAGGAATTCCGGCAGTCGCAGGAATTTCCAGCATCGTCATAGCAATGGGCCCCGGCATGTGGCGGTGGGTATTCGTTGTCGGAGGCCTGGGAATCATCGGAAGCCTGATCGGCATGCGCATCCTCCCCGAGTCGGTGCGATGGCAGATCGATAACGGACGAAAGGCCGAAGCCGAGACGCTGATCGCCAAGCTCGAGGACGAGGCGCGCCGCAAGACCGGAGGAGAGCTCCCCGATGTTGTCGTAGCTGAACCGGTTCCGACCGGCCGGGTGTCGGAGTTGTTCTCTCGTAAGTATCTTGGTCGTCTGATCGTTCTCTCCGTCTGCATGATCTGCTTCATCTTGATCAACTACGGCTTCAACGGATGGGTAGCGACCCTCCTCGTCGAGCGCGGGCTCGCTCAAACGCAAGCCCTGCACATAGCGTTCATGGTGTCGCTGGCAAGCGTCCCCGGTTCCTTCTTGGCGTACCCCATCATCGACAAATTTGAACGCCGCCGGGTGGGCGCGATCAGCATGGTGCTTGTCGCGGTATTCCTTCTTGTCTTCGCTGTCGTGGACAATCTGACCCTGATTGTCATCTCAGGGTTTCTGTTGACCGCGTTCTCATACGTCGCACTGTCGGTTCTCTATACCTATGCGCCGGAAATTTTCCCGACCAATCTTCGCGGCCTGGGTGCGGGGATTGGAAACGGGATGGGGCGCGTTGCCGGACTAGCGCAGGGATTTCTCGTAGCCGGTATCTACAACGGCTTCGGATTCGCCCCCGTCTTCGCCTACATGGCGGTCTGCGCTCTGATATTCGCGATCACGATGGGATTCTTCGGAATGAATACTTCGAACCGGAGCTTGGACGAAGTCTGACCTCGCCCCTTTCATACCAATGAGGAGAAATTCTGTGAAACTCACGACCGAACCGCCGACGGGTCTTCGCTACGGCAACGACGCGCCCGGTGCCGATGCAATCGAAAGAAACCTGCACGAGTTACTCGACGCTCGGGCGCGCCGCCGCACCCTGGGCCCACGAAGTCGGGCCGGGATCACCCCCGAAGAGGCCGAGGTACGAATTACTCGTTTCCTCCGCAACCGCCTCGATGAGGAGTTCGAAGTCACCGACGTCGTTCAGTTGTCCGGTGGCGGTGCCAACGAGTGCTACTCGTTCCGCCTGTCCCGTGGCGGAGGATCCGAGCGTCTCGTACTCCGGATCAAGTCCCACGGCGCTTGCTGTGAGACGAATGTCCAGCGTGAGTTCTCCATGCTGAACGCCGTGAAGTCGGCGCTGCCGGTTCCGACGGCACACTGGATATCCCCGGGCTCGGACGACTTCGGCTCACCCGCGATGATCACCAGCTTCGTCGAGGGCGTTTCTGCACCAACCGATGCCGTGCCCCTGGCCACCGGGCTAGGGACGGTGTACGGCCCGAGGCTGCAGAAATTGCTCGCGCCCCAGTTCGTTGAACACCTCGCCCACCTGCACGCCTACGACTGGTCCGAAGCGGACCTCGAGGGATTCGACATTCCGAGGGCCCAGACAACCCAAGCACTGGACTGGCGGTTGACCTTCTGGGACCGGGCATGGGACGAGGATTCCTTCGAACCCCATCCGACGATCACACTTACTCGGGAGTGGCTCTGGCGGAATCGGCCACCTGTCGATCGAGTGTCGTTGCTGCACGGTGACTACCGAAACGGGAACTTCCTCTTCGACGAACACAGCGGCGAGATCAAGTCCGTAATCGACTGGGAACTCTGCTATCTAGGTGACCGCCATTCCGATCTTGCATACGCCATGCTCCCCGCATGGGGTTCGGCGGGGGAATCAGGAGAGTTCCTCAATTCAGGTCTGGTTGAAACAGAGCAATTCATTGCAGACTACGAGCGGATCTCGGGGCTCACAGTCGACCGAGATCGCCTGAACTACTACATGGTCTATGCCCTCTACTGGTCAGTGATCTCGCTGATCGGAACGGCCCCACGCAATGCAGACCTCAGGATGACCCAGCTCGATGTCATGTACAACTTCATCTATCCGGGCCTGGGCGCGTACTTCTCGAAAGAACTCAACCGACTCGTATCTGGAGTTTCCGCATGATTCCGACCGTTACTCAGCAACTTGAAGCGATTCGACGCCGGCTCACCGAGACCGTCGTACCCGCACTGCCCGAAAGCGCACATTTCGCCCACGAGCAGGTTCTCTTGATCGATGCCACCCTCGGGTCCCTGATCGAATGCCACGAACACGAATATCGATACGCGGTGGTCGAGTATCAGGACTACCGGACGACCCTTACTGAGTTCGCCCAGATGATCGCGTCGGACGAGCGCGAGGTCATCGACATCCTGAACGAGGACGGACCAAGTGCCACGGAGGCAGCAACACCGCTTCACGTGATCACCGAAAAGACGCGGCGGATGAAGGTGCTCACCGAGCAGCTCTATCAGCAACTGAGCGGCCGGCGCGCCGGAGGAGATTCATCCGCCACTGCTCTCATGGCGAGTCTCGCCGCGCGGCAGGTCGAACGCGAGTCCTCCTGGTTCCGTCAGGCTGGATTCACCCGGGACGACGCGATGCCGATCGGCGCGCTGCTGGAGGGTTACCGGTGATCGAGCACAAGTCCCTCTATGTCGACGGCCAGTGGGTGCCGACCGACAGCACGGATTCGGTGGAGGTGATCGAGGCCGCCACCGAGGAGTCGATCGGCTGGGCTCCCCTGGGAAACCGCCGTGACATCGGGCGGGCGGTGGAGTCGGCACGACACGCTCTGGACGACGGCCCCTGGGGTCGCATGGGTGCGACCGAACGCGCCTCGCTGCTGCTCGGCTTCGCCGACGAACTCGAGGCACGCGCAGACGACACTGCCACCCTGGTCAGCCGAGAGAACGGTATGCCGATCACGCTCTCGCGGGTGGCCAATGGATCCGCACCTGCGGCGACGCTTCGGATGTACGCCAACTTGGTGGCGGACGCGGAGATCGAGGACGTCCGGGCCAGTCAGCGGGGTTCGACCATCGTCCGCCGCGAGCCGGTTGGTGTGGTGGGTGCGATCACGCCGTGGAATTCTCCGCAGACGCTGGCGGTCATGAAGATCGCGCCCGCACTCGCCATGGGGTGCACTGTCGTCCTCAAGCCCTCACCCGAAACCTCGCTGGATGCCTTCGTGTTCGGGGAAGCGGCGAGCGCGGCCGGTATTCCCGGTGGGGTACTCAACATTGTGCCGGGCGATCGCGATGCCGGTGCTGCACTCGTCTCACACCCTTCCGTCGACAAGATTGCGTTCACTGGTTCCACGGTGGCGGGGCGAGCAATCGGTGCCGAGTGCGGTCGGTTGATCCGACCGTGCACATTGGAACTCGGAGGCAAATCGGCATCGATCGTCCTTGACGACGCCGACCTGGATGTCTTCGTCGCCGGCCTGCCGGATTCGAGTTTCCGCAACAACGGCCAAATTTGCGCGCTGCAATCCCGAATCCTCGCTCCGCGCAGTCGATATGACGAAATCGTCGATGCTGTCGCCGACCATGCGCGCAACCTCGTGATCGGAAATCCGTTGGATCCAACGGTGACCTGCGGTCCGATGGTGAGTGCCGTGCACCGCTCGCGGGTGCTGGCCCACATCGATGGTGCGCGTTCGGGAGGAGCCGTGCTCGTGACGGGGGGCGGCAGGCCAGCTGATCAGGAGCGTGGGTGGTTCGTCGAACCGACCGTGTTTGCCGGTGTCTCGAACTCGGATCCCATCGCCCGGGAGGAAGTCTTCGGCCCCGTCATCGTCGTGATCCCCTATGACGGAGACGACGACGCAGTCCGGATCGCCAACGACAGCAACTACGGACTGGGCGGCTCGGTCTGGACACAAGACGAGACTCGCGGGCTCGAGATCGCTCGACGCGTACGGACTGGCTCGTTCGGGATCAACTACTACACCCTCGACCCCGGCGCGCCGTTCGGTGGGATGAAGGACAGCGGCCTCGGCCGCGAGCTCGGCCCCGAAGCACTGGAGGCGTACACCGAGTACAAGTCCATCTACGCGAGCGACCACTGGCTACACAAGCAGTAGGTCGGCCACACTTCAGGTTCTGCCCCTCATCGGAAGGAGTAAGCATGTTGCGGATCCGTGCCGCCGTGGCGAGAGAGAAGGAGGCACCGCTATCCCTCGAGGACCTGACGCTCGACGACCCACGATCCGATGAGGTACTCGTCGAGGTGTCGGCCGTCGGGCTCTGCCACACCGATGTCGCAGTCCGAAACCAGTGGATGCCTGTGCCGTTGCCGATCGTCCTCGGACATGAGGGTGCCGGCATCGTCCGCGCCGTGGGCAAATCGGTCACCAAGGTCGCCCCCGGGGATCACGTCGTAATGACCTACTGGCACTGCGGCGAATGCCACTACTGCGCAAGCGGGCACCCGGCCTACTGCGTCGACCACGCGACGTGGACGACGGGCGGGAGCAGACCGGACGGGACCAATGCTCTACACGGAGACGGTTCTGTCCACGGATTCTTCTTCGCGCAGTCGTCCTTCGCCTCTCATGCGATTGCGACCGAACGCAATGTGGTCAAGGTCGGCGCGGACGCGGACCTCATTGTGGCAGGCCCGCTGGCGTGCGGACTGCAAACAGGCGCCGGAACCGTCATGAACAGACTGGCTCCACCAGTGGGGTCCAGCATCGCCGTCTTCGGTGCCGGAGCTGTGGGACTAGCGGCTGTCATGGCAGCCAAGGTCGTCGGGTGTACCACCATCATCGCTGTCGATGTCCATCCTTCTCGGCTGGACTTGGCGCAGGAACTAGGTGCTACACACACTATCGACGCCTCGGCTGGAAGAGACGTCACGCAGGCCCTCCGCGCTGTCGCGCCGTCGGGTGTGAACTACAGCGTGGAGACGAGCGCGGTACCAGCGGTGGCAGCACAGGCAATCGACTGTCTGGCTCCCACCGGGACCTGCGCAATTCTCGGTGTAGGCCCCAGGGGAACAGCGCTTTCGACAGATATGACACGCCTTCTTTCCACCGGCCGCACCATCACAGGCGTGGCGATGGGTGACACCCGGCCTGACAAGTTCATCCCTGTTCTGCTCGACCTCCACCGGCAGGGCCGATTTCCGGCGGACCGGCTGATCACCACGTACTCCCTCGACGAGATCAACCAAGCCATCGACGACGCCGAGTCCGGAAAAATCGTGAAAGCAGTACTCGTCCCGGGGTGAACACAGTTCGGCAAGTCCAGCCGAGGTGGCCTCGGACGATCATCGAATTTCATTGCCTCATAGGCGGAGCCACTCAGAACCCGATCATCGCGACGATGATGCGTTCGCTGATGGATCTGCTCACCGAGTTCACCCTGCGCTTCGGTGCCGAGGTGCCGATCGGTGATGCGCTGCACAGCCTGCGCACCTTGCTCGAACACATTGGACACCGAGCGCCGGCAACACACACCAGGGTCTGACCAGTTCATGGTCGGCCACTTCCACCCGCGAGAGGGAATCATCATGGATCTGAAGGTCACCCGCTACGAAATCCGCGACAACGGCGTCGCCACGGTGTGGCTCGACCGGCCCGGCCGCGGCAACTCCTGGACCTCCCGCATGAATGCGGAACTGCGCTGGACGATGGCAACCCTCGACGCCGATCCCACCGTCCGGGTCGTGGTCCTGACCGGCGGTGGCGACCAGTTCTGCGTCGGCGCCGACGCCAAGGCGCTCGACTTCTACACCGAGACCGAGGAAAAGTATGCCGACACCGTCAACAAGCCCGACTTCGCCCGCCCCGGCCACGGGGTCAACCCCGAGTTCGACCACGACCTGGTGTGGATGTGGGGCCTGCGCGTCCCGCTGATCGCCGCCATCAACGGACCGTGCGCCGGTATCGCGGTCGCCCTGGCCGGGTACTGCGACCTCCGCTACGCCGTCGAGGGCGCCAAGTTCACCACCGCGACCCCGCGCCTGGGACTGCCCGCCGAGTACGGTCTGGCCTGGCTGCTGCCCCGCATCGTCGGATTGGCGAACGCCGCCGACATCCTCATCACCGGACGCATCCTGCGCTCCGAAGAACTCCTGCGGATGGGTTTCCTCAACGGCGTGCACCCGCGGGACGAGCACTTCCTGGGCACGGTCTACGAGGTCGCCGACTACATCGCCACCCAGGTGTCCCCGGCCTCGGCGACGGGCGCCAAACGCCAGATCTACGCCGAGCTCCTGCACTCGAACGTCGGCACCGCCGTGGAGGATTCGAAAGCTCTCATCGAGCAGTTCATGCGGCAGCCCGATTTCAAGGAAGGCGTCGCCGCCATGGCCGAACGCCGTGCCCCGCAGTTCGCGGCACCCGCCCCCGACACCCTGCCCGCACCTCCCGCCTGAGCCTCCCGCCCCCTGCGCAACCGCACGAAACGGACCACACCTGATGAACACACCCTCGACCACAGTGGACGACCACACCGACCCCACCGCCGACGGTTTCCGGTGGAGCCGGGAGACCACCGACGACATCGTGCACGGCCGCCCGTGCCGGGTCTACCGCCACCGGCGCACCGCCGTCGCGCAACTGTTGCTCGACGCCCGCCAC
>NZ_WXYH01000351.1:0-48059 GCF_009872365.1 Rhodococcus sp. T7
CGGCGAGCACCTGCCACGGGACGCGCCCGCCGATGCCGAGGGCGGCGCACTCGGCGGGGTCAAGGGCGAGCAGCGCATCCCGGTCGCCGGTGTCGAGGGCCGCGTCGACCCGGGCCTGTACGCCTTCCGCACGGGGGTCGAACGCGCCCGGCGCCTTCGCCGTGAGGGTGTTCGCCCCGTCCGCGACGATCACCAGCCCGCGCGGCTCGGGGTCCCGGTCGAGAAATGCGCGCAGTTCCGCGCCGTACGCGGCGCACTGCTGCGGCGACAGGTCGGCGGCGAGGATCCGCGCGTCGACGACGGCGTCCGGCGCGCACGTTCCCCGGATCCACCCGGCCGTCAGCGCCGCGAGCGGCAGGTCCGGGTTGGGCTCGCCGGCGGGACCGGGCCGCAGTGTGACCCGCACGTCGACGCCGTAGCCGCGGTAGGTGCCCTGCGCGTCGGCCCGCACTTCCACCGCGGTGGGCGCCGCGCCGACCGCCACCCATTCGGTGGCGATCGCGGACAATGCCTTCGCCGCCTCCTGGACCGCGTCCCGCAGCGGCGCCGTCTCCGCAGCGGCCGCCCCGGTCAGTTCGGGTACCAGCAACGGTGGGGACGGCACGAGGATGGCAGCGGTGAACACACAGTCACGCTAGTCGACCGCAGGCACGGACCCGACATCCGATTCGGGCACTGCCGTCAATCGGTACCAACACGGACCGTCCGACCTGATTCAATAGTCCACAGGGCCCGTACCGGGTTGAATGGAGCCAGCACCCGTCCCGGGTCGCATGGAGCCAGTATTGCGTTCAGGCAGCCGTGACGCGCGGCAGAGATGAGGAACCGATGACCGACAGCAGCGACGCGAAGCCCGCCGTGGAGCCTGCCGCTCAGCAGCACGACACACCGAAGCCCAGCGTCCCGAAGCCGGGTGCCGCCGCGAAACCGGGTGCACCCAAGCCCCACCCCACACCGACGCACGCCCTCTCCGCCCCCGCCGTCGCCGCCCCCGCCCACAGTGATCCGAGCGAGTTCGGCCGCGTCGACGACGACGGCACTGCCTGGGTGAAGACCGCGGACGGCGAACGCCAGATCGGGTCGTGGCAGGCCGGAGACGCGGCGGAAGGCCTGGCGCACTTCGGTCGGCGCTTCGACGATCTCGCCACCGAAGTGGCCCTCCTCGAGGCCCGGCTCAATTCCGGTGCGGGCGACGCGAAGAAGACGAAGACGGCCGCGATCGCTCTCGCCGAATCCCTCCCGACCGCCGCGGTGATCGGCGACATCGACTCGCTCGCGGCGCGACTCGACGTCATAATCGCCGGATCCGACGAGGCGGCCGCCCACGCCAAGCACGAGAAGGAACTGTCGCGGCAGGCGCACACCGAACGCAAGGAAGAACTGGCCGCCGAGGCGGAACAGATCGGTGCGGAGTCCACGCAGTGGAAGGCCGCCGGCGACCGGTTGCGCGAGATCCTGGACGAGTGGAAGACGATCCGCGGGATCGACCGGAAGGTCGACGACGCCCTGTGGAAGCGGTATTCCAAGGCGCGGGAGGCGTTCAACCGGCGCCGCGGGGCGCATTTCGCCGAACTCGACCGTGAGCGCGCCGCCGCCAAGACCAAGAAGGAAGAACTCGTCGAGCGCGCGGAGGCACTGTCCGACTCCACCGACTGGGGTCCCACGGCCGGAGCCTTCCGCGATCTGCTCGCCGAATGGAAGGCCGCCGGACGCGCACCACGGGAAGCCGACGACAACCTGTGGAAGCGTTTCAAGGGCGCTCAGGACGTGTTCTTCGCCGCCCGCAACGCCGCGTCCTCCGAACGCGACGCCGAGTTCGAGGAGAACGCGGTCGCCAAGGAGGAGTTGCTGAAGAACGCCGGCCACATCGATCCGTCCAAGGACATCGACGGGGCGAGGGCCGCACTCCGCGACCTGCAGGAGAAGTGGGACGCCATCGGCAAGGTGCCCCGCGAGCGGATGCACGACCTCGAGGGCAAGCTGCGGGCCATCGAGAAGCGGGTCCGCGACGCCGCCGACGAGGAATGGCGCCGCACCGACCCTGAGGCGCTCGCCCGGGCCGCGCAGTTCCGTGAGCGGGTCACGCAGTTCGAGGAGCAGGCGGCCAAGGCCACCGCGGCGGGCAAGACGAAGGACGCCGAGAGCGCCCTCGCGCAGGCCCAGCAGTGGCGCGAATGGGCCGAGGCTGCAGAGGGCGCCGTCAGCGGCCAGTAGGCACGATCAGCCGACGTTCCAGTCGCCGCGTCGCTCCGCTTCGGCGGCAGCGGCGCGGCGTTCCTCTTCCGCGGCCAGTTGCAGCGCGGTCCGGCTCCAGACCACCTTCAGCCAGTGGAACGTCAGCACGATGACGGTGAGCCAGCCGATGATCAGCCCGATGCCCGGTCCGGCCGCCTCGACGCCGGGCGCCGGTGTCTGCCGCGACCAGATGGCGAGCATGCCGAACACGATGGACACGGCGGTTCCCGCGAGGGCCACCCACGCGAGCGCCCAACGGCGGGTGACGAGCGCCAGCATCGACACGACGACCCCGAACACCACCTCGAACCACACGAACAGTCGCGACGGCAGCTTGATCGTCTCCGCGAGGGCGTCGTCCCCGTACACCAGCACTTCCCAGCCGTTGGCGATGCCGGAGTGCGGCAACGTCAGCGAGCCGAGGAGCACGACCACCGCGACGGCGACGACGAGCGCACGCGCCCCGGGGTCGATCTCGCCGGCCACCTTCTTCTCGGCGGCGTCGAAATCCTTCAGGTAGCTCTCGATCGGCTCGTTCGCGTCACTCGGGTCGTCGTGGCGCTGGTCGTCGAACTGCGGGGTCATGCGTTGCATCCCATCTGAGCGGGTAGTGGTGCGGGCGCACCGATCTGCGGCAGTCCGAGTCCCACGCCGATCGGCGGGGTCTTCGGGGTGACTCCCTTCTCGAAGGAGTCGCCTGCGCGGGTGCGGCGGTGGGTCAGGACCGGAGTGTCCGCGACGAGGTGGTGCGGGGCGGCGGCGCTGATCACGATGGTGACGACGTCGCCGGGCCGGACGTTGCCGTCGAGGTTTCCCTCCGGCCGGAAGTGGACGAGCCGGCCGTCGCGGGCGCGCCCGCTCATCCGCGCGGTCTCCGCG
Organism: Rhodococcus sp. T7; assembly: GCF_009872365.1. Classification (NCBI taxonomy): domain Bacteria; kingdom Bacillati; phylum Actinomycetota; class Actinomycetes; order Mycobacteriales; family Nocardiaceae; genus Rhodococcus; species Rhodococcus sp. T7. Next base: position 3,115 of record NZ_WXYH01000351.1, read on the forward strand.
TTCTTGCGGCCCTCCCCGGCGGCGACGAGCAGTTCCACCTCGGCGCCGACGAGTTTCTGGTTCTCCTCGAGCGTGATCTGTTCCTGCAACGCGATGAGACGTTCGTACCGTTCCTGCACGACGGCCTTGGGCAGCTGGTCGTCCATGTCCGCTGCCGGGGTGCCGGGCCGCTTGGAATACTGGAACGTGTACGCGCTGGTGAAGCGCGCCTGCCGGACGACGTCGAGCGTGTCCTGGAAGTCTTCCTCCGTCTCGCCCGGGAAGCCCACGATGATGTCGGTGGTGATCGCCGCGTGCGGCATCGCGGTGCGGACCTTCTCGATGATCCCCAGGAACCGCGACTTCCGGTAGGAGCGGCGCATCGCCTTCAGGACGCGGTCCGAACCGGATTGCAGCGGCATGTGCAGCTGGGGGCACACGTTGGGGGTCTCGGCCATCGCCTCGATGACGTCGTCGGTGAACTCGGCCGGGTGCGGGGACGTGAAGCGGACGCGCTCTAGCCCGTCGATCTCTCCGCACGCGCGCAGCAGCGCGGCGAACGCGCCGCGGTCGCGGGGCTGGTCGGGGTCGGCGAAGGAGACGCCGTACGCGTTGACGTTCTGCCCGAGCAGCGTGACCTCCACGACGCCCTCGTTCACCAGGGCCTGCACCTCGGCCAGGATGTCGCCGGGACGCCGGTCGACCTCCTTGCCGCGCAGCGCGGGCACGATGCAGAACGTGCACGTGTTGTTGCATCCCACCGAGATGGACACCCAGCCGGCGTACGCCGACTCCCGCTTGGCGGGCAGCGTCGACGGAAACGCCTCGAGTGCGTCGAGGATCTCGACCTCGGCCCGCTGATTGTGGCGGGCCCGGTCCAGCAGTGCCGGGAGCGAACCGATGTTGTGGGTGCCGAACACGACGTCCACCCACGGCGCCTTCTTCACGACGACGTCGCGGTCCTTCTGCGCCAGGCACCCGCCGACCGCGATCTGCATGTCGGGATTCAGTTCCTTCGCCGGCGCCAGATGGCTCAGGTTGCCGTACAACTTGTTGTCGGCGTTCTCCCGCACCGCGCAGGTGTTGAAGACGACGAGGTCCGGCGACTGCCCGGCGGCCGCCTTCGTGTAGCCGGCGTCCTCGAGGAGCCCCGACAACCGCTCGGAGTCGTGCACGTTCATCTGGCAGCCGTACGTGCGCACCTCGTAGCTGCGGTGAGGGGTCTGGTCGATCGTGTCCACGTATGCCAGGGTACGGCCCGCGCCAAATCGCCTCGTCGCGGCCGGTGTGCGCCAGGACACACGACCGAAGCCGGACAGTAAAGTTTCCGTGACATCCCGAGGATTCTCGGAGCAAATGACAGGTGCTCCCGTTCACAACACATAGGGTCATCGACTATGACGCAAGCCGACGACGCGACGCCGACACCCTCCACGGGCGCGGCCCCGTCCATGATCTCGATGAAATCGGTGAACAAACACTTCGGCGCCCTCCACGTCCTGCAGGAGATCGACCTCGAAGTTCCTCGGGGACAGGTCGTGATCGTCCTGGGACCGTCCGGGTCCGGGAAGTCGACGCTGTGCCGCACCATCAACCGCCTCGAGCCCATCGACTCCGGTGAGATCGCCGTGGACGGCAAGGTGCTGCCTGCCGAGGGCAAGGCCCTGGCCGCGCTGCGCGCCGACGTGGGGATGGTGTTCCAGTCGTTCAACCTGTTCGCCCACAAGACGATCCTCGAGAACGTGATGCTCGCACCGGTCAAGGTGCGGAAGAAGAGCAGCGCCGACGCGAAGAAGACGGCCTACGAACTTCTCGAGCGGGTCGGCATCGCCAACCAGGCGGACAAGTACCCGGCGCAGTTGTCGGGCGGTCAGCAGCAGCGTGTCGCGATCGCCCGCGCACTCGCCATGAACCCCAAGGTCATGCTGTTCGACGAGCCGACGTCCGCACTCGACCCGGAAATGGTCAACGAGGTCCTCGACGTCATGACCTCACTCGCCAAGGAAGGCATGACCATGCTCGTGGTGACCCACGAGATGGGGTTCGCTCGCAAGGCCGGCGACCGTGTCCTCTTCATGGCCGACGGCCAGATCGTCGAGGACTCCGAGCCCGCCACGTTCTTCACCGCTCCCAAATCCGAGCGCGCGAAGGACTTCCTCGGCAAAATTCTCAGCCACTGATCGGAGGGGGCGCCGCTGCGGTGCCCTCTCGGTCGATCGTGCTCCACAGGCAATACCCGTCATTTTCAATTGGAGGAACTCGATGAGGATCAATCGCTCGATTCGTGTGGGAATCGGCGTCATGGCGCTCGCCGTCGTCGCATCTGCCTGTGGCGGAGGTGAAGAGAAGAGCGCCTCCCAGAGCGCGTCGGAGGGCAAGCTCACGGTCGGCATCAAGTACGACCAGCCCGGCCTCGGACTGCGCAACCCCGATGGTTCCTTCAGCGGTTTCGACGTCGAGGTGGCCGAGTACATCGCGGGCAAACTGGGTGTCGCACCCGAGAACATCGAGTTCAAGGAGTCCCCGTCGGCTCAGCGCGAGACGCTGATCCAGAACGGTGAGGTCGACTACGTCGTCGCCACCTACTCGATCACCGACGCCCGCAAGGAGAAGGTCGACTTCGCCGGGCCGTACTTCATCGCCGGACAGTCTCTCCTGGTGAAGTCCGACAACACCGACATCACCGGCCCCGAGTCGCTCAACGGCGGCAAGAAGCTGTGCTCCGTCACCGGCTCCACCCCGGCGCAGAAGGTCAAGGACCAGTACGCGCAGGACGTGCAACTGCAGGAGTTCGACACGTACTCCGCCTGCGTCGAAGCGTTGCGGAACGGCGCAGTCGACGCCGTCACCACGGACGACATCATCCTCGCCGGTTACGCGGCGCAGTATCCGGGCGAGCTGAAGGTGGTCGGCGCGCCGTTCACCCAGGAGCGCTACGGGGTCGGCCTGGCCAAGGGTGACGACGAGACCCGGGCCAAGATCAACGACGCCATCGAGGCGATGATCGCGGACGGTTCGTGGGCACGTGCGTTCAACGAGACCGTCGGCGCGTCGGGCTACCCGATCCCCGCACCGCCGACCGTCGATCGGTACTGAGCAACTCACTCATCCGGGTCGGGCGACTCCCCTTTCGTGGAGTCGTCCGGCCCGGTTCGACACCAACCACCGGTGACCTGGGGAGACGGTAAGTGGACCTACTGAGCAAGTACAGCGATCAGCTGATCGACGCGTTCTGGACGACGGTGCAGCTGACCGCGTTCTCGGCTGTCGGTGCTCTGATACTCGGCACCATCCTCGCGGCCATGCGGGTGTCTCCGATCCCGGTCGCGCGCGGTGTCGGCGCGGCGTACGTGACGATCTTCCGGAACACTCCCCTGACGCTGATCATCATCTTCTGCTCGTTCGGGCTCTTCCAGACGATGGGCGTCAAGCTCGCCCCCGAGCAGTCTCCGACCTTTTTCGAGCAGAACAACTTCCGGCTCGCCGTGCTCGGCCTCAGCATCTACACCGCGGCCTTCGTCTGCGAGTCGTTGCGGTCCGGTATCAACACCGTGCACGTCGGCCAGGCGGAGGCGGGCCGGTCGCTGGGCCTTACGTTCTCCCAGAATCTGCGGCTCATCGTGCTGCCGCAGGCATTCCGCGCGGTCACCGCGCCTCTCGGCAGCGTGCTGATCGCCCTGACGAAGAACACGACCATCGCCTCGGTGATCGGTGTGGCGGAGGCGTCGCTCCTGATGAAGGAAATGATCGAGAACGAGGCCGCCATCTTCGTCGTCGGTGGCATCTTCGCACTCGGATTCGTGATCCTGACCCTGCCGATGGGGCTTCTCTTCGGATACCTGAGCAAGCGATTCGAGGTTGCACGATGAGCAATGCCGCCACCGTCCTCTACGACGCGCCGGGCCCGAAGGCGAAGAACGTCTACCGCCTGATCTCCGTCGCCGTCGCCCTCGCGCTGCTGGGAATCGGCTACCTCGTCTACGCCGCACTCGACGACAAGGGTCAGCTGACCGCGGCGAAATGGGAACCGTTCACCGAATCGACCTCGTGGACCACATATCTCATTCCCGGTATCCGCGGCACCCTCGTCGCGGCCGCCGTGTCGATCGTGTTCGCGTTGATCCTCGGCGCGATCCTCGGCATCGGACGCTTGTCGGACCACCGCCCGGTGCGATGGGTGGCGGGCGGGATCGTCGAACTGTTCCGCGCCATCCCGGTGCTGATCCTGATGATCTTCTCGTACCAGCTGTTCGCCGAGTACGAGGTGTTCAAATCGAAATACCTGGCGCTCGCCGCGGTCATCGTGGGCCTCACGCTGTACAACGGCTCGGTGATCGCCGAAATCGTCAGGGCCGGCATCAACTCGCTCCCCAAGGGACAGAGCGAGGCCGCCATGGCACTGGGCATGCGCAAGAGCCAGGTGATGCGCACCATCCTGCTGCCGCAGGCCGTCACGGCGATGCTGCCCGCGATCATCTCGCAGATGGTGGTCGCCCTGAAGGACTCCGCGCTCGGTTACCTCATCGGCTACGTCGAAGTGGTGCGGTCCGGGCAGCAACTCGGTGCGTTCTACGGCAACTACCTGCCCGCCCTGATCGTGGTGGCGATCATCATGATCGTCCTCAACTACACGCTCACCGTGGTGGCGACCAGGGTGGAGAAGCGGCTCCGCGCCGCCCGGAAGGGCGGAGGCCCCAGGGGCGCCGTTCCCGAACTTCCCGCGGTATCGGTCCCGGGCATGGACATCACCGACAAGCGGCTGTGACCCGGCACTGCTTCTGACACGAACAGCACTGCGCCTGAGACGGCAACTGCGGTCGGATGGGAACTCGGTTCCCGTCCGACCGCAGTGCTGTTGGTCGTTGTGGCGTAGTCAAGTTGTGATCGCGGTCAGGCTGTGTCCGAGTCAGGTCTCGTCGAACAGGCCGTCGGTCTCCGCGCCGGCACGGTCGAGTTGCTCCTTGACCACCTCGAACGCCATGCCCTGGGGGAACCCGCGGCGCGCCAGCATGGACACCAGCCGGCGGACCGCCCGGTCACGGTCGTCCGCCGACACGGTGCGCAGTTTCTTCGCGACCAGTTCGGTGGCTCGCGCTCGTTCGTCTTCGGTATCGATCTGAGCGAGCGCCTCGGTGGCGTCTTCCTGACCAATGCCCTTACGGCGCAATTCCAGTGCGAGCGCACGTTTTCCCTTGCCGGAGTACGTGTGCCGCGAATGCACCCACTGCTGGGCGAAGTCGGCATCGTTGACCAGCCCGACCTCGGTGAGCCGATCCAGTACGCGCTCGGCGATGTCGGCCGAGTAACCCTTCTTCGCCAGACGGTCGGACAACTCCGCTCGACTCCGGGCACGGTCCGTGAGGAGACGCAGGCACAAATCCTTGGCCTGCGTCTCCGTTCCACCTTCGCCCGTGGGACGCACGGCAGCGCCTAGAATTCGACCGGGGCGGCGTCGTCCGTAGCAGCAGCAGTGACGTCGGCGCCGATTCCGAGCTTTTCCTTGATCTTCTTCTCGATCTCGTCCCGGATGTCGGTGTTCTCCAACAGGAACTTGCGGGCGTTCTCCTTGCCCTGCCCCAGCTGGTCGCCTTCGTAGGTGTACCAGGAACCCGACTTGCGAATGAACCCGTGCTCGACACCCATGTCGATCAGCGAGCCTTCCTTGCTGATTCCCTGGCCGTAGAGAATGTCGAACTCGGCCTGCTTGAACGGCGGGGCGACCTTGTTCTTGACCACCTTGACGCGGGTACGGTTGCCCACCGCGTCGGTGCCGTCCTTCAGGGTCTCGATCCGCCGCACGTCGAGGCGCACGGACGAGTAGAACTTCAACGCCTTACCACCGGTGGTGGTCTCGGGGGAACCGAACATGACGCCGATCTTCTCGCGCAGCTGGTTGATGAAGATCGCGGTGGTGCCGGAGTTGCTGAGCGCGCCGGTCATCTTACGGAGCGCCTGGCTCATCAGACGCGCCTGCAGACCCACGTGGCTGTCGCCCATCTCGCCCTCGATCTCGGCGCGCGGGACGAGAGCGGCCACGGAGTCGACGACGAGGATGTCGAGGGCGCCGGAGCGGATCAGCATGTCTGCGATCTCGAGCGCCTGCTCACCGGTGTCGGGCTGCGACACCAGCAGTGCGTCGGTGTCGACGCCGAGCTTCTGGGCGTAGTCGGGGTCGAGCGCGTGCTCGGCGTCGATGAACGCCGCGATGCCGCCGGCAGCCTGCGCGTTGGCGACTGCGTGCAGAGCAACGGTGGTCTTACCCGAGGATTCCGGGCCGTAGATCTCGACGACACGGCCGCGGGGCAGCCCGCCGATGCCGAGGGCGACGTCCAGCGCGATGGAGCCGGTCGGGATGACGGCGATGGGCTGACGGACACCTTCGCCCAGGCGCATCACCGAGCCCTTGCCGAAGTTCTTGTCGATCTGCGCCAGCGCGAGGTCGAGCGCCTTGTCTCGATCGTGTGCCTGTGGTGCCATCGTCGTCCCCATTCTCGAGTCTCATCAGTGATCTGCGGTCAGGTTAGATCCAGGTACCGACAAGAACCGTGACCACCGAACATCTCCAGCATAGGGGAACGTGTGTTCGATTGGCGAGATCGGTCCGTTCGACACGCCGGATTTCTACCGGCGCTGCGGTGGGACGTCGAACTCGGCGCACAGTTCACGCCACACCTCGCGGGGTTCCCGGCCGTCCTCGATGGCCTCGGCGGCGGTCTTGCCCCCGAGGCTGAGCAGCACGTGGTCGACGAGTAGTGCGTCGCCGCGCATCTGCCCGAACTCTTCGCGGACGAGTTCGTGAAATTCAGTCAGTCGCACGCTTCCACGCTAGCCGAACCCCGGGAGGCGCACTCACCGCAGCGCGTCGCGGCACACCTCCACCGGATCCACCACGTCCGCGATGCTCCGCGCGGCCTTCTGCGCGGCCTCCGCGTGGGCGCCGTTCGAGAGCACCCGGTCGACCGCCGCACGGAGCGCCTCGGCGCTCGGGGGACGCACCACGACGGCACTCCCCTGCCGCGCGGCGCGATTCGCGAGTTCCCACTGATCGCCGCCGCCGGGGACCACCACCGCCGGGACACCCGCGAGCAGGGCCTTCGCCAGCATTCCGTGTCCCCCGCCGCAGACGACGACGGAGGCCTCGCGGAGCATCGCGTCCTGACGTCCGAGACCCGCTCGCACCCAGGGCGGAACCGCGGCCGAAGATCCGTCCAGGATCGACGCGATCACGCGGACGCCGGCCCCGTCGAGCCCGGCGAGCGTCGTCTCGAGCATGCCCTCGGCACCGGTGAACGCGGTCGACGGAGCCACCATGACCAGCGGATCGGTGCCGTCCGGCGGCTCGAGCACCTCGTTCGTCGGTTCCCACAGCAGCGGCCCGACCACGTGCGCCTCCGCGGGCCAGTCCGGTCTCGGCACCTCGAGCGCGGGGAGCGTCGCAATCAGCCGGCGCACCGGTCCAGGATCCTTCGCCGGCAGCCCGACGCCGACCCGGGCCTCGGAACGCTGCCGCTCGCCCTGCCGGATCGACCGCGCCGTCGCCGCCCGCATGAGCGTGTCGCGTGCCCGACCGCGAATTCCCACCCCCGGAGCCAACCCGCTTCCGATGGGCGGCAATCCCCTGGACGCTGCATACAGCGGGTGCGGGGACAACTCGACCCACGGAATCCCCAGCCGCTCCGCGGCCATGCCGCCGCCTGCGGTGAGGATGTCCGAGACCACGAGGTCGGGTCCCATCGCGCGCAGGTCGGGGAGCAACTCGGTGGAGATGTGCGCGGCGCGGGCGTGGATGCGCGCGCCCGCATCGAGGTCGTCGTCCGTCGGGCGGGGCGCGAGACCTTTCAGCACCTCGGCAGGCACACCGGCCGCCCGCGCGGGCTCGACCCACCGGGTGCCGGTGAACAGGACCGGTTCGTCCCCGGCCCCGATGAACGCGAGGCACAACGCCAAGGCAGGAAAGGCATGTCCGGGATCAGGCCCGGCGACCACGGCGACACGCACGAAGCACAGGGTGTCACACTGCCGGCGTCACCGTTTCTCGAACACGGCTTCGGCGGCGGCGAGGGACCGCGCACGGTCGGCGGGGACGAGGCCGATCCGGGTGCGCCGGTCGAGGAGGTCGTCGACGTCGAGTGCCCCCTCGTGGGTCACCGCGAAGTCGAACTCGGCGCGGCTCACGTCCACACCCTCGGCGATCGGAGCCAGCAGTTCCGGGACGGCGGCGGCGATCAGCGCCGCCTCCGTTCCGTAGCGGGCGAGCAGCGCCGGCGGGGCCGAAACCTGGCGCAGCGCTTCGGGAGTCGCGGCGCCGACGAGCGGGAGGGCGCGCGTCCGGCACGGGCGCGCGTCCAGTCCCGCCGCCGCCACCGCCGCGTCGACGGCGTCCTCCGCCATCTTCCGGTACGTGGTCAGCTTGCCGCCCACCACACTGACCAGACCGGTGTCCGAGCGGAGGACGGCGTGGTTGCGCGAGAGGTCTGCGGTCGATCCGTCGCCGGTGTCGAGCAGCGGTCGCAGTCCGGCGAACGTGCCGAGGACGTCCGAACGCTGCAACGGCACCTCGAGTGCGGTGTTGACCGTGTCGAGCAGGAAGTCGATCTCCTGCTCCGACGCTTCCGGGACGTCGGGGACGGGTCCCGGCGCCGCCTCGTCGGTCAGGCCGAGGTACACGCGGCCGAGCTGCGCGGGCAGCGCGAAGACGAAGCGATTGGTCTCCCCCGGAATCGGAACCGTGAGCGCCGCGGCCGGGTTCCCGAGCCGCTCGGCCGGGAGGACCAGATGTGTGCCGCGACTGGGCCGCAACGTGATCGACGGATCGATCTCACCCGACCACACGCCTGCCGCGTTGATCACGGCGCGCGCCGTGATCGACAGTTCCGCGCCGGTCAGTTCGTCGCGCAGGGTCGCGGACGTCCCGGTCACGTCGTAGGCGCCCGTCCGGGTGAGCACCTTCGCGCCGTGGAGCGCGGCGGTGCGCGCGAGGGACACCACGAGCCTGGCGTCGTCGACGAGTTGGCCGTCGAATGCCATCAGACCGCCCCGAAGACCGTCCCGGCGCACCGCGGGGGCCAGTTCGACCACCCGGTCCGCCCGGACCGTCCGCGATCGCGGCAGGACCGCCGACGGTGTGCGAGCGCTCGCACGCAGCAGGTCGCCGGCGAGGAATCCCGTGCGGACGAGCGACTTCCCGAACCGCGTCGTGGAATCGAGGACGGGGACGAGCTGTGGCAGTGCCCGGACGAGGTGGGGCGCGGTGCGGGTCATCAGGATTCCGCGTTCGACCGCGCTCTCGCGGGCGATGCCGACGTTGCCCGACGCCAGGTACCGCAACCCGCCGTGGGCCAGTTTCGAACTCCACCGGCTGGTCCCGAAGGCGAGGTCCCGCTTCTCCACGAGCACGACGTCGAGGCCGCGTGACGCCGCGTCGAGCGCGACGCCGGCGCCGGTCACGCCGCCACCGATCACCAGGACGTCGACGCGTGCGCCGTCCGACAACTGGTCGAGTTCGCGTGTCCGGCGCGCGGCGTTCAGCGCCGACGAGCGGCTCACGGGCGGCGTACTGGAGTGGGTCACCGGTCTCCTCGATCTGTCGGGGGGGTGTCGGCTGCGGCGGGCGCCAGATAGGCGCCGACGGCGTGCCGGAGTTGTTCGGTCAGGGCGTCGCCGGGAAGTTCCTCGGCGACCATCACGGCCGACTGGACCGCGGACTGCGCGATCAGCAGCACCATGGTGGCGATCTGACGGCTGTCCCCCGCGCGGATCGAGCCCTGGTCCTGCCCCGCCGACACCGCGCCCGAGACCTGGTCGATGATCGCCCGCTGGCTGGTACCGAGCCGCTCGAGGATGTAGGTGGTGAACAGTTCCTGATCCGAGCGCAGGATCTTCACGAACAGCGGATGGTCACGCACCTCGGTGGACACGCGGACCACGGCGTCGACCAGTTGACGGTGAACCGATTCCTCGGCGGAGAATTCGGGCATCACGGCAGCGATCTCGCGGGTCATGAGGTCGGCGACCACCGCCCTGGTGTCCGACCAGCGCCGGTAGACGGTCGGCCTGCTGACCCCGGCCCTCCGCGCGACCTCCGCCAGGGTGGTGCGGCGCAGTCCGAAATCGAGGATGCACGAGCGTGCGGCGTCGAGAATGGAGTCTTCGACGCTCGCTGAGGTGTCGTCACGCGACGGTGGATTACGAATAGACATTGTATGTAACACCGTAACGCATGAATCCCCCGCCGGCACCATCCCGCGCATCGTCACGATCATGGTCCGTCGCGAACTCAGCCGAAGTAGTAGAGCTCGAATCCCACCGCGCGTTCGGCGTCGAATCCCGGTTCCGGTCCGGTCACCATCTCGACCTGAGCCCGTGCCTGCTGCCCCACCGGCACGTCGCTGAGCGCTTCCAGGTAGTGGACGTGCTCGGCCAGGGAGAGCACCGCCCGATCCACCGTGTGGGTGACGTCCACGGCGTGGGTGGGGGTCATCGTGTGGACCGCTACCCACCGGACTCCGCGCCACGGCGGCAATCCCGACTCCCCCAGTTCGGGGAAGATCCATTCGTTCGCGGCGTCCGCGGTGGCGTCGAGGACGGCTCGGCCGAGAGCGCGGTGGTCCGCACTGTTCAGCTGCCCCGGCCCCCAGGTGTCCCCGAAGTTCGCCGTCACCACGAGATCCGGGCGATGACGACGGATCGCCGTGGCGAGGTCACGTCGGAGCGCGAGACTTTCGACGAGAGTGCCGTCGGGGTAACCGAGGAACTCGACGTCGGTCACCCCCACCACGGCCGCGGAGCGCCGTTCCTCCGCCTCCCGCAGCGGGCCCGACGCCGTCGGGTGCAGGCCCGCGATCCCGGCCTCTCCGCTGGTGGCGAGCACGTAGCGGATGTCTTTGCCCTGCCCGGTCCAGCGCGCCACCGCGGCCGCTGCGCCGTATTCGATGTCGTCGGGGTGCGCGACCACGACGAGCCCACGATGCCAGTCCTCCGGTACCGGTTCCATGGGTAGAGCATGCCCGTCAGCTACGGGTGATGTCCGATTTCTCGCCGGATCCCGACATCGCCTTGATCAACAGGTACACACCGAATACGACTGCGCTGACGACGAGAATCCAGAACAGGCCCTTGACGAGGGCACCGATCACTGCGAGGGCGATCCAGATCGCCGCGACAGCCAGAACAATCTTCCAGAACATGATTTCCTCCACTCACGTCTCCCCGATCGATTTCTGCGCCCGACGTCCGGTCGACCCCATGTATCGGGTACGCACACCAGCCTGGCACGCCGGCTCGGGTAAATCACCAGGTCAACGTAAAGATCAGGGAAAGATCAGGGTTCTCACCCACACGAGGTCCCCAGGGGCGTTCCGTCGACCGACGACGTCAGCGGTAGCGGCGAACGATGTCGTCGATCTCGCCGAGGGCCGCCGCGAGGCCGGCGAGCTTCTCGGTCGCCGACACCAGTTCCGCGCGTTCGTAGGCGAGTTCGCCGACGGCGCTCGCCGTTCCGGGCACGGCGACCTCGGCGGCAGCGGCCACCAGTTCCTCGAACTGTTCGACGCCGTCGGCGAGTTGCCCGGCGGCCGAGGCGATCGCCCGGTGGAGCGGCGCCGCCGCGGCCCGGCTCCCCCGGGCGGCGTCCTCCATGGACGTGATGTCGAGGGCCACCGCCTGCAACGCGGCTGCCGCGGAGCGGGCCGTGGCATGGGTGTCCTCGATGTCCTCGGCGCTGATGGTCCCGGACCGGGACAGCACTCCGAGGATGCCGTGCAGTGCTCGTTCGCTGTGCACGAGTCGCTCCATCGGCTCGCGGGCGGCCGAGGACGGCGCCGGAAGCACCCGGCGGGCAGGCAGACCCGGCGGCAGGGTCACGGCGTCGAGCTTGCGGTAGCGGCTGACGGCCAGCACCGCGGGAACCGCGAATACGACTGCTCCCCCACCGGCCATCAGCATCGACCACTCCGGCGCAGCCATCAGGGCGAGACCGGCGGCGCCGGTGGCCGAGGATCCGGACACGATGCCGTACCGCTTCGCGCGACGCCGGGCCCGCCGCTTCTTCCGCAGGAGGCGTTCACGAGGGTCGCGCCACCGCTGCGCCGCGTCCGCGACGGACTCACCGGCCTCGCGCAGTGCGCCCTGGATCCCGGCGAGCCCGGACACGACAGTGGCCGACCGGACTGCACGTCCAGGTCGGCCACGTCGGGTGGAACTCATGCTCACAGGCGATTCGGTTACTGCGCCGTGCCGGTCTGGCCCGCGGCAGGCGGCTGCTTGTCGAGGTTCGGATTGGCGGCGGGGGTCGCCGGTGCGCCTGCGGCACCGCCGGAGGGCAGAGCATCGCCCTTCATGGAGGCCCGGATCTGCTCGAGCCGGCTGTGTCCGGCCATCTGGATGCTCGCCTGCTGCACTTCCATCATGCGGCCCGACACCGAGTTCTGTGCCAGCTCTGCAGAACCGAGGGCATCGGCGTAGCGCCGCTCGATCTTGTCGCGCACGGCATCGAGGCTGGGTGTGTTGCCGGGAGCGGAGAGGGTGCTGTCCATCGAGCGCAGCGACTCACTGACCCGTTCCTGCATCTTGGCCTGCTCGAGCTGGCTGAGCAGCTTGGTGCGCTCCGCGACCTTGGCCTGCAGGGCCATCGCGTTCTGCTCCACGGCCTTCTTCGCCTGGGCAGCTGCCTGCAGCGACTGGTCGTGCAGTGCCTTGAGGTCCTCGACGCCCTGCTCGGCGGTGACGAGCTGAGCGGCGAACGCCTCGGCGGCGTTGGTGTACTGGATCGCCTTCTCGGTGTCGCCCGCGGTCTGCGCCTGGTCGGCCAGGTTGACGGCCTGACGGGCGTTGGCGTTGAGCTTCTCCACCTCGTCGAGCTGTCGGCTGAGCTTCATCTCGAGCTGGCGCTGGTTGCCGATGACAGACGCGGCCTGCTGCGACAGGGCCTGGTGCTGACGCTGCGCATCCTCGATCGCCTGCTGAATCTGAACCTTGGGGTCAGCCTTCTCATCGATCTTGGAATTGAAGAGCGCCATCAGGTACTTCCATCCCTTGACGAAAGGATTAGCCATGGGTTTGATCCTGCCTCCATCTGTTGCGCCGCGCGATGCGCGACCCGACACGCGACCGTCACGCACCGGAACAAGGGCTGCGCCCCGACTACCTGGCTCACCCGCCGACGAGATCGGCGGTTGACTGAAATCTATCGGTTCGGCCCGGGTGTTGCTATGCGGCAGCCAGCGCCTGCGCGGGTGCGGGGATGACCACCCGGGTGTCGCGGGCGATGGTCGTCGAACCCGGTCGTGCGCTCGCGGCGGGGGCCTCTGCGGGCGCGGATTCGACCGCGTGCCGCTCGGTGTCCGCACGCTTGGCCGTCGACCCGTCGGACAGCGATTCGCTGACGTCGACGAGCACGTCGGACAGTGGGACCGCCAGCGCGTCGCAGATCGCCGCCAGGAGCTCACTCGAGGCTTCCTTGCGCCCTCGCTCGACCTCGGACAAGTACCCGAGGCTCACACGAGCACTGTTGGAGACCTCACGCAGGGTCCGGCTCTGCGAAACGCGCGTACGCCGAAGACTGTCACCGATTGCCTCACGCAATAGCAGCGCCATCTCGCTCCTCCTTCATCCGTCACCTGTCTCGCCTATCTCAACGCGCGAACAGGACCGATTGGTTCCCGACCTTAGCCTGCGGATGTTTCCTGCACACGATCGAGGAGTCCCGACACGGCGGCGGAAACCGCAGATTTCCGGATCTGCCACCGGTCGCCGGACAATCCGAGCTCGAGGACCGACGTTCCGGCCGCCCCGGAAATGCTGAGGAACACCGTGCCGACGGGATGTCCGTCCTGCGTGTCGGGGCCGGCGACACCGGTCAGACCGACGCCCCAGTCGGCGCCGCAGCGGGCGCGGGCACCGTTCGCCAGCGCGTGTGCCGTGGACGCCGCCACCGGCCCGTCCTCCGACAGTCGGGTGGGATCCACCCCGGCGAGGGTGGCCTTCAGGTCGGTGGCGTAGACGACGAGTCCGCCGCGGAGCACGTTGCTCGCGCCGGGCACACCGGCGATGGTCGCGGTGAGCAGTCCCGCGGTGAGTGATTCCGCGGTGGCGACGGTCTCGCCCCGAGCCGTGAGCACGGCGACGAGGTCGGCTGCCCGCGTGCCGTCCACCAACGGGTCGGTCACGCCCCGGTGCTCGCGTTCGCCTCGACCTTGTGCACCCCGGCCCGCAGGCGGGCGGCCTGCACGACGTAGTCCAGCCCGGTGACCACCGTCAGCAGCACGGCCGCACCCATCAGCACCCATCCGATGATGTCGAATCCGTCCGGCAGCGGCAGCAGGTAGAACCCGATCGCGATCGTCTGGACGAGGGTCTTGAGCTTGCCGCCCCGGCCGGCGGGAATGACGGCGTGCCGCAGGACTGCGAACCGGAGCAGGGTGATGCCCAGTTCCCGGACCGCGATCACCGCGGTCACCCACCAGGGCAGGTCGCCGAGAATCGACAGACCCACGAGGGCGGCACCGATCAGCGCCTTGTCCGCGATGGGGTCGGCGAGCTTGCCGAAATCGGTGACGAGGCCGTACTTGCGGGCGAGTTGACCGTCGATCCGGTCGGTGATGGCGGCGACGGCGAACACGCCGGTGGCGATCAGGCGCCACGTCGTCGAGTGTCCGTCGCCGACGAACAGCACGACCAGGAAGACGGGGACCAGCAGGATCCGGAGAATCGTCAGGATGTTCGCGATGTTCAGCAGTGGTACGGCCGTCTCACTCGCGGGCTCGACCGTCGGATCCGGGACCGCCGGGTTGTCAGCGGCCGTCCAATCCTCGCGCTGCGCGCTCATCGGAGCACCGCAGCGTCGAACTGCACCCCGGGACGCGGCGGGGAGTGGGAGGGATTCGTAGGTCGTACCGGCACGTGCCTAAGAATATCGGTACGGCCGTTGGCTAATGTTCACGACATGACTTCTCGGACGCCGGACACCGCCGACAATCAGCTGATCGTGCGGCGAGCACGAACCTCCGACGTTCCCGAGATCAAGCGCCTGATCGACATCTACTCCGGCAAGATCCTGCTCGAGAAGAACCTCGTGACCCTGTACGAATCCGTTCAGGAGTTCTGGGTGGCCGAACGCGACGGCAACGTGATCGGTTGTGGCGCAATGCACGTGCTGTGGGGGGACCTCGGCGAGGTACGCACGATCGCGGTCGATCCGTCGGCCAAGGGCCAGGGAGCCGGCCATCACGTGGTGGCCAAGTTGATCGAGGTCGCGCGGGAACTCGAACTCGAGCGTCTGTTCGTTCTCACGTTCGAGGTCGACTTCTTCGGCAAGCACGGATTCGTCGAGATCGACGGCACACCCGTCACCGCCGAGGTGTACGCGGAGATGTGCCGGTCGTATGACACCGGTGTCGCCGAGTTCCTCGACCTGAGCTACGTCAAGCCGAACACCCTCGGCAACACCCGAATGCTTCTCACCCTCTGAAATCCCAGTGCGTGAGACAGATGGGCCCTGATCCCATTTTTTGTCAGATGTACCCGTCCCGAGAGAGCGAGAACATGTCCCTGTTCGTAGTGGAGTACACGTATTCGGCCGATACCGTCGCCGGACGCGACGAGCATCGCCCCGCCCACCGGGAGTGGCTCGGTGAGCTGGCCGAGCAGAAGACCGTCGTGTCGTCCGGCCCGTTCGCCGACGGCAGCGGCGCGTTCATCCTCGTCGACGCCGCCGACGTGGCGGCCGTGGAACAGCTCTTCACCAACGACCCGTTCGCCCGTAACGGCCTGGTGACGGCCACCCGGATCGTCGAATGGGTTCCGGTACTCGGCGCATTCAGCTCCTGAACCGCCGAGCACCGGACACCCTCGAGCACGACGCCCGGCGGAGCTACTTCGCCGGCGTCGCGTTCCGCGTCTTGAGGAGGCTGGCGACGGTCGTCACTGCCAGCACACCGATGATGACGGCGAGCGAGAACACCGTCGACACCTCCGGCACGGCCACGTGCTCCCCGCCGTTGATGAAGCCCAACGTGTTCTCGTGCAGAGCGTGCAGAACCAGCTTGACGCCGATGAACGCCAGGATGATCGACAGGCCGTACGACAGGTACACCAGGCGATCCAGCAGGCCGCCGATCAGGAAGTACAGCTGACGCAGACCCATCAGCGCGAACGCATTAGCCGTGAACACCAGGTACGGCTCCTGGGTGAGCCCGTAGATCGCGGGGATCGAGTCGAGCGCGAACAGCACGTCGGTGAATCCGATGGCGACCAGCGCGAGCAGCAGCGGCGTCACGACGCGCTTGCCGTTGATCCGCGTGACGAGCTTGTCGCCGTCGTAGGTGTCCGTGGTGGGGAGGATCTTCTTCGCGATGGCCACGATCTTGCTGTCGCGCTCCTCCTCCACTTCCTTCTCGTGCCCGTGATCTCGCACCAGCGTATACGCGGTGTAGATGAGGAACGCGCCGAACAGGTAGAACACCCAGCTGTAGGCGTTGATCGCCGCGGCGCCGACGCCGATGAAGATTCCGCGCATCACCAGCGCCATCACGATGCCGATCAGCAGCACCTTCTGCTGGTACTCCCGTGGCACCGCGAACGTGCCCATGATGATGACGAACACGAAGAGGTTGTCGACCGACAACGCCTTCTCGGTGACGTAGCCGGCGAAATACTCGCCGCCGTACTGACTTCCCCACAGCCACATCACGATCAGGCCGAAGAGGATGGCGACGCCGATATAGACCGACGACCAGAACGCCGACTCACGGAACGTGGGGGCGTGCGGGGTGCGCACGTGAGCGAAGAAGTCGAACACGAACAGTCCGAGAATCACCACACAGGTGATGACCCAGACCAGCGGTGACACATGCATTTACACAGACCTCCGGTAGACCTAGTGGGTACCGGAGGTCTCTCCCGCCGCACCGGAATCACTGTCCGAGCGACTGACAGCCCCGGATCGGCAATGGTGCCGATCGTGTTGACGATGCTGTCACAGAGGTGGGGATACTCCCCTCCAATTCGGTCACCATTCAACCACAGTGCGCGCGAACCGTACATTTCGGACACGCGCACCGGGTGTCATTCCTGGTCGGGCGGCGCCTCGTCCGGGTCTCCACCACGGATCGACCACAGCAGGCCGTCCAGTTCCTCGGGCTTGATGAGGACCTCGCGGGCCTTCGAGCCCTCGCTGGGGCCCACCACTCCCCTGGTCTCCATCAGGTCCATCAGGCGGCCCGCCTTCGCGAATCCGACCCGCAGCTTGCGCTGCAGCATCGACGTGGACCCGAACTGGCTGGAGACGACGAGTTCCACCGCCTGCAACAGCACGTCCATGTCGTCGCCGATGTCGGGGTCGACGTCCTTCTTCTCCCCGACCTTCGCTGCGGTGACACCGTCGGTGTACTCCGGCTCCGCCTGGTTCTTGCTGAAATCGACGACGGCAGAAATCTCTTCGTCGGTGATGAACGCACCCTGCAGGCGGGTCGGCTTGCCCGCACCCATCGGCAGGAACAGCCCGTCACCCATACCGATCAGCTTCTCGGCGCCGGGCTGGTCCAGGATGACCCGGGAGTCGGTCAGGGACGACGTCGCGAAGGCCAGCCGGGACGGCACGTTGGTCTTGATCAGACCCGTCACGACGTCCACCGAGGGCCTCTGGGTGGCCAGCACGAGGTGGATGCCGGCGGCGCGGGCCTTCTGGGTGATGCGGACGATCGCGTCCTCGACGTCGCGCGGTGCGGTCATCATGAGGTCCGCGAGTTCGTCGACGATGGCGAGGATGTACGGGTACGGCCGGTAGACCCGTTCGCTGCCGAGCGGCGCCGTGATCTCACCCGACTTCACCTTGGAGTTGAAGTCGTCGATGTGGCGCACCCGGTTGGCCTGCATGTCCTGGTAGCGCTGTTCCATCTCCTCCACCAGCCAGGCCAGCGCGGCGGCGGCCTTCTTCGGCTGGGTGATGATGGGCGTGATGAGGTGCGGAATGCCCTCGTACGGCGTCAACTCCACCATCTTGGGGTCGATGAGGATCATCCGCACCTCGTCGGGTGTGGCGCGGGACAGCAGCGACACCAGCATCGAGTTCACGAAGCTCGACTTACCGGAACCGGTGGAACCGGCCACCAGCAGGTGCGGCATCTTCGCGAGATTGGCGCTGACGAAGTGGCCCTCGATGTCCTTGCCGAGACCGATCACCAGCGGATGGTGGTCCTTGCGGGTGCTCGGGGCGGTGAGCACGTCGGCGAGGCGCACCATCTCGCGGTCGGAGTTGGGGACCTCGATACCGACGGCGGACTTGCCCGGAATCGGCGCGAGCAGGCGCACGTTGTCGGTGGCGACGGCGTACGCGATGTTGCGGGCGAGCGCGGTGATCTTCTCTACCTTCACACCCGGGCCGAGCTCCACCTCGTAGCGGGTGACGGTCGGGCCGCGGGTGAATCCGGTGACGGCGGCGTCGATCTTGAACTGTTCGAGGACCTCGGTGATGGCCTCGATCATCGCGTCATTGGCCGAACTGCGCATCTTCGGCGGATCGCCATCGATGAGCAGGGACGTCGGCGGCAGTGTGTAGTCGCCCTCGACCACCCGGTCGGTGACGAACTTGTCGACGTCGGGCAGCGGTTCCGGTTCGGGTTCCGGCTTCGGGGCGACGACGGGCTTGGCCTTGGCGCGCGCCGGTTTCGGGGCGGGCGCCGGGGCTGGGACGGGTTCCGCGGCGGGCTCGGCCTCCCACAGCCTGAGCACCTCCGTCTTCGCGGTGTCCCCCACGTCGTACTCGTCGGTGGGATAGTTGTCGGCCGGGGCACCCCGGACCCCGCTCTTGTAGTCGTCGACGGGGTAGCCGTCGGCGTCGAACAGAGTGGGGTCGTACTCGCCCTCCTCGTAGTACTCGCTGTCGTAGTCGGCGTAGTGGTCGCGGCCGAACGACGTTCCGAAGTATGACTGCAGTTTGCCGGGCACCTCGCGGATCGTGGTTCCGGTCAGGAGCAGGACGCCGAACAGCGCCGCCATCAGCAGCAGCGGCGCGGCGAGCCACACGGTGATGCCGTCGGTCAGCGGACCGCCCGCCGCATACCCGACGAAACCGGCGCCGCGGGCCCTGCCGTCGGCGTCGGTGGGCGAACCGGTCGCGATGTGCCACAGGCCGAGAACCGGCAGACCGACAAGCAACGACCCCAGCACCAGCCGCGGCCGGATCTCGGGTTTCGGCTCGGTCCGCATCAGGATCACCGCGACGGCGACACCGATCAGGGGCAGGACGGCGGACGCCCCGCCGAACACGGCGCGGACACCGGTCTCGATCCATTCGCCCACCGGACCTCCCGCGGAGAACCAGATTCCGCCGGCGACGACGACGCTGATCGCGATCAGTCCGAGGGCGATGCCGTCGCGCCGATGGCCCTGCTCGATCTCGGCCGCCTTTCCTACGGTGCGGGTGGTGGCCCCGACGCCCTTCGCCACGAGCGACCAGCCGGCGCCGATCCCCCGGCCCACCGACTTCAGCGGAACGGATGCGGACGCCTTCTCCGCGGCGGGCCTCCGGGCTCCGCCGCGGGAGCCGCCGCCACGCGGCGACTTGGAATCTCGCGGAGCGCTGACCGTGCGAGTCGTGCGGGACTTGGGCTTGGACGACGTGGCCGAGCCGCCTCGCACGCCCGTCCTCGCCGTGGACGTAGTGCTCGAACCGCGGGCGCTCGCCTTACCTGCCATGGCTCTCAGATTAGTCGCTACGGCACCTTCCGGACCATCCGCAACACCCGTAACAGCGATAGAGCTGCGTCGAAATGGCCTCAGAACCCTCGGTCGAGGGAGGTCACGGCCTCGATGTCGGCGGCCTCACCCTCGGTCTCGATCCGCACCTGATTCCGGCCGAACGCGTGCAGGGCGAGTTCCGACGGTTCCCCCCGCAGGACCACCCGGCCGGTGCCGGCGGTGCGGACGGTGGCCTGCTCCCCGGACGGCCGCTCGAGCACCACCGTCACCGGGGCGTGCCGGTAGCCGAGTTTGCCGACCTTGCGCGCCAGACCCCACAGCGCGTCCTGACGCTCGCCGGGCAGCACGCGCGGCTCCCATCCGTCGTGGGCTCGGCGCACGTCCTCGTGGTGGACGAACATCTCCCCCAGGTTCACCTGCGCGTCCACCCAGTACATCGGCGACCACCTCGGCGGGCCCGACCGGACGTCGTCCAGCAGCCGGCTCCACGGACGCGTCGCCGTCTCGTTCTGGACGCGTTCGGTGTACCCGGCGAGCAGGCCCACGACTATGCCCGGGGCAGCGTCGAGGCGTCGTTCGCGCACGATCAGGTGGGCGGCCAGATCCCGGTTGGTCCACGTCCCGCAGAGGGTCGGGGCGTCGGGACCGAATTCGGCCATCGAGTCAACGAGGGCGAGGCGTTCATCTCGGGCGAAGGTCACCCGACCGAATGTACCTGTCGGAGAACTACTTGCCCTCCGCCGACGGCACCGCGATGACGGTCGGGACGATCATGGGCCGGCGACGGTACTTGTCGGCCACCCATCGGCCGACGACGCGCCGGATCGCCTGGGCGATGCGGTGAGCGTCGTTGATGCCTTCGGTGGCCAGGCGCAGCAGCTCCGCCTCGACCAGCTGCGCCGCGTCCTTGAGGGCCGTCGGGTCGTCGGAGAATCCGCGCCCGGACACCTCGGGAGTGCTGACCGCGCGCCCCGTGTGGTCGTCGATGACGACGTTGATCGCGATGAACCCGCCCTCACCGAGGACCAGCCGGTCCGACAGCGTGGAGTCGCCGACGTCACCGACGGACAGACCGTCGACGTAGACGTGCCCGACGGGAACCTGCCCGACGATCTCGGCGAGACCGTCGACCATGTCGACCACCACACCGTCCTCGGCGAGCACGATCCGCTCCTCCGGCACACCGGTGGCCTTCGCGAGGGCGGCGTTGGCGCGCAGGTGACGCCATTCGCCGTGGACCGGCATCGCGTTGGTGGGCCGGACCGCGTTGTACAGGTACAGAAGCTCGCCCGCCGAGGCGTGACCGGAGACGTGCACCTTCGCGCTCTGCTGGGTGACGACGGTGGCGCCGCGCTTGGCGAGGCCGTTGACGACGGCGAACACGGAGTTCTCGTTGCCGGGGATCAACGACGAGGCCAGCACGACGAGGTCGTTGGCCCGGATGTTGATCTGCCGGTGTTCACCGCGGGCCATCCGCGACAGCGCCGACAACGGTTCACCCTGCGAACCGGTGGAGATGAGGACGAGCCGGTCGTCGGGCAGGTTGGCCGCGGTGTCGATGTCGACGACCAGACCGTCCGGGACGCTCAGGTATCCGAGGTCCTGCGCGATCTGCATGTTGCGGACCATCGACCGGCCCACGAACGCGACCCGCCGGTTGTACCGGTGGGCGACGTCGACGACCTGCTGGATGCGGTGCACGTGGCTGGCGAACGACGCCACGATCACGCGCTGCCTGGCCTTGCCGATGACGTTGTCGAGCACTCCCCCGATCTCACGTTCGGGGGTGACGAATCCCGGCACCTCGGCGTTGGTGGAGTCGACGAGGAACAGGTCGACACCCTCGTCGCCTAGGCGGGAGAAGCCGGCGAGGTCGGTGAGCCTGCCGTCGAGCGGCAACTGGTCGAGTTTGATGTCGCCGGTGTGCAGCACGACGCCGGCGTCGGTCCGGATCGCGACGGCGATGGCGTCGGGGATCGAGTGGTTGACCGCGAAGTACTCGCACTCGAACGGGCCGTGTTCGGTGCGCTGCCCCTCGACGACCTCGACGAGATTGGGACGCTGGCGGTGCTCGCGGCACTTGGCCGCGACGAGCGCGAGCGTGAACCGCGAACCCACGACCGGCAGATCCGGACGCAGGCGCAGCAGGAACGGGATGGCGCCGATGTGGTCCTCGTGGCCGTGCGTGAGGACGACGGCCTCGACGTCGTCCATGCGGTCCTCGATGTGCCGGAAGTCCGGGAGGATCAGGTCGACACCCGGCTGCTGGTCTTCCGGGAACAGCACACCGCAGTCGACGATGAGCAGCTTGCCCTGGTGCTCGAAGACGGTCATGTTGCGGCCGATCTCGCCGATGCCGCCGAGAGCGACCACCCGCAGACCCTTGAACGGGGCCTTCGGCGGGGCGCCGAGCCGGGCCGTCGGATCGACCGCGGCCGGCCGCGAATCCTGACGCTTGTTGCCGCCGCCGCGACGGCCGGAGCGCGACGTCGACTTGTTGGCGGCGCCCCCCTTCGTGGACGAGGCCTTCACGGGCGCCGACTTGGCCTGCTCCGACTTCGGGGCACTCGGCTCGTCGGCCACGACGGGTGCCGACTTCGGTTGTTCCGCAGCGACGGGCGCCGACGGCGTCGGCTCGTTCGCTGTGGGGGAAGGGGGACCTGCCTGGCGGCTGGCGCTGCGACGACGAGGCGGTCGGGTCACGCGAGCACCCCCGCAGCGTGCAGATCGGCGGCCAGGAGATCGATCTGATCGTGTGTGGGCGCCACCTGCGGCAACCGGGGTTCACCGACGTCGAGGCCGATCAGGCGCAGACCCGCCTTCGACGCGCTGACGCCGCCGAGACGCGCCACCGAGCGGATGACCGGGATGAGGCTGAGGTTGATGGCGCGGGCGCGGGCGATGTCCCCGGCCGCGAAAGCGGTGTGCAGTTCACGCAGCCGGCCGGGCACGAGGTGCCCGATGACGCTGACGAATCCCGTAGCGCCCACCGACAGCCACGGCAGGTTGAGCGGATCGTCACCCGAGTAGAACTGGAGGTCGGTGGTGCCGATCAGTTCGGCGCCCGCGTTGAGGTCGCCCTTGGCGTCCTTGACCGCGACGATGCGCGGGTTCTCGGCGAGCCGCCGGATGGTCTCCGTCTCGATGGGGACCACGGAGCGGGGTGGAATGTCGTAGAGCATGACCGGAAGGTCGGTGGCGTTGGCGACGGCGGTGAAGTGCGCGAACAGCCCGGCCTGCGGCGGACGTGAGTAGTAGGGGGTGACGACGAGGAGGCCCTGCGCGCCCGCGCGGGCGGCGTCACGGGCGAGTTCGACGCTGTGCGCGGTGTCGTTGCTGCCCGCGCCGGCGATGATCTTCGCGCGGTGGCCCACCGCGTCGATGACCGCCCGGAGCAGCTCGAGCTTCTCGTTTTCGGTAGTCGTCGGCGACTCACCGGTCGTGCCGGCGAGCACGAGGGAGTCGCACCCGTTGTCGACGAGGTACGCCGCGAGGCGGACACCGGCGTCGACGTCCAGCTTTCCGTCCGAGGTGAACGGCGTCACCATCGCTGTGGACACGGTGCCGAACGGACGCTCGACTGGAGAAGCGGAATCACCGTAGGTCATGGTCAGAAGGCTACCCGGTGACCCAGGTACTTTTGCACACCAGTCACGCGTCGGCGGAAAACGTGCTCCGCGCCACCTCCGTGCCGTCGCCCCAGTCCAACACCTCGAAGTCGCCGAAGACATTCGGTGCTGCCGCCTGCAGCTGCCTCAGGCACTCGACCGCGACGCGGCGAATCTCCACGTCGGCGTGCTCGGTGGCCCGCATCGAGACGAAGTGCCGCCAGGCCCGGTAATTGCCGGTGACGACCACTCGGGTCTCCGTCGCGTTGGGCAGGACGGCCCTCGCGGCCTGCCTCGCCTGCTTGTTGCGCAGCGGCACGTTGGAGGTGTCGGCCAGTTTCGATTCGAGGGCCTCGAGGAGTTCGCCGTACGCCGTCCGGCTGGCGTCGGTGGCCTTCGCGAACAGCTCCTCGAGTTCGGGGTCGCCTGCGATCGCGGGCGGGACGACGACGTTCCCCTCGTTCTCCCGAACGAAGCGCTGCGACAGCTGCGAGTACGAGAAGTGGCGGTGCCGGATCAGCTCGTGGGTGCAGGAGCGGGAGATGCCGGTGATGTAGAAGCTGACGGTGCCGTGTTCGAGGACCGACTCGTGCCCTACCTCGAGCAGA
Organism: Rhodococcus sp. T7; assembly: GCF_009872365.1. Classification (NCBI taxonomy): domain Bacteria; kingdom Bacillati; phylum Actinomycetota; class Actinomycetes; order Mycobacteriales; family Nocardiaceae; genus Rhodococcus; species Rhodococcus sp. T7. The sequence goes on from NZ_WXYH01000351.1 coordinate 27,005, forward strand.
TGGCGCAGATAGCCGGCGTTGGTCGCGGTGCGGGGGTTGGGTTTGGACCAGCTCTGGTAGCACGCCCGGCCCGCGAATTCCGCCAGCGCTTCGCCGCCGTCGGCGTCGGTCTCCCACGGGATGTCCGCCGGTGGAAAGAACTCCGTCTTCGCGACGAGTTGCACCCTGAGCGGCACGGTCTGCGGCACTGCGCTGATCCTCCTACCGAACTCCCTGGTCGGGAGTCCCTCCTGAATGCATCGACCCTAGTCGCAGCGCCGGCGGGGGGCGCGGCGTGCCCCGGCCCGGTTCCGTGCGTTCTCGGGGTCACTCCCCCGGCTCTCGCAGGCCCGGCCGCGATGGGACCCTCCGTTGCCGAGGGCCCGGCGCAGCCCGCGACTGCGGGGCGCTCACTCGGACTCGACGGTGCCCGCAACGCCCGCGACATCGGTGGATACTCGACGGCCGACGGCGGCGTGGTCCGTTTCCTCGAACGCGACCGCGGTCGAGGAACTCCGCACGAGACGGTGAACGCCGACTATCTGCTCAGCAACACCTACCGTGGGCCGACCCGGAACCTCCGGGGTTGAACGGTGTCGACCGGCCTGGCTCGACACCGCCTTCGACACGGCCGTCGCCACGTACGGCAGCTTCGACGCGTATGTGTCGGATGGACTGACACTGTCCGAGGCTGACGTCACCAAGATGAAGTCGCGACTGCTTGACTGACGTCACAGTTGACGTCATGCTGGCGTCATGGACCTCGGCATCTACGTCTCCCGGCTGCGAGACGACCTGAACGCAGCAGCCGCACTCGGCGACGAGCAGACGCGGGCGACCGCGGCGGCGCTCGCCGCCGCGGTCGAACCCGCCGCACGGCTGCTTCTCCTCTCGGCGCTCACCGACTTCGCCGGAGAGGTGTCTTCCGAACTCGGCAATCGCACCGTCGGCGTGCGCCTGGACGGCAGCGAGGTGGCCGTCGACGTGCACCGCACCCCCGCCCAGCCCGGGCCGGGTGGGGAACGCACCGCCACCGCCGAGGACCTCGGTGCCGCGTTCGATGACGTCACCGGTGACATCAGCCGCGTCACTCTGCGCCTCATGGATCAGATCAAGTCGAAGGCCGAGGAGGCCGCCTCCCAGAACGGGGTGTCGCTCAATTCCTGGGTGTCGCAAGCGGTCCAGGGCGCGCTCAAGGACCAGATGCGGCGGAACGGGAGAGGCGATTTCTGAGCGCCGGTGCACTCACTCCACGCGCCCGTCGGCGGCGGTGATGTAATTACGTCGCATCAGCCACACGGTGAGAGTCGCCACGGGCTCGAAGGAGCGAAGAACATGGCCGTATCCGGCGTCAAGGAATTCGAGATCAAGGCCGATCCGGCCACGGTGATGGCCGCGATCGCTGCGGTGGATCGCCTGCCCGAGTGGTCCTCGGCCCACAAGTCGGTCACCATCGAGAGCACACACGACGACGGCCGCCCCCACCGAGTCCGGATGAGCGTCTCCATCCTCGGGATCAGCGACGAGCAGGTCGTCGACTACACGTTCGAGGGAGACAACACGGTGTCGTGGCACCTCGTCGAGAGCGGCCAGCAGAACGCCCAGGACGGGTCGTACGTCCTCACCGAGTCCGGCGCCGGCACCAAGGTGACGTTCGAGTTGACGGTCGACCCGAAGATTCCGCTGCCGGGGTTCCTCGTGAAGAAGGCACAGAAGACGGCGCTCGAGACCGCGAGCAAGGGCCTGACGAAGTTCGTCGAGAGCCTCTAGAGGCTCTACTCTCCTCGCGGTCGCGACGCCTCGGCCGCGAGGAGGGCACCGAGGTTGCCGCGGTCGTCCACCCGGACGTCGTCCAGACCCAACCACGTTGCCATTCTTCGCAGTTCCGGAACCAGCGCCTCCACCACGTGCCCGGGACTCCGGTCGGGTTCGACGAACGCGGATCGCACTTCGAGCGTTCCCGACGCGCGGTCGGCCTTGAGATCGACCCTCGCGACCAGTTCACCGTTCAACAGGAACGGGAAAACGTAGTAGCCGTGGACACGTTTGTGCGCGGGGGTGTAGATCTCGAGGCGGTACCGGAAGTCGAATACCCGCTCGGTGCGGGGACGGCAGAAGACCAGCGGATCGAACGGGCACAGCAGCGCCGCCCCCTCCACCTTTCTGGGAACCCGGACGTCGCGGTGGACGAATGCCGGTGCCTCCCAGCCCCGGACCCCGACCCGTTCGAGCACACCGTCCTCGACGAGGTCCTCGACGGCCGCGGCGCTCTGCGCCGGCGACAGCCGGTAGTAGTCGCGAAGATCGGGTTCGGTGGCCACACCGAGGGCCCGCGCGGACCGCTGCACCAGGCCACGGACGGCGTCCTCCTCCGAAACATCCTCGGCGAGGACTGCTTTCGGCAGGACCCGTTCGGTGAGGTCGTAGTGACGGGTGAAGGCGACGCGCTTGTCGACCGCCAGCGCGCCGGACGCGAACAACTGCTCGCACACCACCTTGGTGTCGCTGCGATCCCACCACGGACCCTTGCGGTCGGGCCGGTCGACCTCGAGGTGTTTCTCCACGTCGCCTGCGCTGCATGCACCGACGGCCCCGATCACGTCGAGCACGTCGGCGGCGAGCGTGGGATTGCGGTCGAGTACGCGGGATTCGCCGGACCAGCGTCCGTGCCGGTACCGGTGCATCCGCCAGCGCAGCAGGGGCCAGTCCTCGACCGGGATGAACGCTGCCTCGTGCGCCCAGTACTCCGCCAGCATGCGGGGCGCGCGGGCGGAATGCGACCACGCCGCCGAATCGACCAGCCCGCGGTCGTACACCCCGAGGCGACTGAACAGCGGGACGTAGTGGGCGCGCACAGCCACCGACACCGAGTCGATCTGGAACAGCCGCACGCGGTCGAGAACCGACCGGACGTGCCTGCGCGTCGGTGCACCGGCCGGCTTCCGGTCGGCGAACCCCTGCGCCCAGAGCGCCGATCTCCGGGCAGCGGCGGCGGTCATCTCACGCATGCCCGAAGCTTGCCATCGGCCACCGACACAGTCGACGGCGACGTGCTCAGGCGTCCTCGGCCAGCGTGACCGCCACCGTCGCTCCGAGTTCGTACAACCGCTCCCGCGCACTCGCGTCGAGGGACCCAGTCAGTTCCAGGATCTCGGCGACCTGGGTGAGCGCCAGCCCGGTCACGATCTTCTGCACCGACTTCACGGCCCCGGCGGTGTCGTTGTTGCCGTGCACCCAGAGCCCGTAGGGACGCCCGGCGACCGCGTCGAGGCACGGGTAGTAGACGGTGTCGAAGAAGTGCTTCAGCGCACCCGACATGTAGCCGAAGTTGGCGGAGGTCCCGAACAGGAACCCGTCGGCTTCGAGGACGTCGGGGACGGTCGCGCCGAGTGCGGGGATCGACTTCACCTCGACCCCGTCGATGTCGGGGTCCCGGGCGCCTTTCAGTACGGCTTCGAGGCACTCACGGGTCACCGGCGACGGCGTGTGGTGGACGACGAGTAGCGACTTCACAGTCGTCAGCGTACGACCGGTGCCCTACCGGCCGGACCCGGCTTCCCGCTCGACGCGTTCGAGTTCCACGGCTCGTTTCATCGTTTCCCTGGCCCGGCCGCGGTCGCCGGCGTAGTCGTAGGCGCGCGCGAGCCGGTACGAGTTCCGCCAGTTGTCCGGGTCTGCTTCCCATTCGGACTTGACCTGCTGGAACAGTGCGTCGGCCGCATCCCGGTCGATGCGGCCCGAGGGACGCTTCGGGAGATCGGTGACGTCCAGTTCGAGTCGCTCGTCGGCGATCCGGCGGGACAGATGCTGGTGCTGGAATCCGGCGCGCAGCGTGGCGTAGACGATCCAGGCACCCAGGAACGGCAGGATCAGGACGCCGATGCCCAGCCCGATCGCCGCCACCCCGCCGTCCTGGATCAGCTCGATGCCGCGCTTGCCGAGCAGGACGAAGTAGAACGCCAGGGCCGCGACCAGCAGTCCGATCGTGACGACCGTCTTGGTCGAGCCGTCCTTCACAGGTCGAGAAGGGGGTCGATACCGACGGTGAGCCCCGGGCGGTTGCCGATCTCCCGGACACCGAGGAGGACGCCGGGCGCGAACGAGTTGCGGTCGATCGAATCGTGGCGAATGGTCAGCGTCTCGCCCTGCGTGCCGAGGATGACCTCCTGATGGGCGACCAGACCTGCCAGCCGCACGGAATGCACCCGCACGCCGTCCACGTCGGCGCCGCGCGCCCCGTCCAGTTCGGTAGTGGTGGCGTCGGGGCTCGGTCCGACGCCGGCCTTGCGACGTGCCTCCGAGATGAGGGCGGCGGTCCGGTAGGCGGTGCCGGACGGCGCATCCGCCTTGTTGGGGTGATGCAACTCGATGACCTCGACGGAATCGAAGAATCGTGCTGCCGCCTCGGCGAAGCGCATGGAGAGGACGGCGCCGATCGCGAAGTTGGGGGCGATCAGAACACCGACCTCGGGGCGCTCCGCCACCCACGACCGCACGGTGTCGAGCCTGGTGTCGTCGAACCCGGTGGTGCCCACCACTGCATGAATGCCGTTGGAGACGAGGAACTTCAGGTTGTCCATCACCACGTCGGGGTGGGTGAAGTCGACGACGACCTGCGTGCCGGCCTCGACGAACGACTCGAGCCGGTCGCCGTGGTCGACCTCCGCGACGAGTTCGAGGTCCGGTGCCTGCTCCACCGCCTCGCAGATCGCCCGGCCGACCTTGCCCTTGGCCCCGAGAACCCCGACCCTGATGGGTGCTGCTGCGCTCACTTCTCCACGCTCCGTCCAGTCACAACGATTCGCCCGAAAGCCTACGCAATCGCCGGGTGCCGACCGCTGCGCAGGGGCGGGGCGGGAGACCTGCGTCTCCTCCTCACGCGCGGCGGGTCTCGTATTCGGCGTGCCACCGCGGTGATCGGCCGAGCAGCGACAGGACGGAGTCGAAATCGGCGGAGTCGGCGCCGACGGGCAGTCCGGGCGCGAACGCGGCGCCTTCGCGCAGTCGGTCCGCGCCGTCCGGCACCAGGCGGGCGATGGGGAGAACCGCGGCCACCATGCCGGATTCGGGCGCGAAGTCGATCCCGAGTGACCGTGCGACGTCCCACGAATGGACGACGTAGTCGAGGAAGTGGAACCCGACGGCGGTAGCCGCGGGGAACGGGAACTCCGTGCCGATCTCCGGCAGCCAGAACTTCCACTCCCCGACGCCGTCGCGGGCGAAGGCCCCGATGACGGCGTCCGCCGCCGCGCGGTAGTCGGCAACGGGGTGGGCCGACACGTGCGGCCGCCAATGCGACAGGTCGGGCCCGTTGCCCGCGGCCGCTGTGGCGAACCCCCGGTGCTGCACCGTCATGTGGGCCAGCAGTTCGCCGAGGGTCCACTGCGCGCACGGTGTCGCGCGCTGCAGGTCTCGGCTCGTCACGTGCGACACGATCTCCACACTCGTCTCCACGGCGCGGGCGTCCCAGCGCCGGACCTCGTCCACATTCATCGTCGGCACCGTCCATCCTTCGAACCGAATTAATATGCTCTTGCTTATCATCTACTCAAGCAGACGATCGGTCAAGGTGTATTTTCTGCGATATGCCGAGCCTCGACCCGACGAACGGACAGCACGAGCGCACCCGCCCCGACCTGGCTGCGATGACGACCGCCCTGAACCGGTCGCTGGTGGCGGCGGAACTCCCCGTGCTCGCGGAGCACGGGCTGACCATGTGGGGCTACGTCGTGCTCCTGGCCCTCGACGAGCACCCGCTACGAACCCAGGCCGCGCTCGCGGAGGCGATCGGTGCCGACAAGACCCGGATCATCGGCGTGCTCGACGAACTGCAGGATCGTGGTCTGATCGACCGGCAGCGGGATCCCGCGGACCGCCGGGCCCGGCTGCTGTCGCTGACCCCGGACGGGCATCGGGTGCGCGATTCGGCGCAGGCAGCGATCCGGCGGGGCGAGGAGCGACTGCTCGCCCGGTTGCCGGAGCGGCAGCGCGCGGGCTTTCTGGCAGGCCTGATCGCGCTGTCGGCACTGTCCGTCGAGGACGTCACGGGACGCCGGGGCGACGCCGGCTGACGGAGATCGCGTGGACCCGCCTCAGCCCTCGCGCAGCGTGTCCACGGCCTTGCCGATCCGGCGCTGCCGGGTCTCGTCCGTCTTCGCGCCCTCGATCGAGAGCACGTGCCTGCGCTGATTGCTGTACGACAGTGCGTCGAACGCCTTCCGCGCGTCCGGCTGCCGGTCGAGCGCCTCGGCGAAGTCGGGTGGCACCGTGACGACCCGGGGTGCGGTGTCGAGTTCGACGTCCACGTCCACCTCGTCGCCTGCCGCGACCCCCGCACCGGACCGGTTCTCGGCGCTGAGCGGAATCATGAACACGCCGCCCATCGGTGCGACCGTGGTGCGGTAGGTGTAGCCGCCGATCGTGATCCGGACCGCAGGGCGTTTGCCCGATCCCAGGTCCGCGACGACGCTCTCCGGGATCCGGAACCCGGTCGCGGTCTTGCCGCCCAACTCGATGGTGGTGCGAAACCTCATGGGCAGAATTCTGCCCGCGACCGGCCGCCGGGTCAGTCGAACACGATGATCTGCCGGATCGCCTTTCCGTCGGCGAGTTCGTCCATGCCGCGGTTGATGTCGCCGAGCGTGATGCGGGAGGAGATGAGTTTCTCCACGGGAAGCTTCCCGGACCGCCAGAGGTCCTCGTAGATCGGGATGTCCCGGGACGGCACCGCCGAGCCGAGGTAGCTGCCGATGATCGTGCGGGCCTCGGCCACCAGGGTGAGCGGGGAGATCGACGACCGCGCGTCCGGGGACGGCAGTCCGACGGTGATCGTCTTGCCGCCGGGAGCGGTTGCGCGAACGGCCGATTCGAAGGCTCGGGCGTTTCCGGCGGCCTCGATGACGATGGGCGCCCGGACACCGGCCTCTTCGAGTTCCGCCGGGGTGTAGACCGCCGTCGCTCCGAGTTCACGTGCGGTCTGCAGTTTCTCGGGAACGGCGTCGACGCCGATGACGTCGCCGGCACCCCGGGAGACTGCGGTCAGGATCGCGGCCATTCCCACGCCGCCGAGCCCCACGACCATCACCGCCTCGCCGGGACGCGGATCGCCCGCGTTGAGGACGGCGCCGCCGCCGGTGAGGACGGCGCATCCGAGCACGGCCGCCACGTCGGCGGGGACGTCGTCGCCGACGGGAACGACGGACCGCCGGTTGACGACGGCGTGCGTCGCGAATCCGGACACCCCGAGGTGGTGGTGCACGGGGTCGTCGCCGCGGTGCAGTCGCGCTCCGCCGTCGAGCAGGGTTCCGTCGTTGTTGGCGCTGGTTCCGGGCACGCACGGCATGCGGCCGTCCGTGGCGCAGCCCTCACACTCCCCGCAGCGCGGAAGGAACGTCATCACCACGCGCTGCCCCACGGCGACGTCGTCGACTCCGGCGCCGAGTTGCATGATCCGTCCCGCTGCCTCGTGCCCGAGGAGCATCGGGACCGGGCGCACCCGGTTGCCGTCGACGACGGACAAATCCGAGTGGCACAGACCCGCGGCCTCGATCCGGACGAGGATCTCGCCTGCACCGGGTTCGTCGAGGTCGAGTTCGGAGATCGAGATCGGCGCCGACTCGGCGAACGGACGCGTTCTCCCGATCTCCTCGAGTACCGCTCCACGGATCTTCATCTCGGGCTGCTCCTGTCGGTGTTCGGCGAATCCTCGTTACCGGACGATGCCGCGCACCGAGGCCGGAAGGTCACGCTTGCGACGATACGGTCCGACGACGGCGGCGCCGAACGGGCGCTGCAGCAGGACCCTCGCAACGTCGCGCACCTCGTCGGTGGTGACCGCGTCGATCTTGCTCAGGGTTTCGGTGATGCTGCGGTGATTGCCGTAGTTGAGCTCGCTGCGACCGATGCGGTGCATCCGGGAACCCGAATCCTCCAGCCCCAGAACCAGTCCGCCCCGCAGCGAACCCTTCGCGCGGGCGCACTCGGCGTCGGTGATGCCCTCGGCGGCCACGTTCGACAGCACCTCGCGGATCACCGTGGTGACCTCGCCGAGGTTCTCCGGCTGGCACCCGGCGTAGATCGAGAACGCACCCGTGTCCGAAAACGTGTCGATGCCCGAGTACACGGAATACGCCAGGCCGCGAATCTCCCGCACTTCCTGGAACAGCCGGGAACTGAGCCCGCCGCCGACAGCGGCGTTGAGTACCGACAGCGCCCAGCGGTGGGACTCGTGCCGCCCGAACGCGCGCACCCCGAGCGAGAGGTGGACCTGTTCGCTGTCCCGGTTGGTCAGGCTGAGTGCCGGCTCCGTGCGCAGGCGCAGGGTGCCGGCGCGGCGGGGAGCCGGTTCGGACGCCGATTCGAGGTGCCCGGCGAACGCGCGCCGCACCAATTCGACCGTGTGTTCGTGCTCCACGTTGCCGGCGACGGCGACCACCATGCGCGGCGGCGTGTAACGCCGCACGTGGAACGAGTGGAGTTGGGTGCGGGTCATCGACTCGATGGATTCGACGCTGCCGATTACCGGTCTGCCGACCGGATGGTCGCCGTACAGGGCGGTCAGGAACGCGTCGCCGAGGAGGTCTTCCGGGTCGTCGTCGCGCATCGAGATCTCTTCGAGGACCACCTGACGTTCCACGTCCACGTCGGAGGACCGGCAGCGGCCGCGCAGGACGACGTCACTGACGAGGTCGATGGCGAGCGGTAGGTCGTCGTCGAGCACGTGCGCGTAGAAGCAGGTGTGCTCCTTGGACGTGAAGGCGTTGAGTTCGCCGCCGACACCGTCCATCACCTGCGCGATGTCGAGAGCACTGCGCGACGGCGTGGCCTTGAACAGCAGATGTTCGAGGAAGTGGGCGGCCCCGGCGACGGTGGGTTGCTCGTCGCGTGATCCGACACCCACCCAGACGCCCACGGACGCGGATCGGACACCGGGAACGTATTCGGTGACCACCCGGAGCCCGCCGGGGAGCACGGTGCGCCGGACGCCGGCATCCGGCTCGTGCAGTGTCGGCGCTTGGGTGAGTGCGGCAGTGCGGCTGCGATCGATCTTGGCCATGTAGTGGTTCAGCGGTCCTCGAAAGCTGGGCGTCGTCGAACGGCAAACTTTACACGCGGCGCCCGACAGCGGTTCACCAGCCTCGCCGAACTCGCGGACCACCACCGCGCAACATACAGCCGGGCCGCGGCTTTCAGCGTCGGGTGTGTCGGTGCCGGGTGGTGCCGGACCGCAGGTCGGTCGCCGCCAGCACGGCGATGCGCTCGGTGCGCTGGCCGGGCCGGATCAGCTCTCGCGCCTCCAGCATCCTCGTGCGGGACGTGAGCGCGGGACCGAACGGCACGTCCTCCGACGCGACGACATCCACCCGCAGTCCCCGCTCTTCCAGCATCGCCCGCGTCTTGTCCACCCCGTTGAGCGTCGACTGGACGAGGAGCAGGGTGCCGCCGGGAGCGAGGAGGTCCGGGGTTTCGCTGCAGATCCGGTCGAGCACGGCGCGCCCGTCGACGCCGCCGTCCCAGGCCTGCGCGAGGACCCGGCCCGGCCTTCCGTCGTCGGTCGCGGGCGCGTAGGGCGGGTTCGCCACCACCACGTCGAATCGAAGGGTCCGGACGGCGTCCACCAGGTCGCCCCGCACCACACGGATGGTCCGGCGGCTCAGTTTGGCGTTGAGCCACGTACTGATCGCGGCGCGGCGCGACACGTCGACCGCGGTCACCCAGCCGGCCCCCGCCGCGCACGCCTCGATACTCAACGCCCCTGTGCCACAGCAGAGATCGAGCACACGGGTGCCCGGTCCGAGATCTCGGGCGGCCAGCGCCTCGGCGAGCAGCCACGTGTCGCGCTGGGGGCAATACACCCCGGGTAGACGAACGAGCATGATCGGCTCCCTCCCTCGCCGTTCCCTACAAGCGTGGCCAGTACGGCGAGTTACACGCAACTCGACACGGCCCAATTCACCCGTTGTTCACGTCCACCCCCTCTGCGCCATCGGCCGGGGCCGAAACCGGGTACTCCTCCCCCGTGCCGCATTCCTTCTCAGCTGATTCCGACGCCCCGGCGGACACCGCGTGGGCGCTCGTCGCCCGACCCGCGCGCTGGCCCGAGTGGGCGCCGCACGTGCGCGGCGCGTGGGGTCTCGGATTCCCCGAAATCGAGGCCGGCAGATGCGGCGCGGCACGACTGCTCTGGATCGTGCCTGTTCCCGCATCCATCTCGGCCAAGACACCCGGCCGCTCCTGGACCTGGCGGGTGGGACCGATGACGCTCGATCACACCGTCGAGCCCCGCGGCACCGGTTCGCGGATCACGATGACGATGTCCGCACCGGGGCCACTCGATGCGGTGCTCGGCGTCACCTACGGCCCGGTCGTGCGGACTCTCGTCCGCCGACTCGCCCGCGTCGCCGGCGAACGCTAGGCCGGTCGTCGCAGGTACAGATCTCGCAGCAGCGCCACTTCGGCACCGTGGTGGAAGACTTCGCGGTTGATGTGCAACACCAGCGCCGCCATCGGGTAGTCCGCGAACGGTCCCTCGCTGGGCCCGCACGGCTGGGCGAGACCGCTGGTTCCCAGGCCCCGTACGCCTTCACACCAGGCGTCGTACTGCTCGTCGAGCTGAGTGAGCGCCTGCGCAGCGGTGCCGGCGTAGTCGAACGTCTCATAGTCCATGGGCGGCCCGCCGAAGTGATTGCCGATCCGCATGCCGAAGACGCCGACGATGATGTGCCCGAGCCGCCAGGCGATGGTCGTGATCGGGGGCGGGTCCGGCGTGGGGAAGGCGAAGTCGATGGTGAACTCCCCGCTGCCGGCCTGAACGGGAGCCTGCGAGCGGCCTCTCGGCCGCACACTCCAGCAGTCCGGGGCCGGCTCCCAGAAGTACTCGTCGTCGGTCAGACCCGCCAGCCGGGGGCGCAACTGGTGCTCCCAGTGCCAGCCGAGCTGATCGGCGAGTTCGTGCGGCCAGTTCATTCGATTCTCCCCTCTCCCGGTCGCCGACCGGACGTCGAATTTCTCGTGATTTGCTACTGCACACCGTTCCGGATCCGAACACCCGGATGATCGGCCCGCAGATTCATCGCAGCCAGCGTGACCGTCCGTTCGATCCGCCGCTTCCTCGTGTCCGGCTTCTTGGCTGACGCTATCCACTGCAGGATCAACCGTGTCGAAGACGGCGGAAACTTCTCGAAGTTCGCGTGCGCAACCTCGTTTCGCGCGAACGCTGCCCGCAGATCGCCGGGGACCACCGAGTTGTCGCCGTTCGCCGCGTTCTCCCAGGTCCCCTTCGACTTGGCCAGATCGATGGCCGCGTGACCGGCCTCGGTCATCAGTCCCTGCTCGATCATCCTCGCCGCGCGCTGCCGGTTCACCCGGCTCCAGGAACTGCGCGCGGTGCGGGGCGTGAAGCGCAGCCGCGAACTGTGGGCGTCGTGCGTGCGGTGCAGGCCGTCGATCCATCCGAAGCACAGCGCCTGTTCAATCGCCTCGTGATAGCGCACGCTCGGCGTCCCGCTGTCCTTGTGGTGGATGATCAGCCAGACCTCCTTCTCGGACCGGCTGTTCTCCGACAGCCATGCACGCCACTGCGCGGTCGTGCGAGCGACGACGGTGTCCACGTCACACCCCCGCCTCCGACGCGAGAATGTCCAGGTAGTGCTGATTGAACATCACGCCGAGAATGTTCCCGAACGGGTCGGTCACGGATGCGGTGACGAATCCCGGCCCGCGCTCGACCGGCTTCCCGTACAAGGTGGCCCCCAGGGACAGCAGCCGCTCGACACCCGCCTCCAGATCGTCGACGTGCCAGTAGGTCATCGTGTTCTCGGCGTCGCGCGACCGGTCCGGTCCGGCGAATCGGCTGTCGATGATGCCGAGTTCGTGCTGGTAGTCGCCAATCCGGAACTCGATGTAGGCGGGCGCCCCCGCCACCGAGCGCACGAAATACGGCTCGACTCCGAGCAGTTCGGTGTACCAGGCCTGGGCGGCCGTCAGGTCGTCGGCGTAGAAGTTGACGGTGGTGAGTCCTCGCAACATCGGTGGTTCCTTTCCTCGGTCGGTGACAAGATCCATCCTCCGACTCAAAGTGCTCACCAGTTGAGCACTTTTCGCGGGAAACTGAGAACATGCGCGCTGACCGACTCGTCGCCACCCTCTTGCTGATGCAGTCCCGGGGCCGGGTGACCGCCGCCGAAGTGGCCGAGGAACTCGAGGTGTCCATTGCCACCGCGCGCCGAGACCTGGAGGCGTTGTCGGCCGCGGGGATCCCGGTGTACCCGCAGTCCGGGCGCGGCGGCGGATGGTCGCTTCTCGGCGGCGCTCGCACCGACCTCAGCGGGCTGTCCGCGACCGAGGCCCGGGCCCTGTTCCTGCTGGTCGGCCCGGCCGCCGCCGTGTCGGGCGACGCCAAAACGGCGCTGCGTAAACTCGTGCGGGCGCTGCCGCAGACCTTCCGCGCCGACGCCGAGGCCGCCGCCACTGCCACCATGATCGATCCCACCCGGTGGGGCGAGCGCGACCGCCACAGACCCGAGATGGTCGACCTACTGCAGGCCGCCGTCATCCGGCGTCGGAAAGTCCGCCTGACCTACACCAACAGCGCACGGCAACGGTCCGAAAGATTGGTCGACCCGTGGGGTCTCGTCGACAAGGACGACATCTGGTACCTGCTCGCCGGGACCGAACGGGGGCAGCGAACATTCCGGGTCGACCGCATCGTCCACGCCGAATCGACGGAGCAGCCCGCCGAGCGCCCCGACGACTTCACGCTCGCCGCGGCGTGGGACGACGTGGTCGGCGAGGTGGAGCAACGGCGCTCCACGACGTGGGCGACCGTGCTCATCGACGCCAGGTTCGTGCCGATACTGCGCGATCACTTCAGTCGGCACTGCCACCCGGACGGTGAGAGCGACGACGGTCGCGCCCGGGTGCGTCTCGCCGCACCGACCCCGTTGGACATCGCCCGAAACCTCGCCGGCTGGGGCGCGATGGTCGAGGTGCTCGAACCGCGTGCGGTCCGCGCCGAACTCGCCCGAATCGGCGCGGAACTCGCCCACCGGTACGCCGGCGAGGACGATCAGTCGCTCAGGTAGCGCTCCACGGTCTCGACCTTCGCCCGCAGTTGACCGCTCCGCGCCGGACGAATATCCGCCTTCAGCACCAGACTGACCCGCGGAAACTGTTCGAGCAGAACGTCCGTCGCGCGCTTCACGACAGCCATCACTTCGTCCCACTCACCCTCGACGGTGGTGAACATCGACGTGGTCTCGTTGGGCAGCCCGGATTCGCGGACCACCCGCACCGCCGCGGCGACGGCAGCACCGACACTGTCGGAGTCCCCGCCCATCGGGCTGACGCTGAATGCCACCAGCATGCGCTCTCCTTGTCGTGGGAATAGATGACCACCATCGAATCACCTCGTCCCGGTCTCCGCTGCTACGCGGACGTTCCACAGACATACGTCGGGCGGCGACCCTGATCAAGGGGACGCCGCCCGCGAGCACGAACATCTGGTTACCAAGCTGCATGGTTGCGCGGGGTCAAATGCGGCCTCGGCGTCAGGCATCCCCCCACCTGACGCAAGCCCACCGCGCTGAGCCCAGTTAGTGGGCCGTGCTTTTGCGTGGGTGCCTACAACTCGTGCTGGGCGCCACGACCGAGAGGTGGAATCTTCTCTTCCGGTCCGACCTTGGTCTGTCGTGGATCCGTACCTCAGGTCTACCCCGCATATCCAGATAAGGCAACGGACGCGAGTGGGAGCGCGCCGGCCGATGCCTCCGAACTAGGCCGTTCGGGGCAGGGACCCTGCATGCGTGCCGGCGTGTGCCTGCCGCCGCAGCGCCTCGAGATTCTGCCGCATCTGCGGCCGCATGTCCCGGTGCTGCGGCTGGAGGCGTGCGTAGAGCGAGAGCAGCGGGCGGTACGGCAGTACGTCGATCCGATACGAATGCGTCACCCGGGTCCCGTCGCCATCCGCACTGAAGGTGTATGACCAGGTGGTCGAGTCGTGGTACAGCGGGTTGCGCCGATCCGACACGGTGTGGAATTCGAATTTCCTGCCCGGATCGGCGGCGGCCACTTCGCAGACCCGGGACCATCGCATGTGATGCGCGCGGTTGCGTCCCCGGAATCGGGCGCCCACGGTCCCCGGCGACAGTCCCGGTAGCCACGCGCAACTGCGGCACTCGGGGCTGCGTTCGTTGATGCGGGTGACGTCGGCGACCATGTCGTACAGCTGCCGTGCCGGGACGTCGATCCACAGCTCCACCGAGCCCTCGGTGCGGGGTGGCTGGTGGATCCGGGGGCTCACGTCGAGGTCGGCGCCCCATCGGGCGGCGCACGCCCGCCGATACGGTCGCTTGAATACATGGAGCAGCATGAACCGGGTGGCGGGACCGACTTTGTGAACGGTGACGTCGTAGTCTTCCCGATCGACACCGTCGACAATCCAGTGAGCTTCGATCCCCAGCTCCCGCTTGGTCTTCGAGGCGATGAACACCTGCTCTTCCACGTCGTCCCACCGACAACGGGTCAGAGTTCGGGCGACGACCGGCATCATCTCGTCCTCCTCACGCTGCAGATGCGGCAACAGAACCTGTTCGAGAGCGGCGAGAGCATGCGAAAGTCCTTCTCGGGCAGTCGGATGCACACGGTATTCGGTTGCCGCAGCGGTGACCCGCTCCATCTCGGGGCGGATCCGCGCATGGTCGGCGTCCATCGCGTCGAGCAGTGCCCCGGCATCCGGGTTCAGCTCACGGACCAGCGGCCACAGCCCGCGGTCCTCACCGCTGTGGTGCAGGTGCAGGAAATGCATCATCCACACGAGATGATCTGCGAGGGCGACCCGTTGGGTCTGCGCGGGCGGAGGTGCTGTGCGCAATACCTGCGCAGAGCGAGCGATATCACGGCGCAGTGCGTTGTGGACGATGCGCATGATGCGAGTGTCGACAGATTGCAGAGTGTCGGTTGTCATGACCTACTCCAGACAATGACGCCGGTGTGTCACACCGGGCGGCCGAGGATTTCTTCGATGCGGTCGGTCAACCACGACTCGTAACGGACGCGACTCCAACCGCATTCGCCCACGAGCAGGGCGTAGACCTGGTCGTGGGCCTGGACCCATAGTTCGTCGACCTGACCTGGATCGGCGTGACGACCCACGATCAGGTCTGCAACGTCGGCGACCGCGCGCCGGCGCTGCCCCTCCAGGTCGGCGGCCACCGCGGCGAGCGTGGCATCGGTCGTCGCACCCTGGCGGATTGCCACGGCCAGGCGGTGGGTGCGCTCGTTGATCGTGGCGATCAGGCGCGCACCCGACTCGATGCGGTCACCGGTCGTGCGCCCCGTTCCGATCGCCGTGTAGACGGGCCGGTCGGCCAACGGCACCTGAGCGTCATCGCCGACGATGGCAACCTCCAGTGCCGCTTTCAACAAGTCGGCCTTGGATCCGAATGTCGCGTAGACGGTTTCGACGGAAACCTCCGCGGCCCGCGCGACATCCCGCACTCCGGTGCCGGCCCAGCCGCGCTCGGCGAACAACCGGGTGGCGGCCTCGAGCACGACCGCCCGCGTCTGCGCTGCCTGCATGCGACGCAGTGGAGAGCGGTACCGGCGGGTCCCGGATCCGCCCGGCACCGCCGAATCGGGCTCGACCGTCGCCATACCCAATTCTAGAACGCATACGTTTTCAATACAACCCTGTTCAGGTGATTTAAGCGACGCGCTCGTCCGGGCCCGAACGCGGTCGAGGAACACCCTCTTCCAGCACACTGTGGCCGGTTGGAGAACCGCGATCGGCGGGGTGGTGCCGGCGACCGTGTACGCCGGGGCGGGGCAGCTCGCCGAAGACACCGCTGTCGGCGTCCGCGAGGACGCAATCGCCACCGCACCCTGATCCCACAGTGCAGGGAGCAGGCGGTGAGCACCGTCGATTCCGAACGTCCCACCTGACGTGGATGGCATGGCGGCGCCATTCGTGGCCCGCCATCGCCGAAATGGGGCTGGCGACGTATCTCGCGTTCGTCGTTCTGTTCCCCCTGCTGTGGCTCGGCCTGCTCACGGGCGACGGCCTGACGCTCGCCGGCCACGTGCTGATGCTCCCCGTAAGTTCCACGCTCACAGCGGTATTAGACGTTTCGGCGACAGGAGTAGGCACGGACGGACAGCACTGAGAAGGTATCGACGGTGACGCGTCCCCCGCCTGGCCGACTGTTCACTTGCCCGACTTGTCCTATCCGGGACTTTCGGCCTCGCGCGGTTGTCCGCGCGTCCTGTACAACTGAATGAGGGATGCCAGATTGTGACATGAACCACACCTGACCGTTACCTTACAACTCGATTACCTAGAGCTGAACACAAGGTTCCCGGGAACCCCGCAGTGGCAGTGCGGGTGTGCGAGCGGGGCCGGAAGGGACACCTCACATGCTGCTGCCGATGTCGCCGACCGATTCGCTGTTCCTCCTCGGCGAGTCGCGGGAACATCCGATGCACGTCGGCGGCCTGGCGGTATTCACTCCGCCGGACGGCGCCGACGCGGCCGACATTGGGGCGATGTTCGAGACGGCTGCAACCTCCGACGAGGTGGCACCGCTCTTCCGCAAGCAGGCCCGACGATCGGTAACCACCCTGGGACAGTGGGGTTGGGACACCGCGACCGACGTCGACGTCGATTACCACGTGCACCGCAACGCCCTCCCCCAACCGGGCGGCATGCCCGAACTGATGACCCTGGTGGCCCGACTACACGGAATTGCACTCGACCGGACCCGCCCACTGTGGGAGATGCACCTGATCGAAGGCCTCGCCGACGGCCGCTACGCGGTATACACCAAGATCCACCACGCCCTCGCCGACGGCGCATCGGCGATGAACCTGTTGCGCCGCAGCATGAGCGAAGACCCCACCCGCACGGGCATGCCCGCCCCCTGGCAACCCGCCACACCCGTGACCCCGACCGACACTGCCCCGCCAGAACCTGGATCATCGACGCCGACAAGCCTGCGTGGCCTACCGGGTCAGGTCCTGCGCGGCGCCCGCGACGCGTCGAGCGAGGTCGTCGGCCTGGCACCGGCACTGGCCGGCACCGTGGAACGCGCCCTACGCGCCAAGGGCGGCCCGCTGTCCACGCAGGCACCGCACACGATCTTCAACGTCGCGATCGGGGGCGCCCGCCACTTCGCCGCCCGCACCTGGCCACTCGAACGGATACGACTGCTCGCCAAGCACGCCGACGCCACCGTCAACGACATCATCCTGGCGATGTCCGCAGGAGCACTGCGCGGCTACCTGCACGACCTCGGTGCGCTGCCGACCGATCCACTGATCGCGATGGTCCCGGTGTCCCTGCGCCCCAACACCTCCGGCACCGATGCGGAATCCGCGAACGGGAACCGGATCGGGGTCCTGATGTGCAACCTCGCCACCCACCTACCCGACCCCGCCCACCGCCTCGACACCGTGCGCACCTGCATGCGCGAAGGCAAACACGCCCTCCGCGCGATGAGCCCCACCCAAGTGCTGGCGATGAGCGCCGTCGGCGCCGCCCCCCTCGGTATCGAAATGCTCCTCGGCCGGCGAGGACCACAGCGGCCGCCGTTCAACCTGGTGATCTCCAACGTCGCCGGACCCGACACCCCTCTGTACTGGAACGGCGCCCGCCTCGACTCCCTCTACCCCCTGTCGATCCCGGTCACCGGACAAGCCCTGAACATCACCTGCACCAGCAGCGACGACCAACTCGTATTCGGGTTGACCGGCTGCCGGCGCACCATCCCGAACCTGCACCACATGCTCGACCACCTCGACACCGAACTCGACGCCCTCGAACACGTCGTCGGCCTGTAACACCACCGACGCCACAACACCGGCGTCCGCCCAGGAGAAGGAATTCCATGAACATCCACAAGGCACTGCTTTTACTGCTACTCGGCGGCACCGCCGCCCTCCACACGATCCTCCACCGCCCCACCCCGCGCCACCGCGGACACGGCGTCCCCTTCCACGCCAACGGCTGACACAATCGATCACGCCACGCAGGTGGGTGGTCGCATGAGTCGATCCAGATCTCAGTGCCCACTCGGCCCGGTCAGCGCAGCAAATCTGACGCCAGCAGTCCCGTCCGAAGCGCTTCGTACTCGCCGTCGTCGAGAGCAAGTAGCGGGGACCTCACGGTTCTGTTCTGCAGGACAGCGAGCAACTGCAGCGCCCCTTTGACCGTCGTCGCACCGTAGTTGGGGACCCCCATTACCGCACGCAGAGCCGGCTGCAGGCGGGCATTGATCTCCCGCGCGGTTTCGACGTCCCCCGAGAAGAAGGCCCCGATCATGGCGCGAATCTCGTCGCCCGCCACGTGACCGAGAACAGAGACGACCCCGCAGGCCCCGTACGCGAGGAAACCCAGGGTGAGGCTGTCGTCTCCCGAGTAAACCGCGTAGCCCAATTCGCGCAGCATGATCGCTTGTGTGGGGTCGCCGGCTGCATCCTTCACCGCGACCACGGACGGCCAGTCCGCCATCGCCTCGAATGTCGAGGGTGCCAGCTTGGTGCCGGCCCGGCTGGGAATGTCGTAGAGCATGACGGGGGCATCGACGGCATCCACTACGTAGCGAAAGTGTTGCAGTATCCCGCCTTGACTCGGCTTGTTGTAGTACGGCGTTACCAGCAGCAGCCCGTCGGCACCCTGCATGACAGCCTGGCGCGCCAATTCCAGCGTGTGGCGGGTGTCGTTCGTCCCCACCCCGGCAATGATCTTGGCGCGGTCGCCTACCGCGTCCTTGACCGCTCGCAGTATCCGGCCATCTTCGGCGGTGGTAGTCGTGGCGGCCTCACCGGTTGTCCCGGAGACGACCAATCCGTCGTGTCCGTGGTCGACCAAGTGCAGGGCGATTCGGGCAGTCGCCTCCTCGTCGATCTCGCCATCCACGGTGAACGCCGTAGCCATCGCGGTAAGTACGCGCCCGAACGGGGCGACAGGCGCTGACGGGAGTGTCATTGCCCCAGTGTATGCGCCATCAAACGGCGACAGCGTTGACCGAACCGGTTATTCACTGACTGCAACCCACCAAGGTCGGCCGGCGGACGACGACCGCCACGGTCGTAGCCGTGACAACCGGTGAGCTGGTCGCGGCGGCCGTCGCGAAACGCCACCCTTTCGGACCGGCGGAAGAGTTCTCGATCATGCGGTGCGGCAACACGATCGGAGCACCGGGCTGTTCTGAGGTGGTTCTGGCACAGGATGTCAGGCCTGGAGAGGTGGCATCGGTGAGTCGCGACGGCAGCGATCTGGTGGGCTCGGCCGATGCCGTCTCCGTCGCCCACGGCCGCATGCACGAGCTCACAACCGAATAGTCCCGGTGACTACCCACGGCAGCACCTCGTCGCGCGTAATACTGGGGTACCCGACCCTTCCGAGGAGACGCGACATGAGCCTGTACGCAGTAGTGGACCCGGCCACCGGGAAGACGGTGCGCGAATACCCGACTGCCACCGACGAGGAGATGCAGGCGGCGTTGTCCGCGGCGGACAGGGCGCACCGTGAGTGGTCGCGGCGCTCGACGATTTCCGAGCGCGCTGGACTACTCACGCGAGTCGCCGAGTTACACACCGAACGCCGCGACGAACTGGCCACGATCATCCAGCGGGAGATGGGCAAGCCACTCGATCAGTCGCTGGGGGAAGTGGACTTCAGCGCCGCGATCTACCAGTACTACGCCGACAACGCCGAGAAGTTCCTCGCCGACGAGCCCATCGACCTGGTCGAGGGCACCGGTTCCGCGCTGATCCGCCGGCGCTCGATCGGTGTACTGATCGGCATCATGCCGTGGAACTACCCCTACTACCAGGTGGCCCGGTTTGCGGGTCCGAATCTGGCGCTGGGCAACACTATCGTGCTCAAACACGCACCGCAGTGTCCCGAATCGGCGGCGGCGCTGCACCAGATCTTCAGCGACGCCGGATATCCGGAGGGCGCCTACGTCAACGTCTACGCGACCAACGAGCAGATCGCCGACGCGATCGCCGACCCGCGAGTCCAGGGCGTGTCGCTGACCGGGTCCGAGCGTGCGGGTGCGGCGGTCGCCGAGATCGCCGGACGCAACCTCAAGAAGGTGGTGCTGGAACTCGGCGGTTCCGATCCGTTCATCGTGCTCAGTTCCGATGACCTCGATGCCACCGTCAAGGCGGCGGTGGAAGGTCGTTTCGAAAACACCGGGCAGGCCTGCAACGCTGCGAAGCGATTCATCATCGCCGGGGACCTGTACGACGATTTCGTCGGCAAGTTCACCACGGAGGTACTCGCCTCTGCAGACGGCCTCGCGCCGCTGTCGTCGGTCGCCGCCGCAGACCGACTGGCCGAGCAGGTGCAGCAGGCGATCGCCGAGGGAGCCACCATTGCGTCCGAGGGTGAACGGCAGGGCGCCTTCTTCCCACCCGCAGTCCTGACGAATGTGTCACCCGATTCGCGCACGTACCGGGAGGAACTGTTCGGGCCGGTAGCGACCGTCTACAAGGCAGGCTCCGAGGCCGAGGCCGTCGAACTGGCCAACGACACCCCGTTCGGTCTCGGTTCCTACGTCTTCACCACCGACCCCGATCAGGCCGATCGTGTCGCCGACTCGCTGGACGCGGGCATGGTGTTCGTCAACGCCGTCGGCGCCGAAGGAGTCGAGCTGCCGTTCGGCGGTGTCAAACGTTCCGGTTTCGGTCGCGAACTCGGCAAATACGGGATCGACGAATTCGTGAACAAGAAACTCATCCGCATCAGCTGAACCATCGACTCCCGAGTTTCGACACGCTCGGGGTGGAGGTCGGTATCGACGCCTCTGGTGGTCTGGGGCTCGATGTCTTCAGCGGCGGACCGCGACAACGTCTTCGTCGAGGAATCCCTTCAACCCGCCGCTGAAGACATCGTTGTCGTCGCCGGCGACCATGTGACCGGCCCCGGTGACGTCGATCAGCTTGGCGGTCGGGATCAGTTCGAGCAGTTCCTTCGCGCCTTCCTCACTGACCACGTTGGATTGCTTGCCACGAACGAGCATCGTGGGAACGGTGATCGCGGCCGCGGCGTCCCGAGCGCGTTCGTATCGCACGA
>NZ_WXYH01000352.1:0-46898 GCF_009872365.1 Rhodococcus sp. T7
CGGCATCGTCGCCGACCTGATGGGCATGCACGCCGCCGTCTGGGCGGCCGCCGCCGTCAGCGGCGCCTGCGCCCTCGTCGTCGCCGCCCGCATGTACGAAACCCACCCCAAACCCATCCGCACGAGCACGCAGCGTGCGCCGAAAGGATGAGCAGCCCCATCCCGGGTGGCGAGGATGTACCCCGCCTAGTTCGGCTGTGCCGGTGATGCTTCCAGACGCTGCTGGAGTGCGGCCAGATTGCTCGGCATCTCCTTACGGGCCTGGGGGCGCACAGCGAGTGGCACGAGAACTTTCCCGATCCCGTGGCCTTCGAAGTCGACGGCGATCGTCACCCGGGAGCGGTGTCCGGAATCGAGCGGATCGACGGACACATTCACCACGGCACGGATCGGGCCGTCGACACCGTGCACACCCCATGTTCTCGGCGGGTCGATGTGCGTGAGTTCGGACGTGACCGGACGCTCGGCGAACCCGATGCGGCGCGTGGTGAGGCATTTCTCGCCGACCTGCGAGGTCCCGTCACCGTCCATGTGGCCGCTGACGACGCCCTTCTGCCACTCGGCGAAGCGGGTCGGGTCGGTGACGACAGGCGAACACCTGCCTCGGTGGGCGGTCGACGTCGATGCTGGTCGTGATCGGTGCCATCAGTGCTGCTCACTGTCGACGGCGCCACGGTAGCGCTGCAGGTAGAGCGGCCACCCGGCGTCGTGTTCGACACCGTCGCGGACCGCTTCCCAACCCGGGCCGTGGCGCTCGAGGTTGCGGTGCTCGACCTCGACCCGGG
This sequence comes from Rhodococcus sp. T7, assembly GCF_009872365.1. NCBI lineage: Bacteria > Bacillati > Actinomycetota > Actinomycetes > Mycobacteriales > Nocardiaceae > Rhodococcus > Rhodococcus sp. T7. The sequence goes on from NZ_WXYH01000352.1 coordinate 786, forward strand.
TGCGATCGGCGGATTCGGCGATGAACCGGACCTCCACCTCGCTGGTCTTGGCCGGGTCGGTCTCGATCTGCCAGTGCCCGTTGATGTCCCAACTGAACACCACCCGGCTCGGCGGCTCATAGGCCAGCACCCGCGCCCACCGGCATTCGGTGCCGTCCACACCGCGGTCGTAGATGTTGCCGCCCACCCTCGGTTCGAACACGGTCTCGGCGATCGGGACCGCCATGATGTTGTGCTCACGCGGCTTGATCGCATCGAATCGCTCGATAAACAGCGAGAACGCTCGCTCCACACCTGCGTTCACCACGACCTGCTTGTGCACCGACTCGGCATGTGTCTGTGTCATGACCTCTCCTGCGGGTTGTTCGACCGCGTCCTTGTACGCGGTCAGGGCCTGTGCCCAGAACCGGTCGAGCTGCGAGCGCAGCACGCTGATCCCGGCCGGGTCGAGGTGATAAATGCGGCGCGTGCCGACCGCCCGATCACCCACCAGCCCGGCGTCCTTGAGCACCTTCAGGTGCTGCGAAACCGCAGGCCGGCTGATCGGCAGCTCCCGGGCCAGCTCACCGACCGCACACGGACCCTCGGCCAGACGCTCGAGAATCGTGCGCCTCGTCCGATCAGCGAGCGCACCCCATTCGTCTCCAGCTTGGTAAGTACCTACGAACGGTAAGTCTTCGCTTACCGAGAGTCGCTGTCAAGAGCAGCCCAGCAATCGCCACAACGTTCGGAGATCCAGCTTGCGCTGGACCGACGCTGCGCACTGATCGGCGATCACCACGATGCGAGAGAAGAACCCGTCCGCCCGGATTCCCCACTGTCCGCACACTGTTCGATATCGGGTCAGACTGACAACGCGTCGATGCCGACACGCTCGTCACAACCCGCGGACCCTTCCAGTCAACAGGAAGCGGCGTCCACGACGACGGTCATGGACGCCGCTTCGCCTTGCCTCCTTGACAAGCCTGATTCCGTATCAGGTCGTTCCCCGCTGTGGAGTGCGGCTGACCCGACACAACGAGCAGTCGGCTTGCCGATCCTCCCGGCTTTGCGTCAGGATTCTTGGCCGTCTGGATAAACAACCAACGCTGGCGGTCGTCGATGATCACCCGACCGGGATATTGTACTACAGAAACCATCGATTTTGTAGTACAGTATTCGTGTGGCAGTCGAATGGGCGAACAGCGCGGACAAGCACGGGATCGACCACGAGGACGCGTTGCATGCGATCGAGAACGCCCTCTACGTCGAGCAGGAGTTCGACGAGCCCCGCGTCCCCGGTCACGCGAAGCCTTGGCTGTTCATCGGTCCCCCGCGGACACTGGGTGGGCCGCTGCTCGAGGTCATGGTGGAGATCGTTCCACCGCGAGGCATGGTGGTCTTCCACGTGATGGAGGCGCGGGAAAAGCACCTCGCTCGCATGAGGGACCGTCCCTGATCCGTCAGGCGCCGGGGGCGAAGGAACCCGGCACCGCAACCCGATGCACCACCCACCCAGTGGTATCCGAACAGATCGCCCAGCACCACCACCCAAAAGAGGTGACATACCAATGAACAGCAACGATAAGAATACCGATTACGACGAGCTCGCTGAGTGGGCCGAGCACGACATGACGCTGCCGAAGGACTCAGCCACCGCCAAGCGCGGCGCGGACGCCGCCGCCGCCGGTAAGGCCCTACTCGAGAGGGTTGGCGCCGGCCGCCCGTCCCTGGCGCAGGACGCGGGCATCAGCGGTGCCTCCCCCAAACGCCAAGTCCGGCTTCCACTGCCGCTGAGCAACAAACTCGACGAACTCGCGCAGCGTCAGCACCGCAAGCCCAGCGAACTCATGCGCGAGGCAGTCGAGGAATACATCCAGAAGCACTCCGCCTAGAACACCTCCGTCGGCGTTCCACGGCCTTCCGGACAACGTGCGAGAACACCGCCTCGGGTTCCGTCGCACAATCGAAGGAGGACAAGCGGAACCCTGCTGGAGGTGACCAATGCGCCCCGCGGAACCGGCACCGGTACCCACACCGATCCGGTGGTGGCGGCTCGGACTGTGGAGCCGCAACCGCCTGATGCGCCGAAGCGACCGCTACGAGGCCGTCATCGTGCTGCTCACGGTGATGCTGGTACTGCTACTGATCCCCTTCGCCGGCACGTTCGGAACAGCGACCCATACGCGGCTGGACACGTGATTCCGCGATAGTTGCACCCGAAATTTCGTGGGAGGATGCAGTTTCCCGATGGAAAGGTCGTTGGTACGCAGCAATGCGATCTGCCGCGACGCTTCAACTGGCCGTCAGACCGTAGGCCACGGGAGAGATGCAACGTTCCGTGAGTCGCTGCCCGCTAGTAACCTCGCTTTGAGGACGAACTGCTCGACAGAACGACCCCTGTTGCTGCACGGCGCGGCCGCTGGGCGGCGCCCACCAGCCCCTCCATAACGCGTTCCCGGCTGGCCTCGATCTGCGCGATCATGATCTCGCGCGCCCGTGTTCCGTCACGGGCCAGCAGTGCATCATGGAGGTCGTGGTGTTCGTGCATCTGTTCTGAAACGGAGTCGCTCCCGTCGAGGCTGATGAAGAACAGCCGCTGCATTTCCTCCAATAACGTTCTGAGGGTTCGGGTGAAGATTTCGTTGCCGGACGCCTGGGCGATCCGGACATGGAACTCGCGGTTGTCTTCGAGAAATTTCTCGTAGCTATGGATGTCTCCGCTGACGTAGGTTTGGTGAGCGAGTGAGTGCAGTGCCTCCAGTTCGGCCATCGGCGCTCGCTCTGCCGCGAGCTCGACGACCGCCGGTTCGAGGAGGAGCCGCATCTCGAACAGGTCTCTGACGCTCGCCATGGTCACTACCGACACCCGATAGCCCTGGCGAGCGCGGACGTCTACGAAGCCTTCCTGTACCAGCCGCCGTAGCGACTCGCGCACGGGACTGCGTCCGAAGCCTGTCGATTCGGAGAGTGTGGCCTCGCGTAGCTCGGTTCCGGGGGCGAGTTCGCTGGTCAAAATGAGGCGCTTGATATGCCGATATGCGTTTTCCGTTGCACTGGCGCCGGTGGCAGAGCCAACCCGCGCCCCGCCGCTGATCTCCACTGTCTCGAACTCCTTCGTCGTCGGCCCTGCCTGCTCCACGGGGTCGTGGGACAGACCGTGAAATATCATCGATGGTAGTCCTGTGTGCGGATGAACTGTTCCAGCCAGTCGGCCGCGATCGGCAGCGACCTTTCATCGATGTCGAATCGAGGATGGTGATGCGGGGCCGGGCTACTCGCACCCACGAGGACGAAGGTGGCTTTCCCGCCGCGGCGCTGCACGTCGGCCATGAAGAGGGTGACGTCGTCGCTCGCGGACATCGGGGCGGTCGGTAGAGCGTTCGTGATGTCGTCCACGGTGTGTGCGCATCGGTCCAGGGCCCGGGCAATTTCCGAGTCGCAGACGGCAACCTCCGCGCTGCCGATCACATCAATCCGTGCGCCGAGCCCGTACATGCCGGCGGCGCCGAGGACGACGTCACGGGCCCGTGAGGTCAACTCCGCGAAGACGTCGGTGTCGTCGGCACGAAGTTCGCAGTGTATTTCTGCGCTGTCGGCGATGATGTTGGCCGAGGTGCCGGCCGTCATTTTGCCGACGTTGACACGGGTGGTTGCCTGCGCGAACGGCGGTAGCGCGTGCAATCCGAGGGCGATCGTCGCGGCGCCCAACAGCGCGTTGCGTCCCTCGCTCGGGGCGAGGGCGGCATGTGCGGGGGCCCCCGTCAATTCGATCTTCCACTTCTCGGTGGCCATCACCCCTGAGGTGCTACTCGCGACGGTTCCCACGTCGAGACCGATCCCGAGGTGGAGCCCCAGCATGACGTCGACGCCGCGTGCGGCGCCCGCGGCCACCATCGCTCGCGCCCCACGCACGCCCTCTTCTGCGGGCTGAAAGATCACCCTGAGCTCGCCGGCGAAGTTCCGGTCTTCAGCGAGGCGTTTCGCCAGCGTCACGCCGATGGCTACGTGGCCGTCGTGCCCGCAGGCGTGCATGATGCCCGAGACCTCCGAGGCGAAGCCGCCGCGAAACGGCGGGTGAGCGGCGTCCTCGGACTCGGTGATGGGAAGTCCGTCCATGTCGCATCGCAGCGCGATGACCGGTCCGGGCCTGCGTCCCCGCACGCTCGCGACGACGCCGGTGTTGCCGTGGCCGAGGCGTTCCACCAGTTCGGGCTCGATGCCCGCCTCGAGGGCGCGGCGGCGTGCATGGTCGAGTTCCTCGGCGGGTGGGAGGCCGGCGAGTTCTGCGACGGCGCAGACCGTGCTGCCGAATTCGAGTGTGTCGACCGCCGTGGCGAGTTCGTCGATGATGCGCGCTGCGGTTTCTATCTCGCAGAATCCCAGTTCGGGGTGGGCGTGCAGCGCGCGGCGCAACGAGACCAGCTCCGTGTCCCGGCTTGTCGTCACGGTCGTCTCTCCGTCCATTCCACGCCCTTGTGATGTTTCTAGTAAAATATCAGAATGCAGGGTGGAATGTGCGTGACATGTACAGCCGGGTCCGCGGGTCAGCCGCGGACATCGCTATCAGAGCGCCGCCGCTAGCTGCGGCGGACTCCCCCACCGACTCCCCACACCGAAAGTAGCTCCATGACACAGCCTTCGAAAGATGACGCCGAGGTCGCCATCGTTGGACTCGGTGCGATCGGGTCCATGGCGTTGTGGCGCCTGGCCGAGCGTGGCGTCCGGGTCCACGGATACGAGCGTTTCGGGGTCGGTCACGACCGCGGCGCCTCGGCCGGCCAGACCCGGCGGTTCTCGGCGCAGAGCCAACGTGTTCATCAATGCACTCCCCTGGCGCTCGACGCACTCGGTCTGTGGAGGGAACTCGAGCACACCACCGGGCGCGGGCTGCTCGAGATCACGGGCGGTCTCATTCTCGGGCCGAACGACAGCGACGCACTGATTCTCGCCCATCAGTCGGCAATGGCGGCGGGGCTCGAACACGAGCTGCTCGACAGCACGGAGCTCGCCAGACGGTACCCCCAACACCTGGTACGGCCGACCGACGCCGCGATCACCGATCCCTTCGGGGGTTTCCTCCGACCCGAACTCAGTGTCGTCACCGCCGTGGACCGCGCACGGGCTCTCGGGGCGACGGTCTCCGATTACACCCGGGTGTTGGGCGTCGAGCCGGACGGTGCCGGTGTAACGGTGCGAACTGCCGAGGGTGTCCGCCGCTACAGCCGTGTGGTGGTTGCGCCGGGCCCGTGGGCGCGGGACCTGCTGCCGGCAGCCGCGGCGACGGTATTGCCGAGACGGCTCGTGCAGGCGTGGTACCTGCCCCGCGACGTCGACGCCTATCGGTCGTCGAGGTTTCCGGTGTTCGAACGAGTGGGTGACATCCGCGCGTACGGCTTTCCCACCATCGATGGGGCTACGGTCAAGGTCGGCATCTATACCAGCGGTCATCCCATCGTCTATGACACCGAGAATCCGGCATTGACTGTGGGCCACAGCATTGTTCGCTACTTCCGGGATGTGGTCGAAGAGTATTTTCCCGGGCTCCATCCGGATCCGATCACGACGACGGTCAACATGGAGGGGTACACCACGGACGGTCAGCCGATGGTCGGAGCGGTTCCGGGCACGGAACAGATCGTGGTGGCGTGTGGCTTCTCCGGGGCTGGATTCAAATTCGCGCCGGTCATGGGCGATGTCGTCGCCGATCAGATCATCGAGGGATCGACGGACCGGGATGTGGAGTTCCTCGCCCCCGGACGGAATCTGCAGGAGTGGGCACCGGAGACCCGGACACCGGCATGACGAGCGCAGTCCCCACGTGACGCGGTGACCGGGCCGCCAAGCTTGGGGACTGCGAAACTTTCCGGTGGAGTAGCGCTTGTGGCGGAGCTCAGCTGTACAGCGGCGGTACGGCCAGGTATTTCGTCTGTTGGTACTCGAGAAGGCCCTCGGCGCCGCCTTCTCTGCCGAGCCCTGATTGTTTGATGCCGCCGAATGGCGCCGCGACGTTGGAGACGAGACCCCGGTTGATGCCGATCATCCCGGCCTGTAGCCGCCCGGCGACGCTGCTTGCCCGTCCCAGATCCCGGGTCACCAGGTATGCCGCCAGCCCGTACTCCGTGTCGTTGGCCAGGGCGAGGGCCTCGTCCTCGGTCCTGAATCGTGAGATGGCCGCGACGGGGCCGAAGACCTCTTCACGGCAGATCAGGGCGCCGCGATCCGCGTTGTCGAGAACGGTTGGCGGATAATAGAAACCAGGGCCGTCGGGGACCTTTGCCTGCGCCCGCAGTGAGGCGCCCCGAGCCAGGGCGTCCTCGACCAGACGGCGGGCTTTGGCCACTGCCGGTGCGGACACGAGCGGCCCCAAGTCGACTCCCTCGGTGCCCGGGGGACCGACGCGCATGGCGTTTACCCGCGCCGCGAGCGCGTCGGCGAACTGGTCGGCGACCCCGTCCTGGACCAGGAAGCGGTTCGCCGCGACGCAGGACTGACCGCCCATCCGCATTTTGGCGATCATGGCCTCCTCGACGGCGGTGTCGAGGTCGGCATCGTCGAACACGAGGAAGGGGGCGTTGCCGCCCAGCTCCATCGACATCCGCAGGACGCGTCGGCCGCCCTGTTCGAGCAGGATTCGCCCCACGGCGGTCGAGCCGGTGAAGGACACCTTCCGCAGTCTGTCGTCCGCCATGAGGGCGGCGCACACGGGCGCCGCTTCCGTCGTGGGCAGGACCGACAACACACCGGGAGGCAGCCCGGCCTCGAGCGCGAGTTCGGCCAAGATCAGGGAGGACAGTGGTGTCAATTCGGAGGGTTTGAGGATGGCGGTGCAGCCCGCGGCGAGTGCGGGAGCGAGTTTCCTCGTCGCCATCGCCAATGGCACATTCCACGGGGTGATCAGCAGGCACGGGCCGAGAGGTTCGGCGACGGTGACGATATGGGACCGGCCGTCCGGTGACGGGGTGCTTCGACCGGCGGGCCGGACCGCTTCCTCGGCGTACCAGCGGATGTAGTCCGCGGCGTAGTCCACCTCACCGCGCGCTTCGGCCAGCGTCTTGCCGACCTCGAGGGAGATCGTCACCGCCAGGCGTTCGCGGTGTTCGTGGACAAGTGCGAACAGGCGGTGCAGGATGCCGGCGCGGGCGCGCAACGGGAACCGCGCCCAGGTGTCGCCCGCCTCGTGTGCTGCCGTGAGGGCCAGACGAGCGTCGGCGACCGAGCAGTCCGGTGCGGTGGCGACGATCCGTTCGGTGGCGGGGTCGATCACCTCGAAGAGGTTGCCGTGTTCGGGTTCCGGCGAGAAATCCGGTGGGGATCGCCAGAGCTGAGACCAGTGCGGGTTTGGTGGCCGCGTCGATGCTGGTCATGTCAGGCCGCCTTGTCTTCGAGCGCGGAGAGTTGGTCGCCGATCACCGACATCGCGAATTCGATCTCCTCTTTGGTGATGACGAACGGTGGGCAGACATGCAGCGTGTTGTCGGCCAGGAGCCGGGTCAGGACACCTTCTCGCCGGCAGTCGCGCACCACTTCGTTTCCGTCGATGTCGGGATGTAACTGGATTCCGGCCATCAGGCCGATGGCGCGGACCTCGGCGACGAAGGGTGATCGGGTCAGTGGTGTCAGGGCCTGTGCGAGCACGGGTTCCAGGTCCGCGGCTCTGCGAACGAGGTCTTCTTCCTCGATGATGTCGAGGTTGGCTGATGCCACCGCGCACGCGGTGGCGTGGCCTGAGTAGGTGAGGCCGTGGCGGAAGATGGGCGCGTCGGCGCCGATGAAGAACGGCTCGGCGACCCTGGGTGCGATGCCGACCACACCGAGCGGGAGATATCCCGAGGTGATGCCCTTGGCCATGGTGATGATGTCCGGTTCGATGCCCCACCGGGTGCAGCCGAACCAGTGCCCTGTCCGGCCGAATCCGGTGATCACCTCGTCGGCGATGAGCAGGATGTCGTGGTTTTTCGCCAGGGCGGCGAGGCCGGGTAGGTAGCCCTCGGGTGGTGGTACGACTCCGCCGGTGCCGATGACGGGTTCGACGATGATCGCGGCGATGTTCTCGGGCCCGAGTCGATCGATGACCTCGGCCGTGCCGGCGAGGTCTGTTTGCGGGACCCGGGCGGTGTCGGGAATCAGTGAGGCGGTGCCGTATCCCTCGCGGTTGAAGTCGAGGCCGGCGATGGAGGTGCCGAAGCCGTGAAGACCGTGGTAGCCGCCGCGCCGGCTGAGGATGGTCTTCTTGGTGTCCTTGCCGAGGACGTTCCAGTATCGGCGGGCCAGCTTGCAGGCGGTGTCGACGGAATCCGAGCCGCCGGAGGTGAAGAAGATCGAGGCGTCGTCGATGGGGAGCAGCGCGGACACCCGTTCGGCGAGCTCGAGGGCGGGCTTGTTGGCGTGTGCCCCGAACAGGTGGTACGTCTCGAGTGTGCGGATCTGTGCCGCTGCCGCGTCCGCGATGCGTGCGCGTCCGTGGCCGACGTTGGCGTACCAGAGGCCGGCCGGCAGATCGAGCAACCGCTGGCCGTCCTCGGTAGTCACCCATGCGCCGTCGCCGGCCGTAATCACCAGACGCTCTTGCGGAGCGGTGGGCATGTGCGTCTGCGGGTGCCACAGTATGCCGGTCGTCTCCATGGTGGTTTTCTCCTGGATCTGTGAGTCGGACGTCGAAGAGTCGAGGTCAGACGGCGGCGGTGGCGGCGGTGGCGAACTCGTCGACCTCGGCGGCGTGAATGTGCAGCATTCGCGCGAGCAGCCCGTTGCCTCGGGTGAATTTGAGTGGCAGCGGTCCACCGGCGGCCACGGCCTGCTTGGTTCCGTCGAAGAAGGCGGTGCCCTGGTCGGGTGACTTGTCGGACTTGTCGTCCGGGTACAGCGGGTTGACGGTGTTCTCGATCTTGGGCCACAGTGCGCGCGCCGCCTCGGTGGACTCGAACTCGAGCACGAGGACCAGGGTGTCGGGGAGCAGTTCGTTCGCGACTTCCTTGAGCACGGAGCCACCGAGATATCCGGGGTGGCCGTCGAGTGAACGAAGCCACTCGCCGAGGTAGGCCTGGGCCTGCTCGGCCTTGCCGGTTTCGGGTACGAAGATGAAGAGGTCACGTCGCTTGGTCATGTGTTCGCCTGCCTTCTCGGTTGGATACGGACTTTCTCGGGTGGATACGAAAATTTCAGATGCTGGACTGGCTGTATGCGGTGGACTTGCAGCAGTGGGCTGCGGTTGCGTCGTCGACCGGGATTTCGAGGAAGATCGCGCGAGATATCCCGGTGGTGTCGTCTTCGATGATCCGGGCGCCCATGGAGAGCCAGAATGGGATTGCCCCTGGTGAATGCCGAAAGGTGTGCAGCGCGATCGTCGCGTAAATGCCTTCCTGCGCAACGCGTTCGAGGACGGCGTCGACGACGATACGTGCGATGCCGCGCCGGCGGTGTTCGCGAAGGACGTAGACGCGAACCAGTTGGCCGGTGTGGCCGTCCCGATACCGCTCGACGAGGTTCTGCGGGCTCAGTCCTTCCTTCAGCGCTCCCCCGCGGATGCCGCCGGTGGCGAGCAGTTCCCCCGTCGCGCGATCTGCCACGACCAGCATGAATGGGCCCTCGGGTTCGAGATACCAGCCGATCATGTCGTCGATGTCGGCGTGGACGCGGGGATCGTATTCATCCCCGAAGTCCTCGACTACCGACCGCAACATCAGTGCGCGAGCTTCGGGCAGGTCGTCGATGGTCAACTCCCGTACGACGAAGTCGTGCTCGCCGCTCGTAGTGTCACCAGACATGGTCTTTGCCTCCAAATGTGTGCATAGTGCTCAGTGGTGGTCGGTGTCCGCGGCAGGGGTCGGCCGGTGCGCCTGGAGATGGGTTGGGCCGCCGCGGGTTGCGCCGGTTACCTGCGGGTTTTCGCCAGATAGCGGCTGCGCGCTTCGGCGCTGGCATGGTGTCCGGACAGCTCGTGCAGCTCGTCGAGTTCGCCGGCGCTCAGGTCCGGGTGGAGGTGGACGACGACCTCTTCCAGGTGCGGCGTGGTGTGCAGCAGCTGGTGTTGGACCTGTTCGGCGATGTGATGGCCGTCCACCACGCTCAGTCCCTTGGAGACAACGACATTGGCGTCGGCCTCCATCCGGTGACCGCTCCAGCGAGCTCGGACACGATCGACGTCGACCACGCCGTCGACGGCGGCCACGGTCGTCGTCATGCTTTCGATGACGCCCGGGTCGACCCCGTCCATCAGTCGGCGGCAGATGGTGCGCATGGAGTTGAACAGGATCCACAGGATGGCCGCTGCGATGAACAGCCCGATGATGGCATCGAGGCGTTCGAATCCGAACCAGACACCGATGACGCCCACGACCACGGCGATGGAGGTCAATCCGTCGGCGCGGGCATGCTGACCTTCGGCGATCAACGCTGCTGAGCCGATCTTGCGGCCGGTACGGATCCGGTAGACCGCGACGACCTCGTTGCCGAGGGCGCCGACGAGGCCGGCGGCGAAGACCCAACCCAGGTTCGTCAGAGGTCGTGGGTTGATCAACGCATCGATCGATTCGTAGATGATCAGGGCGGCCGATGCGGCGATGACCAGCGAAATCAGCACCCCGACAAGATCTTCTGCGCGTCGGTAGCCGTAGCTGTAGCGCTTGCTGGCGGCGCGTTGTCCGATCCTGAAGGCGATGACCAGCGGAATGGTGGTCATGGCGTGTCCGAGGTTGTGCAGGGTGTCGGCGAGAAGGGCGATCGAGCCGGATATCGCGACGATGAAGATCTGCAGGATCGCCGTGGTCATCATTCCCGCGAGGCCGATCCATGCCGCGCGAATGCCTTGGCCGCTCGATTCCTGAGCCGATTGGATCGCCTCGTTGGCGTCGTGTGAGTGCGGAACGAAGATGTGCTTGAGCTTGGCCAGGGCGCCGTGTCCGTGGTCGTGGTCATCGTGGTCGCCGTGTCCGTGGCCGTGCCCATGACCGGGGCTGTGGTCGTCGTGGCGCTGGTCATCGTGGTCGCCGTGAGGATGGCCGTGACCGGGGCTGTGGTCACCGTGGCCGTGGTTCTCGTGGCGCTGGTCGTCGTGGGCGTGGTCGGCATGTCCGCTGGCAGTGCGGGAGTGCGCATGAGCTCCGTGTTCGTGTTTCGGCGCATGGCTGCCCACAGAGCTCGTGTCGGTGGCTGAGATCGCGGGGTGATTCCTCATGAAGGAGGTCCTGTCTCTGGATGAGGCGTCGACAGTGACACCGTGATATTTCACCTGATACATTAGGACCTCGTCAGGGTTCCGTCAACGCGAACGACGTTCCCGGGTTCACGTTCGACGACGCCCAGTCAGCTACAACGGCAACATTGTTAACAGCGGGACGCGAATCCGTCGCGGGATCGCCATTTTCGGGAATTGGGCCCGTGACACAGCCTTTTCATGCCCGAACCCAGCGCTGCGACCGAAAGCATGGACGGCGTATTACCGTCGGATTCGCGGCACCGCAGCCCGTTCGGCGTCCGATCCCCATTTCGATGCCTTGGCCACGGATTGCGCTGTACAGTAACCGTTCTAGGAACCCAGCCGCGCCGAGAATCTTCGGTCTACCGGAAGGAGGCGGCAGCGGTGGATGCACTCCGATCACTCTCCGAAGAGGTCCGGCACTCGCCCCACCCGCGGGAGTAAATCAGGGCCACAAGGCATCTGCGGGTGTTGCGCAAGTGTTAACAACATGGACCGCAATGATGTAGTTGTTGACAATGTTTACGGAGCCTCCTTAGTTTGATTGTCAACCAGACCCACGAAGCTCTGGCTGGTTCAAAACCGGCACCTTCCCCGGCCGGTCCATCCCAATTCCTTGGTGGCATTCATGCGAATCTCAAGATGTGTTCGATGGCCGGCCGTCGTTGTGGCCGGAGCACTCGCTGCAACTGCCTGTGGCAGTTTCGAAGGCAGCACAACCAGCGGTTCGGGCTCCGCCGACAATCTGACGGTCAGCCTGCAATTCACCCCGCGGGCGAACTACTCCCTCGAAACCGACGACGCGTTCGTCCTCTCCCAAGTCGGTTGCCTCGAAACCCTGGTGAAATACGACGCCGAGGCCGGCGCACTCGTGCCGCTTCTGGCAACGGAGTGGGTTCAGACCGAACCCACGGCCTGGGACTTCACGCTTCGAGAGGGGGTGAAATTCCAGGACGGGACCGACCTCACGACGGCCGCCGTGGTCGCCTCCCTGCAATACCTACTCCGAGCAGATGCTCCGCCCCGGGCCTTCACTCCGAAGCTGATCACGTCCGTTGAAGCACTGAATGATTCGACTGTGCGGATACGCACTCCCGAACCGAGCGCGCTGGTGCCCTTCCGTTTGGCGAGTATCAACACCGGAATTCTGGCGCCGGCCGCGTACACCGGCACCGGCATCGACCCGCTCTCGCACTGCACCGGCCCCTACACTCCGGTCGCGCAAACCCCGGCCCAGTCGATGACCCTGGAAGGAAACACCGCCTACTGGGGCGGGAACGTACCGCTCAAGTCGGTGACGGCCCGGTTCATTCCGGAGGGCGCCACCCGGGCCACGCAGGTCCGCACCGGTGAGTCGCAGATCGCCCTCGGACTTCCCGCATCGACCGTCCCGGAGCTCGAGGGCGATGCGCGCATCAAGGTCAGTAGTGCGTTCACCCCGCGCACCACCGGCCTGTATTTCAATCAATCCCGGGCACCGTTCGACAATCCCGAGGTGCGTAAGGCCGTGCAGGCTGCGGTCGACGTCGAGTCGATCACCGCCAGTGTCTTCGGCGGGCAGGCGCACCCGGCCATCGGACCGTTCGCGCCCACCGAAGCGTGGGCCCCCGATTCTCAACCGGTGAACCGCAACCTCGACCAGGCCCGCCGTCTGCTCACCGCAGCGGGATACGCACCGGGACAACTGAAGCTGACGCTGCTCGCCTACACCGAGCGCCCCGAGTTCGCGGACCTCGCCGCGGTGATCCAAGCCAACCTGGCCGAGATCGGAATCGACGTCGGCGTGCAGGTCAGTGACTACTCGGCAATCGAGCCCTCGCTGTTGGACGGCTCATACGACCTCGCGCTGCTGTCCCGTAATCACCTCACCGACATCGCCGATCCTCTGGGGTTTCTCACCGCCGACTACTCCTGCGGTGGGGGATTCAACATCAGCCAGTACTGCGATCCGGCGATCGACGCGCAACTGAGCGCCGCGAACACCGAGAACGACCCGCAACGACGGAACGCGATCTACGCCGACGTCGCCTCGCAGTTGCAAGCGGACGCCGTCACCACCTTCATCGCCCACGAACAGACCACCGCCGCACGGCTGGAGACCATCGAGAGTTTCGTCGACGACCCCCTCGCGCGATACGCCGTCACCCCGGATCTCACCGTCTCCAACAGCTGACAGGAAAGGACATTTCACCGTCATGGAACTGAGCGATTTCGAACCCAAGTTCATCACGTTCGACTGCTACGGGACACTGACCAACTTCCAGATGGCCGAGGCGGTCGCGCCGCTCATCAAAGACACAATCGCCCCTGCCGATGTCGCGGCCTTCAATGCCGACTTCCGGGCATACCGGATGGATGAAGTGCTCGGGCCGTTCAAGTTGTATCCCCAGCTGCTGCGCGACTCCTGGCTCCGCGCCTGCAACCGCTGGCGAATTCAGTTCAAGCCCTCGGACGTCGACGCCATCATCGAGGCGGTCGGCTCGTGGGGCCCGCACCCGGACGTGCCGGAACCTCTCGCGGCATTGGCCGCGGAATATCCGCTGGTGATCTTGTCCAATGCGGTCGACAGCATGCTGGCCCGCAACATCGAGCAACTCGGTGTCGACTTCCACCGGGTCTTCACCGCCGAGCAGGCCGGTGCCTACAAGCCCCGCTACCGGGCGTTCGAGTACATGCTCGACCAACTCGATGCCAAACCGAGTGAGATCCTGCACGTCTCCTCGCACATCTGGTACGACGTGATACCGGCGCACGAGCTTCGAATCACGCACAAGGTCTACGTCAACCGTGGCTACGATCCGTCTACACCGTTCTACGGCTACGCCGAGACCACGGACCTGGGCGGAGTGCCGGCGCTGCTCGGGCTGCGCGCGATGAGCACCGCGGACGCATCGTGAAGCTCGGGTCCTACTGGCTGGACACGGCCGAGCCAGGAGCGGACTACCGCCGCAACGATGTGCCCGCGCACGCCGACGTCGCCGTCATCGGCGCCGGTCTCACCGGGCTGTCGACCGCACTGCATGTGGCGCGAGCCGGCGCCTCGGTGGTGCTGCTCGAGGAGCACACGATCGGATGGGGTGCCTCCGGACGCAATGGGGGCATGGCCACCACCGGGCTGGCCATTTCCTTTCCCACCGCGGTGCGACGGTACGGACCCGAACGGGCGAGGGAGATGTTCCTCGCCTACAACGCCGCCATCGACACGATCGAAGACCTCGTCACCACCGAGGGCATCGACTGCGCATTCGAGCGCACCGGGAAACTGACGTTGGCCTGCAAACCCAGTCACTACACCGGATTCGAGCGGTCCGCGGAACTGATCAGCAAGTACACCGGCCAAGACGTCGCCCTGATCCCGCCCCAGGACATTCGCGACGAGATCGGCAGTTCCTTCTACCACGGCGCGATGGTCGACCCCCTCGGCGCCGGGGTACACGTCGGCAAACTCGTCCACGGGCTCGCGCGGGCGGCCGCCGCCAACGGCGTGTCGATCCACGAGGGCTGCAAGGTCACCGCCATGACCAAACGGGACGGATACCAGCACGACATCCAGACCGCTCGGGGTGTGGTGCGGGCCGACCAGGTCGTCGTCGCCACCAGCGGCTACACCGGAGGCCTGACCCCCTGGCTGCGGCGCCGGATCGTGCCGATCGGCAGTTTCATCATCGTCACCGAACCGCTCCCCCAGCACGTCGTCGACGAGCTGCTCCCCCGCAAACGCGTCGCCGCCGACAGCAAGCACCTGCTCTACTACTTCCGCATCACCCCGGACAACCGGCTCCTCTTCGGTGGTCGTGCGCGGTTTGCGATGTCGAACAGCGGATCCGACATCAAGAGCGGTCAGATCCTGAAGCGGGCCATGACCAAGGTCTACCCGCAGCTCGCCGATGTCGGCATCGACTACTGCTGGGGTGGTCTGGTCGACATGTCGGTCGATCAGATGGTGCACGCGGGCGAACAAGACGGCCTGTACTACTCCGTCGGCTACAGCGGCCACGGCGTGCAAATGGCCACCCACATGGGAAAGGTCCTCTCCCACATCGTCACCGGCGACACCACGGCGAATCCGTGGAGAGATCTGACCTTCCTGCCGGTGCCCGGCCACTTCGGACCGCCCTGGTTCCTGCCCCCGGCCGGGGCCTTCTTCCGAGTCCTCGACCTGGTCCGCTGAACCGTCGCCGCCGCTGAGACCGAAATACCGAAGGAGGTGTGTAGTGATCGCCATCGTCCGACGCATGTCCGTGCTCGTCGCCACCTTGCTGATCGTCTCGTTCGTCGTCTTCCTCATCCCGTACATCACCCCGGTGACCCGGCGCGGAAGATTCTCCGAGCAAGGGTCAACGACGTCACCATGGATCCGGAGGTCGTCGAGCGTCTCCGCGCCGCCTACGGGCTCGACCGGCCGCTCGTCGTGCAGTATTTCGACTGGTTGGCCAAGGCCGTCACCGGTGACCTCGGGTTGTCGTACACCAGCCGATCCCCGGTCATGGAGATGATCGGGCACGCACTCTCGGTCACCGCGATACTGGCAGTCACCTCGCTGCTGGTGGCGTTACTGTTCGCCCTGCCCCTCGGATCCATCGCCGCCATCAAGCGGGGCACACCGACGGACACCGTAATCACCACTATCACCCAAGCTTTCGTCGCGATCCCCGAGTACTGGCTCGCCCCCGTGCTGATCCTGATGTTCGCGCTCAAACTCGGCGCCTTGCCGTCGGCGGGCTGGACCGGCCCGTCCTCGATGATCCTTCCCTGCCTGACCCTGGCGCTGCGGCCGATGAGCTACTTCACGCAAGTCACCCGGGCCTCGATGGTCGACGTCCTCGAATCCCCGCACATCACCGCATCACGGGCCCGCGGCCTGACGTTCCGGGAGACGATGGTCCGGCACGGCGTGCGGAATTCGCTCCTGCCCGTGGTCACCTTGTTCTCGGTGTGGCTGGCAGGTCTGCTCGGTGGTTCCGTCGTCGTGGAGGTCATCTTCGCGGTGCCGGGCATGGGCCGGCTGCTCTACGACTCCGTCATGAACGGGGACGTCCCGGTGATCCAAGCATCGATCATCAGCATCGTCGCGCTGGCCGTCATCATCACCACCGCGACCGATGTGCTGTACACCTACATCAATCCGACGGTGAGGTCAGCGAATGTCCCTGCTTGACAACCCGACTGCACCGGCGCCCAGCCGGCCAGAGCGACCCGCCCCACGCCGCGCCTCCACCCCGAGCCGGGCCGTACACGCCCTGCGGAACACCCCGGTCAGCCTGATCATCGGCATCGCCGTCATCGTGGCGATCACCGTCATCCTTGTGCTGACCCCGTGGATCATGCCCTACAACCCGTCGGCCCAAAACCTCAGCGACCGGCTGGCACCGAGCTCGAGCAGCCATTGGCTCGGCACCGATCAACTCGGCCGCGACGTGCTGAGCCGGCTGATGGACGGCGGCCGCTTCTCTGTCTCGATTGCCGCCATCACCCTGGCGATCTGCGCGGTGAGCGGCACCCTCATCGGCATCGTCTGCGCCAGGCGACGCGGCGCCCTCGACCAGTTCGTCATGCGGGTCACCGACGTCCTGCTCGCCTTTCCCGAAATGATCGTGGCCATGTTCCTGGTGTCCATCCTCGGCGCCGGATACACGACGCTGATCCTCGCCCTCGTCATCGGCGGATGGACCCCGTTCGCCCGACTCGCAAGAGGGTTGACGCTGGAAATAGACTCACGCGACTTCATCGAAGCCGCTCGCGCGCTCGGCTGCTCGTCCACCTTCATCGTCTTCCGGCACATCCTTCCCAACGCACTGAGCCCGCTCACCGCACACGCGGCACTGCGCTTCGGGCACAAACTCATCACCGTCGGCGCCCTGTCCTTTCTAGGGCTGGGCGTGCAACCACCCGACGCCGACTGGGGATCCATGCTCGCCGATGCCCAGCCCTTCATGTCCGCCGCACCGGGTCTGGTCATCTATCCCGGTCTCGCCATCTTCATCACGGCATTGAGCGTGACCCTCATCGGTCAAGGCATCAACGCCCGCCGCAGCCGCCAGAGCTGACGCTGCACCCGTCCGGCCCAAAGCACCGCCAAGGAGGGACCGTGAATATGCGAAAAGCGCCACCCGACAACGATGTACCGAAGCGCACACTCGCCGCTGTCGTGACGTCGCAGATACGTCAACGCATCTTCGACGGCACATTCGCACCGGGTATGCCGCTCAACGAGGTGGAACTGGCCGCGCAGTTCCGCACGAGCCGCGGGCCCGTTCGTGAGGGATTGCAACGGCTGGTGCAAGAAGAGCTGCTCGTGCGCACCCCGCACCGCGGGATCACCGTCCGGGTGCTGACCGCAGAGGACTTGGAGGATCTCTACTTCGCCCGTGCGACCGTCGAACGCGCCGCACTGATTCGGCTCGTCACTCGCGGCGCCCCGGCTTCACTGATCGCCGAACTCGAACAAACGCTCGGGCGCATGTCCCTCGCGATTCACCGAGAGGACTGGGTACAGGCCTCGGCGTTCGATCTCCGATTCCATGAGATCGCGGTCTACGCGGCGGGTAGTGAACGGCTCACCACCATGTACGCCCAGCTCGCCGGACAGACGCGACTGGGATTGAACATGTTGGTCGGCACCTACAAAGGCCGTGGCGATCTCCTCGACGAGCATCAGCACCTGCTCAGGCTGATCACCACCGGGAACCTGCCTGCCCTGATCGAGGCACTCGACGCGCATTTCGGTGACGCGATGAACACCCTCACCACGCACCGTGACGACACATCCGCAATCGCAGTCGCAGTCGCACACACTCACCAGCACCACGGAGGATGACATGCCCGAGCTGTTGAATGTCACCAAGTTGTCGGCAAGGTTCGACGGCGCACCCACGAGCCCGGTACTCGACGAGGTGAGTTTCCACATCGATCGC
This sequence comes from Rhodococcus sp. T7, assembly GCF_009872365.1. Classification (NCBI taxonomy): domain Bacteria; kingdom Bacillati; phylum Actinomycetota; class Actinomycetes; order Mycobacteriales; family Nocardiaceae; genus Rhodococcus; species Rhodococcus sp. T7. Next base: position 18,876 of record NZ_WXYH01000352.1, read on the forward strand.
GGTGAAATACTCGCCCTCGTCGGGGAATCAGGGTCCGGCAAGAGCATGACCGCGCTGTCGTTGATGCGCCTGCTCCCGCGCGGCGCGCAGATGAACGCCAGCGCGATCACGCTCGACGGGGTCGATCTGCTCGGGTTGTCCGATCGCGCCATGAACAAGGTGCGGGGCGGCCGAATCGGGGCACTGTTCCAGCAGCCCAAGCGGATGCTGGACCCGACCTCCACAGTCGGTGCGCAGGTCGCGGAGCCGCTGCGACGGTATCTCGGGATGAACCGGCACTCGGCACGACGGGCCGCGGTCGAACTACTCGCCGACGTCGGCATCGCCGAACCGGACCGCCGAGCCCGCTCCTACGCACACCAGCTCTCCGGTGGTATCGCACAGCGAGTGATGATCGCGATCGCGCTCGCCGGACAGCCGCAACTGTTGATCGCCGACGAACCGACGACCGCCCTCGATGTCACCATCGAGGCACAGATCCTGGCGCTGATCGCAGCCAAGCGCACACAGCTCGGCATGTCCGTCCTGTTCATCTCGCACGATCTCGGCGTCGTCTCCGCCATCGCGGACCGCATCGCCGTGATGTACGCCGGGCGCATCGTCGAAGAGGGGACGACCGCGGACATCCTCGCCGCACCCGAGCACCCCTACACCCAAGCCCTCATCAACGCCTCGATGCTCAAGACCACCGCGACCGGGGAGCTGTATGCCATTCCCGGAAACGCCAGCTCCGCCCGCGACCTGTCGGCGGGCTGCCGTTTCCGGTCCCGATGTTCGGTGGCAGCGACCGCACACGTGGAACATCAATGCGCCACCACCGAGCCCGATCTCACTGCGGGCCGGCACGAGCCCCACGAACACTCCACCCGCTGCTGGGCACCCATCCACCTCGGGGAGTCCGCATGACCTCGATGATGATGTCTCCCCCGCACCGTCGTGCGGAGCACGCACCCGACATGGTCGTTATGGAGGGCGCGGTCAAACGCTTCCCCCTGCCCCGCCGCGGTCTGCGCCGCACACGCGAACATGTGCACTCCATCGACGGCGTCTCGCTGACCATCAAGGCCGGGCAGGTTCTGGGACTGGTCGGCGAATCCGGTTCCGGCAAAAGCACAATCGCCCGGGCAATACTCCGGCTCATCGAGCTCGATGCCGGCACCGTCGCCATCGACGGGCTCGACACCCGAACCATGAAAGAGTCTCAGCGAAAACAACTGCGGCGCATCGCCCAATTGGTCTTCCAAGACCCGCACGCCGCGATGGACCCGCGGATGACCATCGCTGACAGCCTCTACGCCGTCCTCGCACAACACCGCATCGGAACCCGCGCCGAACGGGGGCTCGCGATCTCGGCCTCGCTGCAGGAGGTCGGGCTCGACGACACCTACCTGGGCCGATACCCGGGGCAGTGTTCGGGCGGTCAATTGCAACGCGTGGTCATCGCCCGCGCCCTGCTCCTCAAACCGCGACTGTTGATCTGCGACGAGCCGACCTCGGCACTGGACGCCTCGGTACAGGCCAGGGTCCTCAACCTCCTCACCCGGCTCCGCCGTGAACACCACCTCACCATGGTCCTCATCTCGCATGACCTGCGCGTGGTGCGATTCGCCAGCGATCGGGTCGCCGTGCTCTACCTCGGGCAGATCGTGGAGATCGCCGACCGCGACGACCTCTTCGAAGGATCGGTGCACCCCTACACCCTCGCGCTCCTCGCGGCCGCAACCCACGCACACCCCTGCACGGGCCACGCCGAGGCTGCCGGCGAACCGCCCTCGCCGATCAACCCGCCACCCGGCTGCCGATTCCATACCCGGTGCCCGCTCGCCGTGGACCGATGCCGCGCCGAACAACCGGTGTTGACCGAGATCGCGGCGGGACATTCGGTGCGCTGCCACCGATGGAATGACGTCCGAGCCGCACTAGTACATGACAAGGAGAAGTCGGTATGACATCCACGGTCACCCCAGCCGACACCGCACCCGCACCGCAGAACCCACTGTGGCGGCCCCTCGCGGGCGGGTTCTGGGAAGGACTGTGGCGAGACGGTGCACGGCACCTCCACGTCTACGACCCCGAGGACCGCACCCTGGTCGGCACCGTCATGAATGCCACCGACCACGAAGTGGACAAGGCCATTGCCTTCGTCGCCCGCGGCCACCGGCAGCGAGCCTGGCCACTGTGGCAACGGCGCGAGGCCATCGAGAAGGCGGCGGCACGGGTGGCACACGATCGGGAACGATTCGCGCGCCTGATCACGGCGGAGTCATCCAAGACTCTCCGGGAAGCCGACCGCGAAGTCACCCGGGCGATGGAGACACTCCGACTGTCCGCCCAAGCCTCCTCCGCCTTGACCGGCCGCAGCATCGCGTTCGACGACACACCACGCGGCGAGGGCTGGACGGGCTGGTACACCCGCGAACCCGTCGGAGTCGTCGCGGCCATCACCCCATTCAACGATCCCCTCAACCTGGTGGCGCACAAGCTCGGGCCCGCCCTGATCGCGGGCAATGCGGTGGTGCTCAAACCCTCTGGGGCCACCCCCGTGACGGCGCTCGCCCTCGTCGATGTCCTTCTCGCCAGCGGCGTACCACCGGAGTACCTCGCGGTGGTCACCGGCGATACGGCGGGGCAGGCCCTGGTCGCCAACCCGGCGATCGACGTCGTCTCCTTCACCGGCGGCCCGGCGACGGCCGACCTGATCGCGCACGCCGGGCCCGCCCGCAAACTCCTGATGGAGCTCGGGGGCAACAATGCGCGGATCGCCTGCGCGGACGCCGACCCCGAGGAAGTCGCCGCGTCCATTGTCGACGGCGCGTTCGGGGTGGCCGGCCAGAACTGCCTGTCGGTGCAGCGGGTATTCGTCCACAACCGTCTCTACCGCACTGTCGTGGACCGGGTGGTCGAAGGTGCGTCAGCTTTGGTGGTCGGCAGTAAGCGAGACCCGGCCACCGATATCGGGCCCCTCATCGACGAAGACCAGGCGCGCCGCATCACCGGATGGATCGATGAGGCCGTCGACGGCGGCGCGGTGTTGCGGACCGGTGGCGTCCGCACCGGAACGTTCGTGACCCCGGCAGTGCTGACCGACGTGCCCCGCGACGCACAGATCAGGACCAACGAGGTGTTCGGGCCGGTGGTCATGATCGACCCGTTCACCGACCTCGACTCGGTGATCGATTCGGCCAATGCAGTCGATACCGGGCTGCAAGCGGGCGTGTTCACCCAAGATATCGATGTCGCTCTGGACCTGGCCGCCAAGCTCCGGGTCGGCGCAGTGCTGATCAACTCGAGTCCGGACTTCCGGATCGATGCCATGCCTTTCGGCGGAGTCAAACGATCCGGCATCGGCCGCGAAGGTGTGTGGAGTGCAGTCGAAGCACTCACCGAACCGAAAATCGTCGCAGCCCGAACGCAACGACCCTGATCATCACGACACCGATGTCGCGACGCATTGTCCCCGGCAACACGGGTTCCACCACGACGCACTGAGCGGAAAGCGGGGGCTCGATGCTCCACCACAACGAGGCAACGGCCCGGTCCCTACCGCGGCCGCAGTGGAATAACGCCAATGTGGCCTTCCTGGTCGAGGTGTTTCGGCTCTTCTCCGATCCCACCCGTGTCCGAGTGGTGTGGTCGCTCACCGGCGGCGAGCGATCGGTCAACGACATCGCCGCGATAGTAGGCACTCCGGCATCGACGGTCTCTCGGCATCTGGCCCAACTCAGAGCAGCGCACTTGGTGGCCTCCCGCAGGATAGGCACTCGCCGGCTCTACCGACTCGAAAATGATTACGCCAGGATGCTCATCACCGACGCCCTCTCCTGCAGCGGGGTTACGGGAGGTCGCGGTGCCGGCGCAACCGGACCTCCAGAGACGGCGAATGCCCCTCCTCCCAGCGCCGGGGTGACCGGAGCGGGTAGCAAATTTGCGTGCGCAGCCTCGTGAGACCGATGCGGCCTTCCCGCCCCAGCCGTCCGAGTCTGTTCACCATCCGACATGCCCATCCCCGATCCGCCTTGTTCAGATCTGCTCGAGAGAGAAGGCCCGATGCCCCCTCCACCTGTCACGCGGGACGAACACGATCTCCTCGGGACCCGCCCGGTCTCCGATTCCGCCTATTACGGCATTCACACACTCCGAGCGGTAGAGAATTTTGCGATCACGGGAACCCCGATCAGTGTCTACCCCGAATTGATTGTCGCCTTGGCCAGCGTCAAAGAAGCCGCAGCACAGACGAATCATCAGCTGGGTCTTCTCGACACACGACGGATGACGGCAATCGTGGAGGCATGCAGAGAAATCCGCGGCGGCCGGTTTCACGATCAGTTCGTCGTCGATGTCATCCAAGGCGGCGCGGGCACGTCGACGAATATGAACGCCAATGAGGTCATCGCCAACCGCGCACTGGAAATACTCGGGCTCCCTCGCGGAACCTACCGCGAGGTGCATCCCCTCGAGGACGTCAACCTCAGTCAGAGCACCAACGACGTCTACCCCACCGCAATCAAGGTCACCCTGCACTTCGCCATCGATCACCTCCGAGCGGCAATGAAAGACCTCGCCACCGAGTTCACGATCAAGGCGACGGAGTTTCACGACGTGGTGATGGGCCGCACTCAGCTCCAAGACGCCGTCCCCATGACACTCGGACAGGAATTCGGCACCTACGCGGTGATGGTGACCGAGGACGCCGACCGACTGCTCGAAGCCGAACGCCTCGTCGCCGAGATCAACCTCGGTGGCACCGCCATCGGCACAGGAATCAACACCCACCCGCTGTACGCGGAAACCGCCTGTGAGGCTCTCCGTGCCATCACCGGCCTGCCCTTGACCACCGCAACCGACCTGATCGAGTCGACACAAGATGTCGGATCATTCGTTCAGCTGTCCGGAGTTCTCAAGCGCACCGCGGTCAAACTGTCGAAGATCTGCAACGACCTGCGCCTGCTCTCCTCGGGTCCACGCACCGGCCTGGGCGAAATCAATTTGCCAGCAGTCCAAGCGGGATCATCGATCATGCCGGGCAAAGTCAACCCGGTCGTGCCGGAGGTGGTCAACCAGGTCGCCTACGAAGTCATCGGGAACGATGTCACGATCAGCCTGGCCGCAGAAGGGGGCCAACTCCAACTCAACGCCCTCGAGCCGATCATCGCCTCGAGTTTGTTTCAATCCCTGACACATCTCAGTGCAGCCTGTCGGGCTCTCACGGAGCGATGTGTCCCGGACATCACCGCCAACGCGGACAAACTCCGCGCCGATGTCGAACATTCCATCGGCATCATCACCGCGTTGAACCCGCACATCGGGTACACCGCCGCCACTTCCGTTGCTGAGGAGTCGCTTTCCACTGGCCGCAGCATTCCGGACATCGTGGTCACACGCGGGCTCCTCACGGCAGACCAGCTCGAACGGTTGCTGCGACCGGAAGTTCTGGTGCGACCACAACAACTCGAACACTTCAGGCAAGCGCGCGCCTTCGTGGAAATACCGACACCCGATTTCTGGCACCCCCCTCTCCAAGGTGAAGCGCCCGTGTGACACGCAGACACACGGCGCCGAACCCGTGCCACTACGGGGGCCTGGCCCGGAGACTTGGGGACTGCACATCATGTCGGTCACGCGCGTCGATGCCACCACCGATCCTCGGATCTGTGCTTCCGCTCGACCATCTCACCTGCGGTGGTCATCCATTGCACGAAGAAAGTGGCGGAGGCTACGGGGCAGGTTTTGGTTGCCCTCACGGTCGCGGACGAGGAAGTCGTCGCCGGCGACGCGGGCCAGCGTTGTGGTGACGTGGGAGCCGATGGTGCCGCCGGAGAGAACGCTCAGCAGCGTGGTGCGGTCGGCGGCATCGAGGCGCTCCCACAGGTCGGTGTAGCTGAGATTGTAAACCTGCCGTCCATGGGTCGACGGGTCCCAATACGTGAAGGTGAACTGGCGGACCAGGTCTGTTCCGGTCGCGGCTGTGCCGCGTAATTCGAGCCTGGACCAGTTGTATATTCCGCGTTCGCGCAGCGCATCGGCAGCCGTGTCGAGTGCGGTGTGCCGGGACCAGGCGCGTGGGAGATCGAGTATCAGAAGTCCCAGTCCCATTCGCACACGATAGGGCTCAGTGCGGTGCGATGCAGGATGAGAACCGCACTCGCTCCGCTGCTCACCGGGTCTTGTCCGCCTGGAGGTAGCGCAGCCAGGGCTTTTGTTCGCCGGTTGCGGTGGTGTGCAATCCAGCCCTGTCGAGGAGTGCGGCGAAGTCGTCGATCGGGGTGTGCTGCATGGCGTGCCCGGCGAGGGCCCCGATCAGATGGTTCGCGACCGGGTTGGTCGGCGGACGGAAATCGGCGATCAGCACCCGGCCCCCGGGCCGCAGGACCCGGGCCATTTCCCGTGCCGCGGCGGCGCGGGCGTTCGGGGCGATGTGGTGGATGACCAGGGTCGAGGTCACCACGTCGAAGGAGTTGTCGGGGAAGGGCAGCCGTTCGGCGGCCGCGACGGAGAAGGTGGTGTGCGCGGTGCCGCGCCGCCCGGTGGCGTAATCGATCATCGGCGAGGACGGGTCGATGCCCTGGGCCCGGCCGCCCGGCTCGATCGCCGCGGCAAGTCGGGTGGCGAAATAGCCGGTGCCGCACCCCACATCGAGGACGCGGTCGCCCGGACCGGCGCCGCTGAGAGACACCAGCCGGTCGAAGACCCGGCGGCGCCGGCCGAGGAAGGCGGCCGCGGAGACGAGTTCGTACAGCCGTGCCCGGCGGATCAGTCCGCCGCTGGCGTCGTCCGCGTGACCGCGGTGGTCGCCGAGAAGTCGTGCCCCCAGTCCCACGGTGCTCCCCCTACCTGTCAGATGGACTCGTCTGTCAGAACGAATTGATTCCCACCAGGACCGCGCCGGCGGCGGCCGGGATCAGCACCCCCAGCCCGAACGAGGCCAGCCGGGCGCCGGCGGTGCGGTGACCGGCGAGGTGGAACACGGCCATCCCGGCCAACCCGAGCGCGGCCGCGGCCAGCACCAGGTACAGCGGGGTGAAGGCCAGCACCGCGGCGCAGCCAAGGACGAATCCGGCGGCGCCCCAGCCCCACCGCAGATCCTCGACCTCCAGACTCGACGCCGCACTCACCACAACTCCTCGCTGACCTGCGTTCTTACCCGGAACGTTCCTCTCCCTCAGCCGACCCGTAAACCTCACATGGTTGCGCAAGTGCGCACATATAGGATTATGGTCGAGTCGGTAACCGTTGTGAAGAGGTCTGGAGGTCCTGGGGTGCTCGAGGTGTTGCGTCATCGCACGTTCGGCCGGTTGTTCGCCGCGCAGATCGTGGCCCTGGTGGGGACGGGTCTGCTGACCGTGGCCCTGGGCCTGTTGGCCTACGATCTGGCCGGCGCCGATGCCGGGGCGGTGCTCGGGACCGCGTTGGCGATCAAGATGGTCGCCTATGTCGCGGTGGCCCCGGTGATCTCGGCGCTCGCCGATCGGGTGCCGCGGAAGGTGTTGCTGGTGGGGGCGGACGTCATCCGGGCGGCCATCGCGGCGGCGCTGCCGCTGGTGGATCAGACCTGGCAGATCTACGTGCTGATCTTCGTGTTGCAGGCGGCGTCGGCGACGTTCACCCCGGCGTTCCAGTCGCTGATTCCGGCGGTGCTGGTCCAGGAGGCGGACTACACGAGGGCATTGTCGCTGTCCCGGCTGGCCTACGACCTCGAGTCCCTGCTCAGCCCAATCCTCGCGGCGGCACTGCTGACACTGATCAGCTACAACTTCCTGTTCCTCGGCACCGTCGCCGGGTTCGTGGGTTCGGCGTTGCTGGTGATGAGGACGGTGTTGCCGCGGCCCGTCCCGGCGGACCGGTCGGTGCCGCTGCTTCACCGCATCACCCTCGGGGCGCGGGTGATGGTGGGCCGCCCGGTGCTGCGGGGGTTGCTGGCGATGAACATGGTCGTCGCCGCCGCGACCGCCCTGGTGGTGGTCAACACCGTGGTGTACGTCCGGGATCTGCTCGGCGGGTCGAACACCGGGGTCGCGGTGGCGCTGGGCTGCTTCGGCGGCGGGTCGATGCTGGTGGCATTGGCGCTGCCGCGGCTGCTGATGGCCCTCGAGGATCGCCGGCTGATGCTCACCGGGTGCGCGATCCTGCCGGTCGGGCTGGCGGCGGCCGCGCTGATGCTCTTCGCCGCCCCCACCCCGTCGGTGGGGTGGGGGCTGCTGGCCGGGATCTGGATCGTGCTCGGTGCCGGGACGTCGATGATCAACACCCCGTCGGCGCGGCTGCTGCGCTACGAATCCGACGAGCAGAACCGCAGCGCGGTGTTCACCGCCCAGTTCTCGCTCTCGCACGCCTGTTTCATCCTCACCTACCCGCTCGCCGGGTGGGTGGGCGCGCAGGTCGGGCAGGTCGCCGCGGCCCTCACGTTGACCGTGCTCGCTACACTCGCAGGACTGGCCGCCGCACGGGCCTGGCCGGCACGGACCGAGCCGCTCGTCGAGGCGGTGGTGGCGGGAAGGCGGTAATGCGATGGACCCGATGACCGAGGCAGCGGCCCCGGCGGTGGCCCCGGCGGCGAGCCTGAGTCACCCGGTCGAACCGGATCAGGAGCGCCTCGACACCGCCACCGAAACCTTCCGGATGCTCGCCGACCCCACCCGGCTGCACATCCTGTGGATCCTCACCCGCGGTGAGGCCGATGTGACCGCGCTGATCGAGCAGACCGGGGGCTCGCGGACCGCGGTCAGCCAGCACCTGGCGAAACTGCGGTTCACCGGACTGGTCGACACCCGCAAGGAGGGCCGGCGGGTGATCTACCGCATCCACGACGGCCACCTATCCCGGCTGATCCTCGAGGGCATCAACCACGCCGACCACGTCGTCACCGGCGAACCCCCACACGCCTAGACCTAGTCCCGGATTCCGTCACCGGTTTCTTCACGATCCTGCCTCCAGACGAGCGTGTGGTCGCGGCGGGTCCTATCGATCGGTGTCCTCGCGGCGCGCCGCGGGTAGCCGCCGACCAGCACCAGCGCGATAGATCATCACCCCGGCCGCCGCCGCGATCACCGCGACGACCGGCCGGATCGTGTCCGGGTCGGGCACCAGCAAGGTGGATCGACCCCCGTGCCGCAGGGAGGCGTCGAAGAGGGCGTGCACGGCGAAGCAAAACGCCAGGTTCGCGATCACCCCGACCACGGCCGCGGACCACGTCGACATTCCGAAGGTGCTCGTGATGCCGCTGAGTGCGGATGTCGGGTGTGTGGCGGAGCCGCTCGACGTAGTGGCGCCGAGGAAGATGAACACGAAACACGGCACGAACGTCACCCAGGTGGTCAGCAGGGCACCGATGGTGGCCGCCACGCCACCCACGGGTCGAAGATCGCCCGGGTGTGCGGTAGGCACCGAGGAACGCGACGAACTGCACCACCATGATCAGCGGACCGGGTGTGGTCTCGGCCAGACCGAGCCGCGGACCATCTCGCCGGGGCTGAGCCAGCCGCAGGTTTCCACCGCTTTCTGGGCGACGAAGGCGAGGATTCGTAGGCGCCACCGAAAGTGACCAGCGCAGTGCCGGAGAAGAACAGGCCCTGTTCGGTGATCACACTGTTCCGGCCGGTGAACACGACCACGGCGACCTTCGGGATGCCCCAGGCGATCACCCCGACACCGAGGACGATGATCGCCCGCCGCAGGCGGGGGCGTCGGCGTGCAGGGGGTTCAGCGCTGATCGCGGGCGCGGCGCCGCCGGTCGTCGATCGTGTTGACGTCCTGATTGATCCGGCGGCGCAGCGACCGGAACGCCACCGCGGAGATGGCGACACCGGCCAGCAGCACGCCCATCGACGACAGCATCAGCGGGAGCCCGAGATCGAAGGCCCGGTCGACTCCGATCAGCAGCGCCACCAGCGCGGCGATCACCGTCAATCGTGCCGCGGTGTAGAGCAACACGAGCCGGATCAACCGCGTGACCGAGGTATCGGTCGGCGGATGGGACCCCGATTCGGGTCCGCCGGGCGCCGGGGTGGCGAGGGCGGCGTTCGCCGGACGGTGTCCGGCCGGGGGTGACGGCGTCATGAGTTTCCTTCTTTCGCCCGCGCAGTTGTCTCGTGCGGTCGGTTACCTGCGGCGCAGTCGCTTCCCCGTGAGGGTGGGGTGGCGGACGAACCATGCTAACTACTATGCACAATAGTAGTTGAGGGTGTGGGCTCTCGACCGATCGCTACACGCATGAAGGGACGCCGGTGCGAACTGGGAGTCGATGGCTGGTCTTTTTCCTGGCCGCGGTCGTGGCGCTGATCGCGGCGATCTGGCCTCGATCGGAGGAGTCCGACGTACCGGAGGCACGCGTTACCGCTGGTGCCGGCGCTGTTTCGGTCGCCGGCGCCGGTGCGCCCCAGGGTGCCGCCGAGCTGTCCCGGGTGGCGGCCGAGGCCGAGCTGCGGCCGTGCCCGACACCGCTGCCGTCCCAGCCTGTGGGCATGGTGCTCAGTGGGGTGTCGGCGCGGTGCCTGGGGGCGGCGCAGGCGGTCGATCTCGGTGCCGCACTGAGCGGTGCACCGACAGTGGTCAACATGTGGGCGTCCTGGTGCGGCCCGTGCCGCGAGCAAATCCCCGTGCTCGAGTCCTATGCGAATCAGCCTGACTCGCTCCCTGTCGCGGGGATCAACGTTCAGGACGATCCGGTGGCGGCCCTGAAGCTGTTGACCGAACTCGACGCCCACTATCCCTCGTTCGGCGGAGCCGAGGCGGCGATGCAGGCCTTGGCGGCGCCGCCGGTGCTGCCGCTGAGTTTCGTTGTGCAACGGGATGGTTCGGTCGATCGGATCGTCACCCCGTCCGTGTTCGCGGACCCGGCCGAGGTCCGGTCCGCGGTTGGTGAGTTGATCCGATGACCACTCGATACTGCCTAACGATCGGTCGGCGACCGATGTGGTGGTCGCACCGGGGTTGGCGGGCCCGGTTGCTCGCGGTGCTCGCTGTCGGCATGGCAGCGGTTCTCGGGGCCGCCGGGTGTGCGTCCGGGTCCGATGCGGTCGCCCAGGGCGGCACCTTCGACTTCGTTGCGCCGGGTGGGCAGACGGACATCCTCTACGACCCACCGGAGAGCCGGGGGAAGGTCGGTCCGCTTTCCGGGCCTGACCTGATGGCCGATGGCCGGGCCGTGTCGCTGTCGGACTACGCCGGGCAGGTGGTCGTGATCAACCTCTGGGGTCAGTGGTGCGCGCCGTGCCGGTCCGAGGCTGACGACCTCGAACAGGCGTATGAGGCCACGAAGGATCTCGGTGTGCAGTTCCTGGGGATCAACGTGCGCGATCCGCAGCGCGACAAGGCGCAGGACTTCGTCATCGACAATCGGATGTCGTATCCGTCGATCTACGACCCGCCGATGCGTACCCTGATCGCCTTGGGCGGAAGCTATCCCACCAGTGTCATCCCCTCCACGCTGGTCCTCGATCGCCAGCACCGCGTTGCCGCGGTCTTCCTGCGGGCCTTGCTGGCAGAGGACCTGCTGCCGGTTATCGAACGTCTGGCGGCGCAGCCGTGACCGCGCACGGGATAGTGCTGGCGCAGGGGGTCGGGGTGAGTTTCCAGAACGCCGCCGCCACCGGGCCGCTGTTGCTCGCGCTCGGGGCCTGCGTGCTCGCCGGTCTGGTGTCGTTCGCCTCCCCGTGTGTAGTGCCGTTGGTGCCGGGATACCTGTCCTACCTCGCCGGTGTCTCCGGCGCCGAAACACCGGCAGTCACCCCAAGCGGTGACTGTGCCGCCGGCTCGGATCGGTGGCGGGTGGCGGGGGCAGCAGCGTTGTTCGTCACCGGCTTCACGGTGGTCTTCGTCCTGGCCACCGCCTCGGTCTTCGGTGTGATCGGTGCCCTACGGCTCAACCAGGAGCTGCTCCAGCGGGTCGGCGGGGCGATCACCATCGTCATGGGGTTGGTCTTCCTCGGTTTCATCCCCGCCCTGCAGAAAGACACCCGGTTCACCCCGCGCCGGATCTCCTCCCTCGCCGGTGCACCGCTGCTCGGCGGGGTGTTCGGATTGGGCTGGACCCCGTGCCTGGGCCCCACCCTGGCCGGTGTGCTGTCGGTCGCGGCCGGCACCGAGGGCGCCACCGCCGCCCGCGGGGTGGCGTTGATCGTCGCCTACTGTCTCGGTCTCGGATTGCCGTTCATTGCATTGGGTTTCGGTTCCGCGAAGACGTTGCACGGGATCGGGTGGCTGCGTCGGCATTCCCGGACCATTCAGATCGTCGGCGGGGTCATGTTGATCGTGGTGGGGACGGCGTTGCTCAGCGGCGCCTGGGAGTTGTTCGTCGGATGGCTGCGCAACGAGTTCGTCACCTCGGTAGTGCTGCCGATATGACCGTCCCGGGCACCGGGCCCGGCGGTACGAGAGTGAAGGAACGGGTCCGTTGAGATGACCAACAACCGCAACAAGGCCAGGCCGGGGGGCATCCCGGGCACCCGGCGCATTCCCTGGTTGATGATCGGCGCCGTCGTGATCATCGTCGGGCTGATCGGGATCATCGCCTACAACATGGTGCCCAGGGCGGTCGAGCGGGCCGAAGCCCAGCGGTACGCGCCGAGCGCGGACAACCCCGACCCGGCCACGGACATCGCCGGGGTGACCGAGATCGAGTATACGGCCGGCAGTCACATTCAGGCCCCGCAGCGCGTGGCGTACGACCAGAGTCCTCCCGTCGGTGGTGCGCACGACCAGTACTGGGCCACTTGTACCGGCATCGTCTATCCCGAACCCATCCGTACCGAAAATGCGGTGCATTCCCTCGAACACGGCGCGGTGTGGGTGGCCTACAACCCTGATCGGCTCGGCGCCGACGACGTCACCGCCCTCGCCGCGAAGATCGACGGTCGGCCGTACACCCTGATGTCCCCGTATCCCGGCCTCGATGCGGCGATCGCCCTCCAATCATGGGGCCACCAACTCAAACTCGACGGTGCCGACGATCGGCGGATCACCCAGTTCGTCACCGCGCTGAGCCAGAACCCGAACACCTACCCCGAAGCCGGTGCGAGTTGCTCGACCGTGCCCGGCGGGTTCGACCCGGCCAACCCGCCCAACCCGCCGCCGTTCGACCCCTCCGCACCGGGCCCGGACGCGGTCCCGGCCACCGACGACCAGGCGGCGACCGCCCCCTCGGACGGGTCGCCGACGTCGACACCGACCGCACCCACCGGAGGAGGCAATGGCTAACACCTCTCCCGCCGCCGCCGCACCCGACCCCGCGATGGTCGATGACGCTGCGCGGCGCCGCAGCGCCTCGAGGTCCGCGGTGGCGCTCGGAGCGATCATCGCCGTCCTGGTGGGTGTCCTTCTCGGGGCCTGGGCGCAGAGATGGCTCGACGGCGACCAGCCGGGGGCGCCGGCCGGCGACTCGGTGGATGTCGGGTTCGCCCAGGACATGTCCGTCCATCACGGTCAGGCGGTGGAGATGTCCGCGATGGCATTGGCGAATGCCGCCGATCCGGCGGTGCGCTCCCTCGCCTATGACGTGCTCACCACCCAGCAGAGTCAGCTCGGCACCATGCAGGGGTGGCTGAGCCTGTGGGATCGTCCTCCGTTGGGGTCCGGGGAGCCGATGCAGTGGATGCCCACCGACAGCGCCGCCGGCTCGGCGCACCATTCGATGCCGGGCATGGAAAGCGGCACCGCCACAGCGGATTCGTCCTCGCCCCCGATGCCGGGGATGGCGACCACCGGCGAGCTCGCCGACCTCCGCAGGACCACCGGGTCGGCGTTCGACGCCCGTTACCTGCAGCTGCTCCTGCGTCACCACAAGGGCGGTATCCCGATGGCGCAGTATGCGGCGGACAACGCCGCGGTGCCGCCGGTGTCCGCGCTGGCGGGTCAGATGGTGGCCACCCAGCAGGCCGAGTCGACCGCCATCGAGCAACTACTCGCCGCGAAGGGCGCGACGGCGCTGACGATGAACTAGCGAAAGGGGTGCGCCGGTCCGGGTTCGGGGGCGGTTCCGATGTCGGTGCACCCCGGCCGGGCCAGCCCTCACCGGCGGGGCAGGGTCTTGAGGAATTCGTTGTAGGCGGCGAGTTCGCTGTCCCCGCCGCGGCTGTTCCGCTCGTCCACGGCCGCGTTGGAGCGGTCTTCGTCGCGGTTCCAGCGCATCGCGAAGATCACGACCACGATCAGGGCGACCGGTTCGCCGTAGGACCAGGCCAGCGCCCCGGCCAGTTGCTGGTCGCTCATGACGTCGATGCCCCAGGAGGCCGGTGGGTCGGTGAAGGTCGACAGCAGCGGTGAGGTGGCCATCATCAAGATCACCCCGATGAAGACGTGCAGGGGCATCTCGACGAACAGGTCGAAGCACTTTCCCAGGTTGCTCTGTTTGACCGGCAACGGTCCCGAGGAGAGCACCGGGACGATGAACAGCACCCCGGTGGCGAGGAAGAACACCTCGAGTCCGGTGTGACCGGCCCACGAGGTGGCGAGGGTGTCGAACACCGGGGACAGGTAGATGCCGTAGTAGCTGAACAGGAACAGCGGGATGGTGACCGAGGGGTGGAGCAGGAGGCGAGCGGCGCGGCTGCGCAGGGCACCGAGCGCGGCGCGCAACACCGGATTCCCCCACCCGGTGTGCGGGGTCGAGCGCAGCAACAGTGTCCCGGGGCAGCCGAGCACGAGCAGCGGCGGCACCGCCATCGACAAGGTCAGGTGCTGGAACATCCACACGCTGAACAGCTCGAACCCGTATCCCTCGATGCCGAGGCCGGTGACCAGGATCAGCAGCAGGGCGCCGCCGAGGAAGCTGGCCGTGCGCGGCCACGGCCACACTCGGCCGGTCCGGTGCACCCGGCGCACCGCCCAGCAGTACCAGGCGGCGAGTGCGACACCGAGCGCCGGCAGCAGCGGCAGCGGTTGCGGGTTCCAGGACAGCATCGCGCCGAGCGAGGGGGGTGCGCCGGGAAGCTGCACCCAGTCCATCGCCGTCATCACGTGCGGCTACTCCGATCTCGCTGCGCCGGGCCCTGGTGGTGTTCAGTCCCGCTTGCGGCGCTCACCGCGCAGCACGATCACGATGCCGGCGACGAACAGCAGAGCCACCACACCGCCGAGGATCGGCAATACCAGCGACGAACCGCCCCCCGACTGCTCGGTGTCGGCTGCCACCGGCGCCGGCGCCGGTGCGGCGGAGGCGGCGCCTGTCTGCTCTACCGGTGGAGCGGGCAGTGCGAGGGTGAACGAGTAGGTCCCGGTGATGGGGTGACCGTCCTCGGAGATCACCCGGTATCCGACGGTGTACTGGCCCGACCCGACCCCGTCCCGGATCGGAAGCAATACCTGCGCGCCCTGGACGGAGGGTTCGCCCTGGCCGACCTGCGTCCCGTCCGGCGCCGTCACCGACACATTCACGAATTGGTTCTGAATGTTCTGGTTGAACACCAACTCCACACCGGGGGGACCGAAGTCGAGAACCGAATCGGCGGCCGGAGATGAACTGATCAACTCGCTGTGAGCCTGGGCCGAGCCCATTCCCAACAGCAACGCAGTGGCGGTCACTGCCAACAGGGTGATCACGCGCCGCATGGGCCTGTACCTCCTAGAGTGCCCTGACCGCGGTGGCCGGGCTGTGGCTTCTCCGCGGCCACGATACGCGCTACTACTATGCTGCATAGTAGTAGGGGCGGCCGTTCGACCGGTGGTCTGCACAATTCGACTCTGGAATGGACGGGTATATGAAGCTGTCGACCAACCTGAAGTTCTCGGCGGCGTTGGTGGCGGTGTTCGCGGTGGTGATCGGGATGTTGTTGTACGTCAACCGGTCCGGATCCGGGTCCGCGGCGTCGGGTGCGGCCGGCCGGACGGTGGATCCCGCCGCGGTGCTGCGGGAGAACACTCACCTGCTCACGTCCTCGCCGGACCGCAAGGTCGTGCTGGTGGAGTTCCTCGATTTCGAATGCGAATCCTGCCTGGCGATGTATCCCACGATGGAGCGGATCCGCGCCGAGTACTCGGGCCGCATCACCGTCGGGGTGCGGTACTTCCCGATTCCCAGTCACACCAACAGCAACCTCGCCGCCCGCGTCGTCGAAGCCGCGTCCCGGCAGGGGAAGTTCGAGGCGATGTATCAGCGCATGTACGAGACCCAGACCCAGTGGGGAGAATCGGGGCGCTCGCAGGAGCCGCTGTTCCGGTCCTTCGCGCAGGACCTCGGCCTGGACATGGGCCGCTTCGACAGTGACCTGGGCAATCCCGCGCTCGCCGAACGGGTCGATCAGGACTTCAACGAGGGGATCGAACTCGGGGTGCAGGGCACCCCGACCCTGTTCCTGGGCGGCACCGCGTTGCCGCCGATGCCCAGCTACGAGGACCTGCGCGCCCGGATCGACGCCGCCCTGGCCGAATGAGGGCGCCGGCTTCCGCTGCCTCTTCTGGATACATCGACCCGCCGGCTCCCCGGTCAGCGGTCCCGTTCACGGGCTCGCGCGTGGTGGGCTGGGTGCTCGTGGTGGCCGGGGCGCTGGGGTTGACCGCCTCATTGGTGTTGACGATCGAGAAGTTCAGCCTGCTCGCCGACCCCACCTACCGGCCCTCGTGCAGCATCAACCCGGTCATCAGTTGCGGTTCCGTCATGAGCTCCCCGCAGGCCGAGGCGTTCGGGTTCCCCAATCCCCTGCTGGGGATCATCGGCTTCACCGTGGCCCTGACCACCGGGGTCGTGACTCTCGGCGGCGTGAGGCTCCCCCGGTGGTATTGGCTCGGCCTGGCGGCCGGACTGATCGGGGCGGCGGTGTTCGTGCATTGGCTGATCTTCCAGAGCCTCTATCGCATCGGGGCGCTGTGCCCGTACTGCATGTTGGTGTGGGTCGCCGTGGTGGTCTCGCTGTGGTACGTCCTGCTGCACACCGGCGCCCAGACGCGCAGCCCCGGTCGGCGGCTGCGCCGATGGATGGCGTTCGCCGCCCGCAACCACACCGCGGTGTTGACCGTCTGGGTGCTGATCATCGCGGCCCTGATCGCCGAGGCGTTCTGGGTGTATTGGCGCACGCTCGTCTGATCTCCCCCGGATCGTTCCCGGTCGACCGCTCGTGCGGCTGCGCACCTGCCCCGCCCCTGTGCCGAATTCGATCTCTTGATCCGAATGTTCGGGTGAGCTAACTTTTAGGTGTGGCCATGCCTAACTCTTTGATGCGCGCACCCTCGCAGTGCTGCGGATCCCTGCTCACCCCGGTGGTTGAGGACTATCTGCGAACCCTCTTCTGCCTGTCTGCCCGGGGCGACACGACCTCCACGTCGGCGCTTGCCCGGTGCCTTCATCTGGCCACCCCGACCGTGTCCGGGATGCACCGGCGGCTGGCCGGGGCCGGTCTGATCGCACGGCCCGGACTCCATCGGGTCACCCTCACGGCGCACGGAGGGCGGCACGCGGTGGACGTTGTTCGCCGGAATCGGTTGGCGAAGGTGTTCCTCGCCGAATTCCTGGGCATGTCCTGGTCCGAGATCGGTGCCGAGGCGGATGTGCTCGAGCACGCCATCAGCCCGCGGCTCGCCTCCCGGCTGACCGCCGCACTGGGCAACCCGACCCGCGATCCGTACGGCAACCCGATTCCGCCGGCGACCGGCGACTATGTCGAGGCGTGGCCGGAGAGTCTCCGGGCTGCGGTCCCGTGCCGAGATTTCACGGTCGAACGGGTCGTGGACCGGGACATCGATGGGCTGCGACTGCTCGCGGGCCTGGGCGTCTACCCGGGCCGCGTCATCGCCCGGGCAGAAGCATCCCCCCAGGGCGGGGAGGTGTGCGTGGACATCGAGGGCCACCCGCATGAGCTGGCGGCCGCGGTCGGCGGCCTCATTTACGGCAGGGCAGCGTGATGGCCGAATCGCGACGACAGTTCTTGCTGGGCTCCGCCCTGCTCGGCACCGCCGGTGCGGCAGCGCTCGGAGTCCGGGGGGTGTCGGCGGCCTCCCCCTCGCCGGGCACCGAGGAGGCGCATTCCGGCGGCGCGCATGCCGGCGGCCACGGCGGCGGGGTCAGCGGCCCGACGTTCCGCAAGGGCGCGATCGTCGACCATGACGCGAACGGTTTCGATCCCACCGAGGTTCTGCGCGACTTCGACTACGGCCGGGTCTCCCTCCTGCCGGACGGGCGGGTACTGCGCGAGTGGGATATCGCCGCCGCCGACGTCGACGTGGAAATCGCGCCCGGGGTCCGGTATCCGGCGTGGACGTTCAACGGGCGCATCCCGGGGCCGACGTTGCGCTGCCAGGAGGGGGATCTGCTGCGGGTGACGTTCATCAACGCCTCCATGCACCCGCACACGATGCACTTTCACAGCATCCACCGAGCCGAGATGGACGGGGTCCCCGACATCGGCCCGGGTGTCATTCCCTCCGGCGGTAGCTTCACCTACGAGTTCGACGCGCAACCGTTCGGGTTGCATCTGTATCACTGCCATGTCGGACCGCTCGCCGAGCACATCGCCCGCGGCCTGTACGGCACGTTCATCGTCGATCCGCCCACCCCGCGCCCGCCGGCGGACGAAATGGTCATGGTCATGCACGGTTACAACACCACCTTCGATGGGGAGGGCAATCAGCTCTACGCCGTCAACGGGATCCCGTTCCACTACATGCACGAACCGATCCGGGTGCGGCGCAACGAGTTGGTGCGGATCTACCTGGTCAACGCCCTCGAATACGACCCGATCAACACCTTCCACCTGCACGGGAACTTCTTCGACTACTACCCGACCGGCACCCGCCTGCAGCCGTCCGAGTACACCGACACCGTCATGCAGGCGCAGGGTCAGCGCGGCATCTGCGAACTGCGGTTCCCGTACACCGGCCGGTTCATGTTCCACGCCCACAAGACCGAATTCGCCGAACTCGGCTGGATGGGGTTCTTCGAGGTGACCGACTGATGGGCACCTCGGTCGAGCGCAAACGGACCTGGATCTCCGCGGTCGGTGCGGCCCTGCTCATCGGTGCCGCCCTTCTCCTGCTCGCCATGGTCGGTGGCCGGACCCTGCCCGAGCGGGCCGGGCCGCCGATCGAGCAGCTCGCGGTGGAACACACCGAACTGGTCCCGGGCTCCATCGAGGTCACCGTCCGCAACACCGGACCCGATCCGGTCCAGGTCGCGCAGGTGTTCGTCAACGACTCCTACGTGGATCTGACCGGTGGGGAGCAGCCGATCGGGCACCTGGACTCGGAGGTCCTGCGGCTCGACTACCCGTGGCAGGACGGGCAGCCGTATCTGCTCTCGTTCCTGACCTCGACCGGCCTGGTGATCGAACACGAGATCCCGGCTGCGGTGACCACCCCGCAGGCCGATGCCGGGTTCTTCGCACTGATGGCGTTGATCGGGACCTACGTCGGAATCATCCCCGTCGTGCTGGGAATGCTGTTCCTGCCGGTCCTGCGCAGGATCGGACCCGGTGGGATACGTGTCCTGCTGGGGCTCACGGTCGGGTTGCTGGCATTCCTCGCAGTCGACGCCACCCTCGAGGGGGTCGAACTCTCCGAACGCGGTGGCGGCGCCTTCGGCGGCCCCGCCCTCCTGGTCCTCGGTGCGGTACTCGCGTTCCTCGGGTTGACCGCACTGGACCGCTATCTCGGGTCCCGCCGCGCCGTCAGCGACACGCGGGGATCGAGCGGGATCCGTCTGGCGTTCATGATCGCCCTCGGGATCGGACTGCACAATCTCGGTGAGGGGTTGGCGATCGGCGCCGCCTACGCTGTCGGCGAGCTCGCCCTGGGGGCGACCCTGGTGGTGGGATTCACCATCCAGAACACCACCGAGGGGCTGGCGGTCGTGACCCCGCTGACCCAACGGCGCCCGCCAGTGCTGCACCTCCTCGGTCTGGGGCTACTCGCCGGGACACCGGCCATTGTCGGTGCGCTCATCGGCGCCAGCGTGAACAACGCCGAGCTGTCGGCGTTGCTCCTGGGCATCGGTGTCGGGGCGATCGCGCAGGTCATCCTCCAGATCGCCCCCGCCCTGCGCGACCGTGCGGGACGAGTACTCAGCCCCGGCACCATCGGCGGGATCACCGCCGGGCTGCTCACGATGTATGTCACCGGACTCCTCGTGGTCGCCTGACGACCGGGTCGACGCACGGTAGACGACGCAGCGTGCCGGCGGTGAGGTGCAGGTGCCGCCGGATGACGCCGCACCACCCCGTCTTGAAAGGGGAGGCCCGCGGCTCGCGCCGCGGGCCTCCCCCAGATTCGCTTTCCCCGACCGGCTGGGCCCCCGGGTTAACCCAGCGGGGCCGACAGCGACGCCGCCGCGGCGCTGTCGGGGTCGAGTTCGTCGATCGTGCTGGTCGAGACCGCCAGTACCCGCGCGGTGGGAATGTCGAAGAACAGGCCCGCGATGTGGACCCGGCCCTCCGACATCGCCGCGCCGATCAGCGGATGCCGTTGCAGGGTTTGCAGCTGCAGAGCGACATTGACCATGGCAAGTTGGTCGAGGGCACCGAACCCCGACTCGGCGGCGGCGCGGGCGACCGGGTGCCCGGCCAGGTACGCCCTCTTACTGGGCTGAGCGTGCTCGAGCCACCGCCCCACGGCGAGGCCGTCGCCGGACCGCGGGTGCGGCTGATCCTGGTCGGCCAGCAGGGCTTTCATGGCGCCACACCCGGAGTGGCCGCACACCAGCACGGAGCTGACCCCCAGTTCGTCGAGCGCGAAGGCCAGCGCCGCCTCGACAGAGTCGTCGCGCTCCCCGGCCGGGACCAGGTTGCCGATGTTGCGGACGGTGAACAGGTCGCCGGGGCCGCTGCTGGTGATGATGTTCGGGACGATCCGCGAATCCGAGCAGGTCAAGAACAGGGCGTCGGGGTTCTGCCCGTCGTGCAGGTCGTCCATGTGCGGGCGCAGGTGGGGAGCGTGGGTGCGGTGGTAGTCGGAGATCCCGGCCAGCACCGACCGGAGTGCCCGTGGACCCGGTTGCTTCGTCTGACCGTCCGGGGTGTGGTGGAGGTGGAATTTCTGCCAGACCCGCCAGGGGGCGAAGCCGCCGCGCCGGCTGAGTTGGGCGGTGCCGTCGGTGGTGCGTGTCGGGGGTCCGGCGGCGGCCGCCGCCATTTCCGCGGTTCCCCGTTCGTCGATCAGCACTGTGCCGCCGTTGCTCTCGTGCTGGCGGGACCATTCCTCGATCACCTCGTATGCGGCGTGGTCGAGGAAGTCGACGGTCAGTTCGATGGTGACGTGACTGTCCGGGGGCACCGAGGCGAGCACGCTGGTCAGGCGGGGCAGGGCCAGGAAGCTGCACGAGCCTTCCACGACCACCCGCCACTGACGTGACTGCGGGGTGCCCACCGGTTCGGCGTGGATGGAGGCGCGGACCACCCGCCACACGACGAGGGCGACCGCCAGGGCAAGCCCGATCAGCACACCCTCGAGGAGGTTGAGGAACACCACCGCGGCGGCGGTGACGCCGTACACCCACAGATCACCGGTGCGGTGGGCGATCCGCAGGTGTGCGAGCTTGATGAGCTGGATACCGATCACGATCAGCAAACCCGCCAGAACCGAATTCGGGATCTGCTGGACGAGACCGGCGAGCAGGGCGGAGAACACCAGCACCCAGACCCCGTGCAACGTCGCCGAGGCCCGGGTGCGGGCCCCGGCGTTGACGTTGGTGGCGCTGCGGACGATGACCCCGGTGACCGGCAGGCCGCCGAGGACACCGGAGGTGATGTTCGCGGCCCCCTGACCGAGCAGTTCCCGGTTCAGGTCCGCACGCGGACCGGTGTGCATCTTGTCCACCGAGACGGCCGAGAGCAGGCTTTCGACGCTGGCGATCAACGCCACGGTGAGCACTCCGGTGGCGACACCGAGCCATTGCCCGTCGGGCAGGGCGGGCAGGGCGATCGCGTCGAACAGCGACCCGTCGAGGACGATGCGTTCGACGTCGAGCGGGAACACCAGCGACAGCGCGGTCGCGGCGACCACCGCCACCAGGGGGCCGGGTACCCGTCGCACGGCGGCGGGCACGTACTTCCAGGACAACAGAATCGCGATCACCAGTGCCCCGACGACGACGTCGTCGAGGTGAGCGGTGCCGATCTGGGTGGGCAGTGCGGTGAGGTTCTCGAACGCCGAACTCTGCGAGCTGCCGCCGAGCAGGACGTGGACCTGCTGCAGGGCGATGGTGATGCCGATTCCCGCCAGCATGGCGTGCACGACCATCGGGGAGATTGCCAGGGCGGCGCGGGCCACCCGGCTCAGGCCGAAGAGGATCTGCAGCACCCCGGCTGCGACGGTGATCGCGCAGGTCACCTTCCACCCGAAGGTGCCGACCAGTTCGGCGACGACCACGGTCAGGCCCGCCGCCGGTCCGCTGACCTGCAGGGGTGCCCCACCGAGGAGGCCCGCGACGACACCGCCGACCACCGCGGCGATCAGCCCGGCCATGATCGGCGCCCCGGAGGCGATGGCGATGCCGATCGACAGCGGCAGGGCGACGAGGAACACCACCAGCGAGGCCGGCAGGTCGTGTCGGAGCACCCGTGGGAGCCAGGGGGCCGGCTTCGCGGAGTCGTCCGCGGCGGTGGGTGGATCGTCGCTCTGTGTGGTCGTGGTCGGCGGCATACGGCTTTCTCCTTCACCCCGGTCTCGAGCTGCCGGGCGCTGTCGTCGTGCACGGTGTGCCTTCCGGTTGAGACCAAGACGTCGGTGAGAGCGTGCCGAACTGACACCGCTGGCGTCTTGCTCTGCTCACCCCGGAGGGCCGAGGGATCTGCGGTCGCCGACGCTACGGACGCAGGCTTAGAACATCCTGAGATCCGAGACGAAGTGCGGCGAGCATCACATCAACGAAAGATGTTGTTAGACAACGTAATTAGATTGCGGACGCGCAGGTACGGCGGCCCGGCGCGGGGTGTTCCGATCGCCCATGGCTGCGCGCCGAGGCCGAGCGACAGTGCGCCCGCGGGGCGCATCGATACGCGGCGGCGCCCGGCACGCGGACGAAGTCCGGACGCGGCGCTGCGTCCGGCCACGGCGGGGCGACGTTGCCCCAAGTACTATTCACCATAGTACTTAGCGTTGCGCGACGCTCCCCCACGCCCGTCGAACGCACGACGCGGCGACGGCGCACATCCGCGCGCAGCGCCGAAGCCCCGGCGCTGCGCGCACCTACCTACTACGGTGCGACGCTGAATCTTTCGACTCCCGTCGAGATCCGGGTCCACCAGTGAACAACGCCGCGCCGCCGCGCGGTTGCGGGATCGGGGCGGCGCACCCGCACCACATTTTCCTGCCCCGGGGGTTGCTTTTTCCCGCACCCGCGAGGAAACATAGCGATATGCGCATACATGCATCATCTGTGGAGGGGTTCGCCCCGGCTCCGGGACAGGGCGAACGCCGCCCGGTGATCTATGCGTGGGGGGTCGCGGTGGCGCGGCGGCGGCGACTGGTGCTCGGGGCGTGGGTTGCGCTGCTCGTGCTCTGCGCGGCCGCCTACCCGATGCTCGAGTCCCGGCTCGGCACACCGGACTTCAGTGTGGAGGAGTCCGAGTCGGCCGAAGTGGACCGGTTGCTCACCGAACATTTCCCGCAGATCGGGGTGGAGCAGGACGTCATCGTCTTCCAATCCCGAACCCGGACCGCCGACGATCCGGAGTTCAGGGCGGCGGTCACCCGTACCGTCGCAGTGGCACAGCAGATGTCGGGGGTGCGCAGTGTCCTCGGCCCGTATGCCGGAGACGGGGCGCAGATCTCGGTGGATCGGCGGGTGGCGATCGCCGTGGTCGGGTTGGACGGGGACATGGCCCGGCGGGCGGTGGTGGCCAGGGAACTGCAGGAGGCGATTGCGGCCACCGGCACCGCAGACATCGACGCGGCGCTCACCGGCTACTCACCGGTCCAGAACGATGTGACCGAGATCCAGAACGCCGACGTGCAACGCGCCGAGACGATCGGAATTCCCGTGGCGCTGGCACTTCTCGTGCTGGCGCTCGGCGCCCTCGTGGCTGCGATCGTCCCGATCTGCGTCGCCGTGGCCGGGTTGCTGGTCGCGGTCGGGAGCATGTTCGCGATGACGACGGTCACCGCGTTCGATCCGCTGGTCGTCTCGATGGCGACGATGATCGGGATCGGCATCGGGATCGACTACGCCATGTTCATCGTCAGCCGCTTCCGCGAGGAGCTGACCCGGGCCGGGGTGACCGGCCGGGACGGCCGGGCACTGATCGCCGATGCCGTCGGACGGTCCCTGATGACCGCCGGAAGGACGATCATCGCCTCGGGACTGATCGTGATGATCTCGCTGTGTTCGCTGATCGTGATGGCGGCTCCGGTCTTTCGAGGGATCGCCCTCGCGGTCGCGACCGCCGTGGTCAGCACGCTGATCGTCAGCCTGACGCTGCTGCCGGCGCTGCTGGCCACACTCGGTCCGGCGGTAGGCCGCGGCGCACTGCCGAAGTGGATGCGGCCGGCCGAGGCCGCCCCCGTCGATCCGGGAAAGCCGGGCCGGTGGGCACGGTGGGCGTACGCGATGATGGCCCGTCCCGTGCTGTTCGGATCTCTGGCCGTCGGTGTCCTGGTTTTCGCCGCGATACCGCTGTTCGGGATCCGGTACGGCCTGGACATGGGGACCTCCGCCCTCGATACCGCACCCTCGGGCCGCGCGGCGGCGGCATTGACCGCGAATTTCCCGGCGGGCTCGCTGTCCCCGCTCGAGATGATCGCCACCGGCCCCGGCGATACCCCGTTGACCGCGCAGGACATCACCCGAGTCGATCAGCTCGTCGACCGCATCGCCCGCGACGGCCGCGTCGATGCGGTCCTGCCCGCCCAGGAAAGCCAGGGGCGGCTGCTCATCTCGGCCATCCCCGGGGTGCCGTTCGATTCCATGGCCGCCGGCGAACTGGTGCGCGACCTCCGCGCGGAAGCGGCCGAGGTAGCGCGCGGCGGCGGACCGGTGGTGCTGATCGGGGGCAGCACCGCCGAATTCATCGACATCTCCGACGAAATGACCGCCAAACTTCCGCTGGTCATCACCTTGGTCCTGGGCTCGTCGCTGGTTTTTCTGCTGGCGGCGTTTCGTAGCCTGGTACTGCCGGTGAAGGCGATCGTGATGAACCTCCTGGCCACCGGGGCGGCCCTGGGGATTACCGTGGCCGTCTTCCAATGGGGCATCGGCGAGTCGCTGCTCGACTTCACCAGCACCGGCTTCCTGCAGGTCTATCTGCCCACGGTCGTGTTCGTCATCCTGTTCGGGCTGTCGATGGACTACGAGGTCTTCCTGATCGGCCGGATGCGGGAGTACTGGGATTCGAGCCACGACAATCAGTACGCGGTCGCCGCCGGCATCACGCACACCGCCCGCCCGATCACCGCCGCGGCCGCCATCATGGTGGTGGTGTTCGGGAGCTTCGTCACGGCGGAGGTGTTGGAGCTCAAGCAGCTCGGTCTCGCACTCGCGGTGGCGGTGGCCATCGACGCGGTCATCGTCCGGTTGGTTCTGGTTCCCGCGCTGATGCGGCTGTTCGGCGCGCGGAATTGGTGGTTTCCCCGCACCCGGCACCGTCGCGGTGGCCGTGTCCGGCCGGACCTTCGGCTCGAGGAGAGCGCGGCATCCGAACCGCGCCCATCATCGTCGCCGAGATAGCCGCCGGCCCCGCGCTCGTTCGGCGGGCGATGCGCCGCGCATCCTCATTTCAGTTTCGGTGTGAATCCGCCGGGGCCGGTGTTGCCGTCGCCGTACTGCTCGGCGTCGGCGGCCCGGCGGCGTCGTTCGTGCTCGGCGTCCATCTGGGCGACGGTGCGTCCCCACACCACCTTGAGCCAGTGGAACGTCAGCACGATCACCGTCGCCCAGCCCAGGAGCAGGCCGGGACCGACGCCGGCGACCGCAAGATTGGGTGAGACGGTCTGACGGGACCACACCGCGAGCATGCCGAACACGCTCGCCAACGCGCAGCCGGCCAACGCCAGCCACGCCAGCACCCACAGGCGGGTGATCAGGGCGAGCATGGACATCACCGCGCCGAAGACCACGGCGAGGGTGAGGAAGACGCGGGACGGGAGGGCCACGGCTTCGGCCCCGGCGTCGTCGGCGCTGACCAGCACCTCCCAGCCGTTCGCGGTGCCGGTGTGCGCGAGGGTGAAGGAGAACAACAGCACCAGCACCCCGACCGCGACGGCCATCGCGCGCACCCCGGGATCGATCGCCGAGGCAATCTTGCGTTCCGCGGCGGCCGCATCGTGCTCGGCTCGGCGGGCTGTGTCGGCAGCGGACCGGTCGTCGGCCGGACCGGGTTCGCCCGGGGTCTGCGCGGAGGAGGACGAGGTGCGCTGCGCCGGTGGGTCTTCCGCGGGTTGCCGCTCCGCGGGGGTGTGGTCAGTGTCGTCGGGGTCGCTCATGATCGGTGTCCTGTCATCGGCGGTGCGAGTCGGAACCGGATGACCGGTGAGGGGTCATGGCCGGCCCGTGCCGGTCGGGCACCCACCGGGGCGGTCATCGGGGTGTCGTCAGATGAATCTGCAGGTCGGGATCGGTGTGCCAGAGGTAGGTCAGCAGCGAGCGGTACGACTCGGTCACCTGTGTGCGCAGGTGCTCCGGTGCGGTGGCGCCGAGTCCGGCATCGACCACGACCGCCCCGAGGTGCAGCGCCCGGTTCGCCAGCGCGGCCGCGGGGCTACCGACATCGGCGATCGTGCCCCCGATGTGGGCTGCGATATCGAGGATTTCGTCGGGGATCGGCCGGACGGCCGGGTCGGCGAAGACCGCCGCCGGCGGGTGCGGTGGCTGCCGCTGAAGCCGTTCCTCCATCGTGGCGGTGATCTGGTGCAGTTGCCGCTCATGGCTCCGCAGCCTGCGGGGGCGGGCCAGGTGCCGGACGGTGATCGGTGCCAGTGCGCACAGGTCGTCGGCGTCCTCGACCATGCCCGCACCGTCGAGGACGGTCGGGGCCAAGCTGCGGATCAGCCAGTCCGCCAGGGTGGCGGTGGCTGCGTGCGTGGCCGGGACGGTGAGCAGCGGTATCGCGTGTGTTGTCATGGTTGCGTTCCGATCGGGAAAAATCGTGGTCGGCGGCGAGATGCCTACCGGGCCTGGTCGCCGCGGACGCCACCGGTGGCGTCGTCGGTGAGCGGGGCGTGGCGTTCTTGCTCGAGCACGGCGCTGGCGTGCTTTCCGCCGTGGCCGGGTCCGACGTGCGCCTCGGCGTGCATGCGGGCGATCATGTGCGGGTAGTGCAGCTCGAACGCGGGACGCTCGGAGCGGATGCGCGGCAGCTCGGTGAAGTTGTGCCGCGGCGGCGGGCAGCTGGTGGCCCACTCGAGCGAGTTGCCGAAGCCCCACGGGTCGTCGACGGTCACGACCTCGCCGTACCGGTAGCTCTTGAAGACGTTCCAGACGAACGGCAGCGTCGACGCACCGAGGACGAACGCGAAGATCGTCGAAAACGAGTTCAGGAACGTGAAGCCGTCCGAGGGCAGGTAGTCGGCGTACCGGCGGGGCATACCTTCGTTACCCAGCCAGTGCTGGACGAGGAACGTGCCGTGGAAACCGATGAACGTCGTCCAGAAGTGCCACTTGCCCAGCCGCTCGTCCATCATGCGTCCGGTCATCTTCGGGAACCAGAAGTAGATGCCGGCATACGTGGCGAACACGACGGTGCCGAAGACCACGTAGTGGAAGTGCGCGACGACGAAGTAGCTGTCGGTGACCTGGAAGTCGATCGGCGGGCTGGCGAGCAGCACACCGGACAGGCCGCCGAAGAGGAAGGTGACCAAAAAGCCGATCGAGAACAGCATCGGCGACTCGAACGTCAGGTGCCCCTTCCAGATGGTGCCGATCCAGTTGAAGATCTTCACCCCGGTCGGGACGGCGATCAGGAACGTCATGAACGAGAAGTACGGGAGCAGCACGGCGCCGGTGGCGTACATGTGGTGCGCCCACACCGCGATGGACAGGGCCGCGATCGCCAGGGTGGCGTAGATCAGGCCGGTGTACCCGAAGATCGGCTTGCGGGAAAAGACCGGGAAGATCTCCGAGACGATGCCGAAGAACGGCAGCGCGATGATGTACACCTCGGGGTGACCGAAGAACCA
>NZ_WXYH01000353.1:0-45775 GCF_009872365.1 Rhodococcus sp. T7
AAGTCGGTCGTGTTCAGCCAGCAGGCCGATTCGACCGTCGCGCAGATCGACACCACGTCGCAGCTGCAGGAGGCCGAACGGCTGATCGCCGCGGGCGACGCGGAGTCGGCGAAGGATCTGCTCGACGGTGCCGCCGACCGCGCGGGCGGTGTACGCGACGACGACATGCGCAACGAACTCGACGTGTGGCGGGCGAAGCTGGCCGCGGAGGTAGAGAAGATCGCCCCGACCACACCGCCGGCCGCGACCATGACGCCGGGTACCACCACCACCGACGCGCCGTCGCAGGCCACCTCGTTGCCGGCCACCGTTCCGGGAACACCCGGCTCGACGACGGTGCCGGGAGCCGAACTGCTGCCGGGAGCTCAGCTGCCTACGGATCTGCAGATTCCGGGGTTGCCGCCGATTCCGCTGCCGCAGCTCCCCACCATCCCGCCGCAGCCGCCGCTTCCTCCCGAGACGATGCCGTCCACGAGCCCGGACCCGACGATCATGCAGTTGCCGATACTGCCGCCGGACAATCCGACCACGCAGCCGCCCACTCAGCAGCAGCCGTCTCAGCAGCCCTCGACGGTGCCGCTACCGACCACCACGACCCCCGTCCCGGTGCTGCCGCCCACCAGCTAGCGGCTCGGCGGCCCACCCGCACAGACCACTGTGGCCCGACACTTCGCGTGTCGGGCCACAGTTGTCTGTGAATTCAGTTGTCTGTGAAAACAGGGTTTGTACCGGGTTGTGCCGGATCAGGCGTCGAAGCCGTCTCCGTGCAGAGCGTCGTTCATCGAGGCGTCCGCGTAGCCGCGGCAGTAGTCCCAGGTGACGTAGGCCTCGGGTGTCGGGTCGTAGGCGGGCTCGTGGGGGCGCACGGTGCCGTCGACCAGAAGCTGGAGGAGGTTGGCACGGAGCATGTCCCAATCGTGGTAGTGATCTTGCTGGCAGTCTTCGCAGCAGACGACGAGACCGCGGATCCCACGATGCGCCAGCAGCGCCTCGTACACGGCGAGGTCGGCCAGGTCTTCCTCCACGGCGAGACGCTCGTGGGGATCGAGTGGCTGGCCCGGTTCGATCGCATCGAGAGCTGCGGACGGGTCGGCGGGGTCGCCGGCGAAGGGGTCCGGGGGCAGACCTGGAGGCAGTTGATCGCGCACAGCACCACGGTACGCAGGTCAGCCCGGTCTGCGCCAGCCGTTCGGCGTACGCCCAGCGTGGGTGGGCTCCGTGGCGATCGCGTCGAGCCGATATCATGGTTTGCGGAGCTGGGAATATCGATCGTCGCTCCGGACTTTTCCCTGTATCCGTGTTCCCGCAGTTTCAGATCTGATGTCCGCAGACGGCGCCACCGGCGCTGCACCTATGTTCCATGGAGGGCCCGAACCGCATGACAAGTTCAGCAGGGCATGTACACACCGGCGGTGACGACCCGAACAAGGTCGCGATGCTGGGTCTCACGTACGACGACGTCCTGCTCTTGCCGGCGGCGTCGAATGTCATCCCCGGCCAGGTCGACACGTCCAGCCAGCTGACCAGGGACATCCGGCTGCGGGTGCCGCTCGTCAGTTCCGCGATGGACACCGTCACCGAGGCGCGGATGGCCATCGCCATGGCCCGCGCGGGCGGCATGGGCGTGCTGCACCGCAACCTGTCCGTCGAGGCGCAGGCCGGTCAGGTGGAGACGGTCAAGCGGTCCGAGGCCGGAATGGTCACCGACCCGGTCACCTGCAAGCCGTCCGACACCCTCGCCGAGGTCGACGCCAAGTGCGCCCGGTTCCGGATCTCCGGACTTCCGGTCACCGACGCGGCCGGGCAGCTCGTCGGCATCATCACCAACCGCGACATGCGTTTCGAGGTCGACCAGAATCGGGCCGTGTCCGAGGTCATGACGAAGGCGCCGCTGATCACCGCCCAGGAGGGTGTCACCGCCGAGGTGGCGCTGGGCCTGCTGCGCCGTCACAAGATCGAGAAGCTGCCGATCGTGGACGGGCAGGGCAAGCTCACCGGTCTCATCACGGTCAAGGACTTCGTGAAGACCGAGCAGCACCCGGACGCCACCAAGGACCGCGACGGCCGGCTCCTGGTCGGTGCCGCCGTGGGTGTGGGCGACGAGGCGTGGAGCCGCGCAATGGCTCTCACCGACGCCGGGGTCGACGTTCTCGTCGTCGACAGCGCGCACGGTCACTCGGCCGGTGTGCTGGACATGATCTCGAAGCTCAAGGCCGAGGTCGACGAGCGCGTGCAGATCATCGGCGGCAACGTCGCCACCCGCAGTGGTGCGGCCGCCCTCATCGAGGCCGGTGTGGACGCGGTCAAGGTCGGTGTCGGTCCCGGTTCCATCTGCACCACCCGTGTCATCGCCGGTGTCGGCGCCCCCCAGATCACCGCGATCCTCGAAGCGGTCGCCGCGGCCAAGCCGCACGGTGTGCCGGTCATCGCCGACGGTGGACTGCAGTTCTCCGGCGACATCGCCAAGGCCCTCGCGGCAGGCGCGTCGACGGCGATGCTCGGTTCGCTGCTCGCAGGTACCGCGGAGTCGCCGGGTGAGCTGATCCTGGTCAACGGCAAGCAGTACAAGAGCTACCGCGGCATGGGTTCGCTCGGTGCGATGCAGAGCCGCGGGGCCGCGAAGTCGTATTCCAAGGACCGCTACTTCCAGGACGACGTGCTGTCCGAGGACAAGCTGGTCCCGGAGGGCATCGAGGGCCGGGTCGCGTTCCGCGGTCCGCTGTCCCAGGTCACGCATCAGCTCACCGGTGGTCTGCGGGCCGCCATGGGCTACACGGGAGCGTCGTCGATCGAGGAACTGCAGAACGCGCAGTTCGTGCAGATCACCGCTGCGGGTCTGAAGGAGAGCCACCCGCACGACATCACGATGACGGTCGAAGCTCCCAACTACACCGCTCGCTAGCAACCAGTCACGATTCACGAGAAAGGGGCGCGCGTGCGCGACCTCGTTGAGATCGGCATGGGCCGAACAGCCCGACGAACCTATGAGCTGGACGACATCGACATCGTCCCCTCCCGCCGGACCCGCTCCTCCAAGGAGGTGTCCACCTCCTGGCAGCTCGACGCGTACCGGTTCGACATTCCGGTGCTGGCGCATCCGACGGACGCGCTCGTGTCGCCGTCGTTCGCGATCGAACTCGGCAAGCGCGGTGGCCTCGGGGTCATCAACGGTGAGGGTCTGTGGGGCCGGCACGCGGACGTCGAGGCCAAGCTCGCCGAACTCGTCGCGCTGGCGGAGTCGGACGTCGACGTCGAGGCGCCGATCAAGAAGCTGCAGGAACTGCATGCGGCGCCGTTGCAGCCGGGTCTTCTGGCCGCCGCGGTGGCGCAGGTCCGCGACGCGGGTGTCACGACCGCGGTGCGGGTCAGTCCGCAGAACGCGCGGGCGCTGACCCCGCAGTTGCTGGAGGCGGGCATCGACCTGCTGGTGGTGCACGGCACGATCATTTCCGCCGAGCACGTCGTCCACGGCGACAGCGAGCCGCTGAACCTGAAGACGTTCATCTCCGAACTCGACGTTCCGGTCGTGGCCGGTGGGGTGAGCGATCACCGCACCGCACTGCACCTGATGCGCACGGGCGCGGCCGGGGTGATCGTCGGGTACGGCTCCACCGAGGGCGCCACGACCACCGGTGAGGTGCTGGGCATCGGTCTCCCGATGGCGACGGCCATCGCGGACGCCGCCGCCGCCCGCCGCGACTACCTCGACGAGACGGGCGGTCGCTACGTCCACGTCATCGCGGACGGCGACATCACGTCGTCGGGCGACCTCGCGAAGGCGATCGCCTGTGGCGCGGACGCCGCAGTTCTGGGCGCGCCTCTGGCCGTTGCCGCGGAGGCTCCCGGCGGCGGCTGGTACTGGCCGTCGGCTGCCGCGCACCCGTCGGTGCCGCGCGGCACGATGCTGCCGGTCTCGTTCGGTGACCGCCCGTCGCTGGACCGGGTCCTGACCGGCCCGTCGGACGACCCGTTCGGCTCCCTGAACCTGGTCGGCGGACTGCGCCGCTCGATGGCGAAGGCGGGGTACTCCGATCTGAAGGAATTCCAGAAGGTGGGCCTGACGGTTCGCGCCTGAGGCGAACGCCGCCACTGCTTCTCTCGTCGCCCGATGCCGCATCGGTGCAGTTCAACTGCGCCGGTGCGGCATCGGGCGACGTGCGTTTGCGGGTATCGCGACCGTTCCTGATACCTCTCGTTACAGTTAAGGTGACCCTTGTGGCAGTTGTCACAACTGCCGGGTGCATACTGGCGAGTAATAAACTCAGGTTCGTTGGAGGTCGAGTGATGAGCAAGCAGCGCACAACGGATTACGACGTCCTCATCGTCGGTTCCGGATTCGGTGGCAGTGTCACCGCGCTCCGGTTGGTCGAGAAGGGGTACAAGGTCGGCATCCTCGAGGCGGGCCGCCGCTACGCCGACGCGGACTTCGCGAAGACCAGCTGGGATCTCGCGAAGTTCCTCTGGGCGCCCGCCCTCGGTTTCTTCGGCATCCAGCGCGTGCACCTGCTCCGCGACTGCCTCATCCTCGCCGGCGCCGGCGTCGGCGGCGGTTCGCTCAACTACGCGAACACCCTCTACAAGCCGCCTGCCTCCTTTTTTCAGGACAAGCAGTGGTCGCACATCACCGACTGGCACGACGAGCTCACGCCGTACTACGAGCAGGCCCGCAAGATGCTCGGCGTCGTCCAGAATCCGCACATGACCCCCGCGGACGAGATCATCAAGTCGGTCGCCGAGGACATGGGCGTGGGCGACACGTTCATCCAGACCCCGGTCGGCGTCTTCTTCGGCGAGGCGGGCAAGACCGTGCCCGACCCGTACTTCGGCGGCGTCGGCCCCGACCGCACCGGATGCATCGAATGCGGCGAATGCATGACCGGATGCCGGCACGGCGCCAAGAACACCTTGCTCAAGAACTACCTCGGACTTGCGGAGAAGTTCGGCGCGGAGATCATCCCGATGACGACGGTCAGCGGGCTGCGTGAGGCGTCCGACGGCACCTGGGACGTCTTCACCCGGCGCAGCGGGCCGCGGAAGAACCGGAATCGCAAGACGTACACCGCGGCGAACGTGGTCCTGGCCGCCGGCACGTGGGGCACTCAGCATCTGCTGTTCGACCAGAAGGAGTCGGGCGCGCTGCCCAAGATCTCCGACCGGCTGGGTGTGCTGACCCGCACCAACTCGGAGTCGATCCTCGGCGCCGCCAAGAACAAGGTGGACCCCGCGCTCGAGCTCACGAAGGGCGTCGCGATCACGTCGTCGTTCCACCCGACGTCCGACACCCACGTGGAGCCGGTGCGCTACGGCAAGGGGTCGAACTCGATGGCCATGCTGCAGACGCTGCTGACCGACGGCGGCGGCAGGCGGTGGATGACATTCCTCCGGGAACTCGTGAAGGATCCGACGGCACTGAAGGTCCTCACCCCGTACAAGTGGAGCGAGCGCACCATCATCGCGCTGGTGATGCAGAACCTCGACAACTCCATCACCACGTACACGAAGAAGGGCCTGTTCGGCCGGCGCAAGGTCACCAGCAAGCAGGGCCACGGTCAGCCGAACCCCAGCTGGATCCCGGCGGGCAACGAGGCGACCCGGCGGATCGCGGAGAAGATCGACGGTCGCGCAGGCGGCACCTGGGGCGATGTGTTCAACATCCCGCTCACCGCGCACTTCCTCGGCGGCTGCACGATCGCCTCGGACCCGTCGCACGGCGTCATCGACCCGTACCACCGCGTGTGGGGTTACCCGACGCTGAGCGTGGTCGACGGCTCGGCCGTGTCCGCGAACCTGGGCGTCAACCCGTCGCTGACGATCTCGGCGCAGGCCGAGCGTGCGGCGTCGCTGTGGCCCAACAAGGGTGAAGCGGACCTGCGTCCTGCGCAGGGGGAGGGATACCGGCGGCTGAACCCGATCGCGCCGATCAAGCCGGTCGTCCCGGAAGGCGCGCCCGCCGCGCTGGTGCTGCCGATCGTCGAGATCCGAAACGGCTCGGTGCTGCCGGACACGCGGAAGCACGGCGTTGCACAGCACCCGCAAGGGCCGGGTCGTGGGGTCGCGCAGACCACAGAGCTGCGCCGATTAGACTGACCCGGTGGCAGATATCGAGCAACAGAGACCGGTCCTCGTCGTCGACTTCGGCGCGCAGTACGCGCAGCTGATCGCCCGGCGGGTGCGTGAGGCCAAGGTCTATTCCGAGGTGGTCCCGCACACCGCGACCGTCGAGGAGATCGCGGCCAAGAACCCGCTCGCAGTGGTGCTGTCCGGCGGGCCGTCGAGCGTATACGCCGACGGGGCGCCCCAGCTCGATCCGGCCCTGTTCGATCTGGACGTTCCGGTGTTCGGCATCTGCTACGGATTCCAGGCCATGGCCGGTGCGCTGGGTGGGACGGTCGCCCACACCGGCACCCGTGAGTACGGTCGTACCGACCTGAAGGTGCAGGGCGGTTTGCTGCACGAGGGGCTGCCGTCGAGTCAGCCCGTGTGGATGAGCCACGGCGACGCGGTCACCGAGGCCCCCGAAGGTTTCACGGTGACGGCCACGAGCGAGGGCGCACCCGTCGCCGCATTCGAGGACCGGGCCCGCAGGCTCGCGGGTGTGCAGTACCACCCGGAGGTTCTGCACTCTCCGCACGGCCAGCAGGTGCTCAGCCGGTTCCTGCACGAGATCGCCGGCATTCCCCCCGCGTGGACGGCCGCGAACATCGCCGACGCCCTCGTCGAGCAGGTCCGCGAGCAGGTCGGCGACGGCAAAGCCATCTGCGGACTGTCGGGCGGTGTGGACTCCGCTGTCGCGGCGGCGCTCGTGCAGCGCGCGATCGGCGACAACCTGACGTGTGTGTTCGTCGACCACGGTCTGATGCGGGCCGGGGAGCGTGCGCAGGTCGAGCAGGATTTCGTCGCCGCCACCGGCGCCCGGCTCATCACGGTCGACGCCGCCGGCACCTTCATCGGTGAGCTGGCCGGGGTGTCCGACCCGGAGACCAAGCGCAAGATCATCGGCCGCGAGTTCATCCGCAGCTTCGAGGGTGCCGTCAGCGACGTCCTCGGCGAGAACGCCGCGCACGGCGACACGGTCGAATTCCTCGTGCAGGGCACGCTGTACCCGGACGTCGTGGAATCGGGCGGTGGCACCGGCACGGCCAACATCAAGAGCCACCACAACGTCGGCGGCCTGCCCGAAGACCTGCAGTTCACGCTCGTGGAACCGCTGCGCCTGCTGTTCAAGGACGAGGTCCGCGCGGTGGGACGCGAGCTGGGTCTGCCCGAGGAGATCGTGGGACGCCAGCCGTTCCCCGGCCCCGGGCTCGGCATCCGCATCATCGGCGAGGTCACCCAGGAGCGGCTCGACCTGCTGCGTCACGCGGATTCCATTGCACGCGAAGAGTTGACGGCCGCCGGGCTCGACGGCCAGATCTGGCAGTGCCCGGTGGTGCTGCTCGCCGACGTCCGCAGCGTCGGCGTGCAGGGCGACGGACGCACCTACGGGCACCCGATCGTGCTCCGCCCCGTGTCCAGCGAGGACGCGATGACCGCGGACTGGACGCGACTGCCCTACGACGTTCTCGAGCGGATCTCCACCCGGATCACCAACGAGGTTCACGACGTCAACCGAGTCGTGCTGGACATCACGAGCAAGCCGCCGGGCACCATCGAGTGGGAGTGACGCACTGTGCGCGGTGAGCGAGTCGTCCGACTCGCTCACCGCGCACGTGCGCGGTGAGCGCCTATCGTCGCCGGTTGGGCGCGAACACGAGTACCACGCCGACCAGCACCGCGACCACCACGAACAGCCAGCGGAATTCGACGTTCGCGAGCGGTTGCAGCGAGAACGGTCCCGCGAGCGCCCATCCACTCACCAGCAGTGCTGCCACTCCCGCGAAGAGCAGGAGCGGTGACGTGCGCTTGCGCGTCCGGGTCTGCTGGCCGTCCTGAGTGTCGTCGACGTCATCCACGGCGCACCTCCATACTTCCGAACCGGATATCTGCATTGAGGGTGAGGACGTGACCGTCCGTGCCGTCGGTGCCGCCGTCGAGACCGTCGGGGAGACACTGCGCGTCGCCGAACTGAGCGGTGCAGTTGTTCTCGACGTTCATGCCGGGCGGCAGAAGCACCACGACCTCACCGAACTGACCGCTGACGTCGACCGTCTTGTCCTCGGTGAGCGTGACGTTCCGGAGGTCGAGCGTGAAATTGCCGAACCCACCGGAGTAGGCGGGGTCGATGTCGGCCGCCGTCATGGGCACCCAGGTCCGGTCGCCCATGTTTTCGCTGTTCAGGTCGAGTGACCCGACGAGCGAGGCGAGGATCACGAAACCGGCGAGGGGGCCTGCGACGACGAGAAGCCCGTAGCCCTTGCGCAGGAAGCCGCCGATCAGCAGGCCCACTCCGATGACGGCGAGCGCGATCGCGCCGATCCGACCGGGGTTCAGCCAGTCGGATCCGGTGGCGACCGCCAGCGCCGTCGCTGCCGCGGCCGCGAGGATGGCCAGTCCGATCACCATGGTGGTCAGGCGGGAATGCGTGCGCTCCGATTGTACTGCGGGAGTGGTGGTCCTGGCCGGTTCGGGCAGATCCCACGCGAACGGCGCGACTCCGAGCGGATCCCATGCCGGTGGTCGCGGCTCGAGCGGCGCGAACGGCGCCGACGGTGCGTCGACCCGTGGACCGGCGGTCGGGGACTTCTCGAACGACACCGGATCGGTCTGGGGGGCAGGGGTTTCGGGTTTCAGTGCCTCGGTCGGGGCCTCGCCGGTCGCGTCCGCCGACTGCCCAGTCGTGGGAGGTGCACTCGGCGTGTAGGAGTCGGGAAGCTTCGTGTACGGACCGTACGCACCCGAACCGTACGTGCCCGGGCCGAACGGGTTGGCGCCGAACTGTCCGGGCGAGAAACTCGTCCCGGGATAACCGGTGCCGACACCGGGGGCGACGGCTCCGGCGGGTGACGGCGGGGGGATCGGCTGCCGCTGGTACAGCAGCCACAGGCCGCCGAGCATCAGCGCCATGCTGATCAGCCCTGAGCCGCCGAGGCCGACGCCGAAGGGGCCGACGGTGCTCACCGCGATCGCCAGTGCGACGAGAAGGACGACGGTCTTGGTGCCCGAGTCGGAACTGTGACCGCGTCCCATCAGCGACTCCGCGGGGGAGGCCGGGTCGCCCGACTTCGTGAGGGCGAGCCAGCACGCCAGGTAGAGGAGCACACCGGCGCCGCCGAAAATGGTGGACACGACGAACGCGACTCGTATCAGTACGGGATCGACGCCGTAGCGGTAGCCGATTCCCGCACAGACACCGGCGACGTGGCCACGGCCGGGCAACCGCACCGGTCGGGTCCGCCACAGATCCTGTATCTGCTCTTGGAAGCTCCCATTGCTCATACGACCATCGTTCCGGTCCCCGCGTTTCGCGTACATCGGGAAGTACCCTGATCTTTCCGGTCGGGGTGGGCCGGAATGCGGCCCGAAGTCAGGGTCGGACCCTGATGCCGCGGCCCCGGGATCGTGCCAGTATCGAAGGTGTGCAACCTGTGAACACGTCCGCGGGCGGCGCCCAGTACGCGGGCGCCGTGACCGCGCCGGTACCGCCCGGCGGTCCCCCCATGCCGCGGCTCGAACGCCGGACCGGTGGCCGCATCGTCGGCGGCGTCGCAGGTGGTATCGCCGACCAGTTGGATATCGACGTGATGAAGGTGCGGGTCGCGTTCGCCTGTCTCGCCGCTCTCGCCGGCGCGGGCATCGTCGGCTACGGGCTGTTGTGGATCTTCACGGCCGCGGGTTCGGACACGGAGAAACCCAGTGCGTCCGAGCGGCGCAGAGCGTACGGGCTGATCGCGATCGGCCTGGCCGGCGCATCCGCGTTGTCGTGGTTGTTCAGCGGCCGGGTCGGCTCGGTGATCGCACCGATCATCGTGGTGGCGGTCGGCGCGGCCCTCGTGTGGCGCGAATTCGACTCGGAGGGACCGCGCACCGTCATCGGGCTGCCGCAGCGCCCCACCGTCCTCACCTGGGCTCGGGTTCTCGGCGGCGTGACGCTCATCGTGTCCGGTCTCGGGGTGGTGATCCTCGCGCAGGTCGACTTCGCCGCGCTGCGTTCGTCGTTGCTGGCCGTCGTGGTCACCCTGGTCGGCGCCGGTCTGCTGACCGTGCCCCTGTGGTTGCGGCTGTGGCGGGCGCTGGGGGCGGAGCGTGCCGCCCGGATCCGCAACGAGGAGCGTGAGGAGATCGCGTCGCACCTGCACGATTCCGTCCTGCAGACCCTGGCGCTGATCCAGAAACAGGCCGACCATCCACAGGAGGTCGCGCGGCTCGCGCGGGGGCAGGAACGGGAACTGCGCAAGTGGTTGTTCGGTGGGGGAGACACCGACCATTCCAGCCTGGCGGAGGCGTTGCGCATCATCGCGGGCGAGGTCGAGGACCACCACGGCGTCACTGTGCGGCCGGTGACGGTCGGGGACGTGGCGCTCGACGTCGACGGCACCGGCGAGGGACTGTCGAAGGAGAGTTTCACGGCGGTGCTCGGCGCGACGCGGGAGGCTCTGGTCAACGCCGCCAAGCATTCCGGGGAGACCGACATCAACCTGTTCGCCGAGGCCGAGCGCGAGCAGGTCAGTGTGTTCGTTCGCGACCGCGGCGTCGGATTCGACGTCGACGAGGTGTCCCCGGACCGGCAGGGGCTGACGAAGTCGATTCGCGGGCGGGTCGAACGGCGAGGCGGGCACGTCGACGTGCGGTCCACGCCCGGAAAGGGCACCGAGGTGCGAATCCACATGCCGCGGAACGGCCGGACGCGCGCGGGAGCGGGGGCCGCCGAGAGCGCGGACACCGGCGTGGAGGACGTGCCGCTCAGTCAGGGCGCGTGAACACCACTTTCGTCGTGTCGGTTCATCTGATGCGCAGCGCCTGCTCGCATCCTGTCCCCGTGAGGGGGTAATGTTCGCCCGCGACGCGACTGTGGGGGTCGTGCGGTCACACCGTGCCGAGGCGGGGTGCGACGCGAGACGTCAAGGGGGGATTCATGTTCGACCGCGACAGCCTGCGGGTCCGTGAGCAGGAACTGCAGGGTCAGATCGATTCGATGCTGGCCACACTCGACCGGCAGACGCACGATCTGCATGCCGCTCAGCAACAGGTGGCACGGCTACGGGTGACGGGTGAGTCCGCCGACGGGCTGGTGCAGGTGGTGGTGAACTCGGTCGGCGGGGTGGTCGAGGTGCACCTGGCACCGGACGCGTTCCGGCGGTCGACCCCCGACTCGCTGGGACGCGCGATGACCGACGCCGCCCGCCGCGCCGGCGAGGCCGCGCACGCCGAGTCGATGCGCATCATGGGATCGATCGTGTCCGCGACCGAGACCCTGCCGGATCTGCCGGACCTCGTTCCTGGCGCGCCGAGCCTGCGGGACTTCCTCCCGCCGCTGACCCCCGAGGGCGGCGACACCCCGGCCGATCCGGAACCGGCCCCGGACGATCACTGCGACGGGTCGTGGAATCGGCCGCTGCTGCGGGACGGGTGGCAGTGAGCGCGCAGCTGTGGGTGGACCCGGCGCATCTGCGCGGCGTCGCACCCCGATTCGATGCCCTGTCGCAGCGGATGGCGGAGGTCGCCGCCACCTTGACCGCGACCCTCGACGGTGAGGGCGAGTGCTGGCGAACCGACGGCGCCGGGGCGACGTTCGCGAGCGGGTATCTGCCGTCCGCGGACGCGGCCGAACACTCGCTGGGCTTCGCCGTCGCCGCCCTGGCCGCGGTCGGGTCGAAGCTGCGGAGTACCGCCGACTCGTTCGACGACACCGACCGCGGTACCGCGTCCAGCCTCGCCGGGCTGTTCTGATGGGCATCGAGGTTCCGGGCGGGGTCCGCTGGTTGGCGGAGAAGGTGGTCGGGGCGGACTGGCCCGACGCGGACGAGACGGCGATGGAACGGCTCGGGCAGGGGTGGAAGGACGCCGGTGCCTCGCTCGACGACATCATCGACGAGGCCGATGCCGCGATCCGGTCGGCGTTGTCCGGTGTCCGTGGTGACGTCGAGACCGCGATGGCGCAGGAGTGGGCGCGGATCGGCGCGGACGGTGCGTTGCATGAGTTGTCGGAGTTGTTCCACGAACTCGGGGACACCCTGGACTGGTCGGCCGACGACATCCGGGTCGCGAAGCTGTCGATCATCGCGGC
The DNA here is from genome assembly GCF_009872365.1 of Rhodococcus sp. T7. NCBI lineage: Bacteria > Bacillati > Actinomycetota > Actinomycetes > Mycobacteriales > Nocardiaceae > Rhodococcus > Rhodococcus sp. T7. Next base: position 12,164 of record NZ_WXYH01000353.1, read on the forward strand.
GCTGGTGGCGTTGGCGGCCGAACTCGTCGCGGTGGCCGTGGCGAGCGCGATGACGTTCGGTGCGGCGAGTCCGGCCGCGTTCGCGGCGGAGGCGGCCACCCAGGTCGCCGTGCGGATGATCATGCGGCAGCTGATCACCTCGCTCCTCCGCCGCGCCGCCGTCGGCGCGGCCAAGGGGGCGGCAGGTGGCGCCGCAACGCAGGCCGGACTCGAGGCTGCGTTTCAGAGGTATGAGATACACGTGGGCCGGCGCGACACCGTGGACTGGGGCAACGTCGCGGAGGCAGGCGGCAAGGGCGCGGTCCAGGGCGTGGTGAAGGGAGCGGTCAACGGTGCATTTGGGCTGAAATTCGCGGACCCGCGTTCTCGAGTCGGGGGCATGCTCGGCTCCTACGTGCAGGAACAGACCGTCGGCACACCGAGGTTCTCCGACGCCGTCGTCGACGAGGTCCTGGACCGGACCGGACTCGACGACGAGGTCCGGCGCGCCCGCGAAGAGATCGACGGGCGGCTGCCGTGACCAGAACCGGTGCGGACCGGCGGCCCCAGCCCGCCGGTTTCCTGCGGCGAGGTCTCGCGCTGGCGCTCGACCTCGCGCTGCATGTACTGATCGCCGCGCTGGTCGGCGTCGTCGTGTACGTGCTGCAGACGGATGGAGGCTCGGTGCAGTCGATCGTGGCCGAAGGGACGGCGGGACTCGCCACGATCCCGGCGTGGATCGTCGCCTCGTTCGTCCACCGGACCGCACTCCAGGCGCGATTCCATGCGACGTTCGGCAAATGGATGACGGGTCTGTGTGTCGTGCGGCCGGAGGACGGAACGTGGCCGAGCTTCGGATATCTGGTGAAGGCCTGGTTCCGAAGTGTCTATGCCATCGTCGAATCGGACATCGCCACGGACGGCGAAGACGGGATGCCTGCGGTGGTGCGGCGACCTGGTGAATCGTGCGACACGCTCTACAGTGGGGTGACACTACCGCCCACGCCGAGGAACAGCCGCAGTGACTTTGCCTGAAACACCCCCGTACCGTGTCTTTCTCGTCGACGATCATGCCGTGTTCCGCTCCGGTGTCCGCGCCGAGCTGGGCAGGGAAGCGGACATGGAGGTGGTCGGCGAAGCGGGCGGTGTCGCGGAGGCGGTCTCCGGGATCAACGCCACCTCGCCGCACGTCGTGCTGCTCGACGTCCACATGCCCGACGGCGGCGGTGTCGCCGTACTGCGGGGCATCGAGTCGGGTCCGGTGTGCCTGGCGCTGAGTGTGTCCGACGCCGCCGAGGACGTGATCGCCGTGATTCGCGCGGGCGCCCGCGGGTACGTCACCAAGACGATCTCGGGCGCCGAGCTGGCCGACGGCGTACGCCGGGTGGCCGGCGGTGACGCCGTGTTCAGTCCGCGGCTCGCGGGTTTCGTGTTGGACTCCTTCACCGGACGTTCCAATGCTCCTGAGCCGCAGCTGGATCCGGAGCTGGATTCGCTCACACCGCGGGAACTGGAAGTGCTGCGCCTCCTCGCCCGCGGTTACACGTACCGCGAGATCGCCGAGGAACTGGTGATCTCGGTGAAGACGGTCGAGACGCATGCGTCGAACGTGCTGCGGAAGACGCAGCAGTCCAACCGGAATGCGCTCACGCGGTGGGCGCACCGCAGGCGCATCGACTGACGTCCCCGGGGGTCAGGGCTGCGCGAGCAGGACGATCACGGCCACGAGCACGGCCAGGATCAGGATCGCGACCATGACACCCATGGCGATCGGCGCCCACGCGACCACCTGGTCGCGGACCGTGGGAGCCGGCGAACCCGGAGCGGGTTTCGCCGGGCGCGGAGGCCACTGCAACCGGCCGAGCGGACGCGGCACGTTCTTCAACGGCGTGCTCTGATGGACGGCGGGCAGCCCGGCCTGGGTGGAACCGACCAGTTTGCTGCGGCGCCGTGAGTCGGGCAACGGTGTCGAACGGTGAGCCCACGCGGGGATGGTGCCGTCCGCGGAATAGACGGGCGAGCCGACGAGGTGCGCGACGTTGCCGTCCCCGGCCATGGCCACCCGGGCCAGGGCGTCGCGGGCCTCGGCCATCGTCGGGCGACGCGCCGGGTCGGGTTCGAGGAGGTGCAGCAGCGTGTCGGTGAGCGGTCCGGCCTTGCTCGGACGGTAGATCTCGGCCTTCGCGACCCGGTGCAGGAGTGCGATGGAATCGGAGTCGATCCCGAACGGCGGCTGTCCTTCGACGACGGTGTACAGCGTGGACCCGAGCGAGAAGACGTCGCTGGCCTCGGTGGGGTCCTGACCGCGGGCGACCTCGGGGGAGAAATACGCGGGCGTGCCGGTGATGACCCCGTTCGCGGTGTCCGCGGAATCGCCCTTGGCCCGGGCGATACCGAAGTCGCTGATCTTGACGGTGCCGAGTTCCCGGCCGCGGTCGGCGACGAGGATGTTGCCCGGCTTGATGTCCCGGTGCACGATCCCCGCGGCGTGGGCGGCGGTGAGCGCGTCGGCCACCTGCGCGCCGATCTGGGCGACCTCGAGCGGAGGCAGGGTGTCGGCGATGTTCATCGCCTGGGCGAGACTGCGGGACGGCAGGTACTCCATGACCAGCCAGGGTTCCCCGGCCTCGAGCGCCACGTCGTACATCGCGATGGAATGACGGTGCGCGAGTTTGGCGGCGTTGCGACCTTCCCTCATGGTGCGGTCGCGGACCCGGCGGGCCTCGTCGGGGTCGAGTCCGGCCGTCGTGGTGACCTGTTTGATGGCGACGTCGCGGTGCAGCAGGGTGTCCCGTGCGAGCCAGACCGCGCCCATTCCGCCGCCGCCCAGTTTGGACCGCAGGCGGTACCTTCCGGCCACCAGGTATTCGGGTCCGATGCCCCTTTCGCTCTGCTCCTGCTCCATCACGCGTTCAGGTTAGAGGATTGTGCGGACACGGGATGCGCGGCCGTCCTGACCTGGTCGTTCTGGGTCCACTTGACGGGCATTCGCAGACCGGCTTTACTGGAAACGGGTTCGAAAATACGTTCGAACAAAGCGTCTGTTCGAGCCGCGTCTTCCCCGTGGTTGCCGACCGCTGTTGGTGTCGAGTGTCAGGGGTGTCAGTTGGCTGAAGTGGCCGGCGAGCCGGGGTTTCCGGTGCCGGGGTCTCCCGAGTTGTCCGGGCTGTCCCGGCAGGAGCGTCTGGACTACCTCCGGCGGCGGATGGCCGCTGTTCCCGCGCGCGGTGAATCGGTGGCGGGCCGGGCCCCGGTGGACGGCGGGTTTCCTGCGACGGGCACGTCCACGGCTCCCGATTCCCATGCCGCCGGGGTGCTTCCGGTTCCGGCCGCGCTGGCCGGCCTTCTTCCCCGGGGCGGGCTGGTGCGCGGTTCGGTGGTGTCGGTGTCGGGTGCCACCTCACTCCTGCTGGGGTTGGTCGCGTCCGTGACCGCGGGCGGCGGTCACGTCGCGGTGATCGGGCATCCCCGGCTCGGGGTGCTGGCCGCGGTCGAGATGGGCGCGCAACTGGAACGGCTGGCCCTGATCCCGGACCCGGGCGCCGATCCGGTGGAGATCGCCGCGGTGCTGCTGGACGGAATGGATCTGGTGGTGCTCGGGCTGGGAGGGGCGTCGGTGGCGCCGTCCCGTGCGCGTGCGGTGGTGGCCCGCGCCCGGAGCAAGGGGGCGACCCTGGTCGTCACGGACGGGCACTGGGACGGCGCGGAGATGCGGCTGGAGGCGCGGGTGCACGGTTATGCCGGGCTGGGCAACGGATCTCAGGACCGGGGCTGCGGGCGGTTGCGGTCCCTCAGCCTGGCGGTGTGCGCCCGGGGGCGGTCGTTCCAGCCGCGCACCACCCGGCTGGACGTGCGGTCGGCGCAGGGCCGGGTGGAATGGGTGGGCGCTCCGGAACCGGTGGTGCCTCTCGGGAACGTCCCCTTCCCGGAACCGGTGGAGGTGGTGGGCCTGTGAGCCGGGTGCTGGCACTGTGGTGCCCCGACTGGCCCGCGGTCGCGGCGGCCGCCGCCGCGGATCTTCCGCCCACTCATCCGGTGGCGGTGACGTCGGGCAACCGGGTGATCGCCTGCTCGGCACCGGCCCGCGCGGACGGGGTGCGGCGGGGTCTGCGCCGCCGCGAGTCCCAAGCCCGGTGTCCCCGGTTGCACGTGGTGGCAGCCGATCCCGACCGCGACGCGCGGCTGTTCGAGCCGGTCGCCTCCGCCGTCGACGCGGTGGCGCCCGGCGTCGAGGTGTTGCGGCCCGGTCTCGTGGTGCTGTCCGCTCGCGGCGTCGCCCGGTATTTCGGTTCGGAGGAAGCCGCCGCGGAACGGCTCGTGGACCAGGTGTCGGCGGTGGGGGTGGAATGCCAGGTCGGTATCGCCGATCAGCTGTCCACGGCCGTGATCGCCGCGCGCAGAGCAACTCTCGTGCCACCCGGTGAGGGGGCGGCCTTCCTGGCGCCGCTTCCGATGCGGGAATTGGCCGCGGAGCCGAGCCTCGCGGCGCCGCATCGCGGGGGGCTGGTCGATCTGCTGCACCGGCTCGGGTTGCGCACGATCGGCAGTTTCGCCGCACTGTCGGCGGGTGATGTGGCGTCGCGGTTCGGAACCGATGCGGTGCTGGCGCACCGGGCCGCACGGGGTGAGCCGGAGCGTCCGCCGTCGGGGCGGTCGCTGCCTCCGGACCTGGAGGTCGAGGAACGGTGCGATCCCGTCATCGAACGGGTCGACGCCGCCGCCTTCGCGGGACGGGCGTTGGCGGAGAAGCTTCATCGCACACTGTCGGATGCCGCGGTGGCCTGCACCCGGCTGTCGATCTCGGCGAGCACCGGCAACGGTGAACAACTGTCCCGGATCTGGAGGTGCGCGGAACCGCTGACCCCGGAGGCGACGGCGGACCGGGTGCGGTGGCAGCTGGACGGGTGGCTGACCGGTCGCAGCGAGAAGCGGCCCACCGCCGGTATCGCCGTCCTGCGGCTCGAGCCGGTGGAAGTGGTGGCGGCAGGCGCCCTGCAGCTGGGGCTGTGGGGTGGGGTCGGCGATCAGGACGAACGGGCCCGGCGGGCCCTGGTGCGGGTGCAGGGCCTGCTCGGCGGGGAAGCCGTGCAGGTAGGTGTCCTCAGCGGCGGTCGGGGACCGGCGGAACGCATCACGTTGCTGCCGTTGGGCGACGAGTTGATTCCTCGCAACGATCCGTCGGAGCCGTGGCCGGGCACGTTGCCGGAACCGGCGCCCGCCGCGGTGCTGACCGCGTATCCGGAGGTGTGGATGTCGGACGAGCGGGGTATGGCTGTGACGGTCACGGAACGTGGTGTGTTCAGCGCGCCTCCCGCGCGGCTGCGGTGGGGGAGTCGAGAGTGGGCGGTGTGCGGATGGGCCGGACCGTGGCCGGTGGACGAGCGGTGGTGGGACCCTCCGGCAGCGCGGACGGCGGCCAGGGCGCAGGTGCTGCTGGAGGAGTCGCGGGCGCTGCTGGTGATCTGCACGGCAGGCCGCTGGTCGGTGGAGGGAATCTATGAGTGACACGGGGCGCGGCGTTCCGCACCGCAGGGTCGTCGTCCAGGAATTGACGAGCCTCGACGGGTTCGTCGCCGGGCGGTCCGGTGAGCTGGACTTCTTCGAGGCGGTGCCGGATTACGGTGAGGTGGACCGGTACAACCTGCGGCTGCTCGCCGGCACGGACCTCGCCCTGCTGGGGCGCAGGACGTATCAAATGTTCTCGGACTACTGGCCCACGGAACAGGCGCAGGGCGAAGTCGTGGCAGAGACCGTCAACTCGATCCCGAAACTGGTGTTCTCCTCGACGCTGGACAGTGCCCCGTGGGGTGATCGGGAGCCGGCGCAGCTGTGGTCGGGCGATGCCGTGGACCGGGTGCAGCGACTGCGGCAGGAGCAGAGTGGCGACATGATCGTCTGGGGGAGTATCTCCCTCGCGCGGTCGCTGCTCGCGGCCGAACTGGTCGACGAGATCCAGCTACACGTGATTCCCGTCCTACTTGGGCACGGGCGCAGGTTCCTCGACGAGGACACCGGAATGCATTCGCTGACGTTGCTGGAGTCCAAGGGGTATGACTCCGGCGTCGTCACGTTGCGGTATCGGGTGGGGCGGGCGACGTAACATGCGCACCGGCCTCCCTTGCGGACCGGACGTCCGAAATGCTTTGCTGTGCAAAGGGTCGCGTGCCGGTGGCGGACAGCGTCAGGCATGGAGGCCGGCCGCGGTCGCGTCGTCGGCTCATGGCATACCTCGAAGGGTCGACTGTGACCATTTTCTCAACCTGAGCTATCGGCGGATTCCTGGCTGTTCAGTTCCGGGAGCACGCTGATCTGTGGTGGGGGTCGTTTCGGGGTGGATGTGGGTGTGGCGGGTCGGGTCGTTTCTGGTTGGTGATGTAGTCGGCGGTGGTCAACAACGGCGCTCCGCATGCGGATGCAGCGGAAGTGGGAGGGCGGACAGAGGTGGTTGCCCCACAAGTGTTTGCGTATGGGTTTGGGGAACTCCTGCCGCAGGCAGCGGGCGGATACGCCTTTGCCGTTGTTGATCAAGGCGCAGAGCTGCGCTGTGGGTGGTAGTGGATACCCCGGACTTGTCGGACCCCGCTGTCATGATCTGTGCACGCGTCGGCATCGGATCGGTGAACGCTCGTTGGCTAGCAGAGGTGGGTGCGAGGTGAAACGGATTGTCGTGGTCAAGCTCGTGCCCACATCCGATCAGTTCGCGGCGCTGGAATCAACATTGTTGGTGTGCAACGATATTGCCAACGAGATGTCCGGGTTGGCTCAGTCGATGCGACAGCGGTCGCGACGGGCGCTGCAAGTCGCGCTGTATCCGATGGTGAAGGCGCGGGGGCTCTCCGCCCAGCCGACGTTGCATGTTCTGCGGAAGGTTGCCGACGCGTACACCGCCCGGCAGGCGAACTTGACCAACGGAAACTACGGTCAGTCAGGCTCGAAACGGTATATGGCGGTGGCAGGTACCGCAGTCGAATTCCGGCCACTTGCTGCCCAACCGTTCGACGACAGGTGCCTGTCGTGGCAGGTGGAGTCCTCGACCGTGTCGATCTGGACCACCGTGGGCCGGATGCGGGGTGTGCGGTTCGTGTGCGCGCCGTGGCAACACGCACTCCTCGCGGACCGCAAAGGGGAAACAGACCTCGTCTACCGCGACGGTCACTTCTACCTGCATGCCACCGTGGACGCGCCCTCGCCGGAACCGGCCGCGCCGCCGGACACCGCCGTGGGCTGGTTGGGTGTGGATCTGGGAATTGTGAACCTCGCCGTCACCACCGACGACGATCCCGCTGACCTCGACGTGCGGTGGTCCGCCGGGGCCGTGACGGCGCGCCGGAAGAAGGACGCCGACCTACGCGCGAGTCTGCAACGAGTCGGCACGAAATCGGCGAAACGGAAATTGAAAACACGGCGACGAAAGGAACAGCGGTTCGCCACCGACATCAACCACCAACTGTCGAAAACTATTGTTGCCAGTGCACAACGCACCGGTCGGGGGATCGCGATGGAAGACCTGTCGGGTATCCGCGACCGGGTACGGCTAGCACGACAGCAGCGGACCCAACTCCACTCCTGGGGTTTCGCCCAGCTTCGAGCGCAGATCATCTACAAGGCCGAGATGGCTGGGGTGCCCGTCGCTGTCGTCGATCCCCGGAACACCTCGCGTACCTGTTCACAATGCGGGTACTGCGACAAGGCGAACCGGGTCTCGCAGGCAACGTTCCGATGCCGACAATGCCAGTGGGCCGGTCATGCCGACCACAACGCGGCCTGCAATATCGCCGCACTCGGGCATCGCATGTACAGGGCCGCCCAATCAACCGCGCCTATAGCAGCCACCCTTCCCACAGCCAGTGGGAACGTGAGCAGCAAACCCGGCCCTTTACGGCCGAGTAGTTGATCCACACGATAGTCGCCGCCAAGGACAAGCAGGAGTCGGCGACGTTCTTCACCACGCTGTTCGGGCTGCCGGACGCCGTGCCCGCCGGACATTTCCTGGCGGTCGCCCTCGACAACGGGGTGTCCCTCGACTTCGCGGAACCGCCGATCGAATTCCAGCCGCAGCATTACGCGTTCCTCGTCGGGGAAGACGACTTCGACCGGATCTACGACCTGATCGTCGAGTGGGGTCTCGACCACTGGGCGGATCCGCGGCAGACGCTGCCGGGCACCATCAACACCAACGACGGCGGCCGGGGCGTCTACTTCCTCGACCCGTCCGGCCACTACCTGGAGATCATCACCCGCCCGTACGGGTCGGGCCGGTAGTCCGCGGCCGGGGTGCCGGTGCTCGCTAGTCTGGATTGTCGTGGACACGACTCGGACTACCCCGACGCGTACCGGCATCGAGATCGCCTATCGGGACAGCGGTGAGCCGTCGGTGTCGGCGGACGTCTGTCCCGTGCCGGTGGTGCTGGTGCACGGGATGGGCGGTGACGGCGGCACCTGGGACCGGTTCGCCCGCGCACTCGTCGCGCAGGGGAGACGCGTCCTCGTCCCGGATCTGCGGGGGCACGGTCGCAGTGCCCGGGCCGGGTCGTATCGGTTCGAGGAGTTCGGCGCCGACGTGGTGGAGGTGTGCGACAACCTGGGGCTGACGAGGGTGGATCTCGTCGGGCATTCGCTCGGTGGTCATGCCGCGTCGCTCGCGGCGCAGGCCCGACCCGGGCTGGTCCGCCGGCTGGTGATCGAGGAGGCCCCGCTCCCGTTGCGTCCCGGTGACCCGGAACAGGTGTTCGCGAACCGGTTGCCGTCGCTGCCGGAACTGTGGCACGCGACGACGAGCGTCGTCCGGCATCCGCGGGCCGTGTTCGCCTTCGACCGGTCGATGACGGGCTCCGCGCTCGAGCAGTTCCGCCGCCCGGATCCGTTGTGGTGGGACCGATTGCCGGACATCGAGGCCGACACGCTCATTCTGCGCGGCGGACCGGGCGGGATGGTCGACCCGCGCAAGCTCGAATCCGCGGTCGCGGCGATACCGAGGTGCCGGGTGGTGGTGTTTCCCGGCGGGCACAGCATTCACCGCGACCGGTACGACGAGTTCGCGGCGGAGGTCCTGCCGTTTCTGATGCAGCCTCGGGCAAGCTGACAAAAAGTCCGAAAATGTAAACCGCGGCGGCCTCGACAGGACTAGCGTGGAAACGGAAAGAGGGGGCTCGGACCGAGGAAGAAGGACCCACGATGTCGACACTCACGCCAGGACGTCCCTACGCGCCCGGCAGGCAAGGGTTCAGCTCGCTCCGCGACGGGGGACTCAACTGGGACGCGTTCCCGTTGCGGCTGTTCACGAAGGGCAACGCCAAATTCTGGAACCCCACGGACCTCGACTTCAGCCGGGACGCGGAGGACTGGGAGGGGCTGAACTCGGAGCAGCAGCGGAACTCCACGTATCTGGTCGCACAGTTCATCGCCGGTGAGGAAGCGGTCACCGAGGACATCCAGCCGTTCATGAAGGCGATGGCCGCCGAGGGCCGCTTCGGCGACGAGATGTACCTGACGCAGTTCTGTTTCGAGGAGGCCAAGCACACCCAGGTGTTCCGGTTGTGGATGGACGCGGTGGGCCTGACCCGGGACCTGCACCCGTTCGTCGCCGACAACCCGTTCTACCGGCAGTTGTTCTACGAGGAGTTGCCGGGATCGCTGAAGGTCCTCGAGACCGATCCCAGCCCGGCCAATCAGGTGCGGGCCAGCGTCACCTACAACCACGTCATCGAGGGCAGCCTCGCGCTCACCGGGTACTACGCGTGGCAGAAGGTGTGCACGACGCGCGGAATCCTGCCGGGAATGCAGGAACTCGTCCGCAGGATCGGCGACGACGAACGACGCCACATGGCGTGGGGTACGTTCACGTGTCGCCGGCACGTCGCCGCCGACGACGGCAACTGGGGCGTGGTTCAGGAGCGGATGGCGGAGCTGATGCCGTTGGCACTGGGCATGATCGACTGGGTCAACAAGCAATTCGAGGTCCAGCCGTACGGGCTCGACCCGCAGGAGTTCATCGCGTACGCCGCGGACCGGGCGCAGCGCAGGCTGGGGGCGATCGAGTCCGCGCGCGGACGCCCGGTCGAGGAGATCGACCTGGACTACTCGCCCGAGGCGCTCGAGGAGAAGTTCGGCGAGGAGGACGCCGAGGCGATGTCCGAGGCTGCCGGCTGAGACACACTCCGCGGTGGCAATGGCAGGATCTGCTCATGGCGCTCACCGCACTCGACCGCAGACTCCTCGGCTGGTCCGCAGCATTCGTGATCTCGCAGGCGAACATCATCCGCCTGCTCGGTCCCGTGGCACCCCGGCTCGCCGAGATCCAGACGGCCCGCTCCGCGCGGGACTACACGGCGATCCTCGACGGGATGACCGCCTCCGACACGGCGCGCTACCGCAGCCACTACTACCCGGACTTCGTCCACCCGCTGATCTACGCCGTCGCGTTGCGCACGGGTGCCCGGCGGTTGGCGGAACTGACCCCGCTGTCGCCGAGAACGCAGAGGGTGCTGGCGGTGGCGCCGGTGATCTCGGCGGCGGGCGACTATGCCGAGAACGTCGTCGGGCTGCATCTGCTGTCCCACCGTGAGCACATCACCGACGCGACCGTACGGACCACCAGCGCGGTCAGCGTCACCAAATGGGTGCTCGCGCTCGGTGCGCTCGGGTACCTGTCCCAGGGATTCGTGAGGGTCTGGGCGGGAAAGCTGTTCTCCCGCTAGATTCAGGCGCATGGGTGCTGCCGAGCTGAGCGTCGAGTACTTCACCGGCCAGGCCGAGTTCCGGGAGTGGCTCGCCGCTCATCACGCCTCCTCGCCTGGTATCTGGCTGAAGATGGCGAAGAAGGGGTCGGCGCATTCGTCGATCGACTACGACCGGGCGCTGGAGGTCGCGCTGTGCTACGGCTGGATAGACAGCCAGGTGCGCCGCGTCGACGACGACTTCTTCGTGCAGCGGTTCACCCCACGCTCGTCGCGGAGTCCGTGGTCGAAGCGGAACCGCGAGTTCGCGGAGAAACTCGCCGAGGCCGGTCTCCTCGAGCCCGCGGGCATGGCCGAAGTCGAGCGGGCCCGGGCCGACGGCCGCTGGGACCGCGCGTACGCGGGACAGAAGGCGGCGGAGATACCGCAGGACTTCCTGGACGCCCTCGCGCGGAATCCCGAGGCCGAGGCCTTCTACGCGACACTCGACAGCCACAACCGGTACGCCGTCTACTACCGCCTGCAGGACGCCAAACGCCCGGAGACGCGTGCCCGCCGCATCGAGAAGTTCGTCCAGCAGCTGGCCGAGCGCAGGAAGTTCCACGACTGACCGATTTCGGCTACTGACACAATGGCAGCGTGCCCGACACGATCACCGCCACCTGTTCCGCGCTGTCCGCGACCGACGAACCCCTCGCGGGCACCGCTGCGCACGTCAGGGGCTGGGTGTGCCTGGAATTCCCCGGTGCGTGGGGCCGGGACGTGCTCGATGGCACCGCGCTCGGTCCGGACCTGGCCCGCGAACTCGACGTCCGCGCCGACGCCGCCGGGGTGCGGATCATGTTCATCCGCCGGCCCGGCCGCGGCACCGCGTCACCGGATCGGCGAACGGTGCTGCTGGCGCAGTCGCATCCCGCGCGGTCGTGGTGCGAGCGGCTGGAGATCGGCTACCCGGAAGACCTGCTCGACCTGGACCTCGGTCTGGTCGCGGGACCGGCACCCGGTCTCGGCACGCCGGTGACGGACCCCGTCGCCCTGGTGTGCGCGCACGGGAAGAGGGACCAGTGCTGCGCCGTGCTCGGGCGGCCGGTCGCGGCCGGTCTGGCCGCGGAGTTCGGCGACGCGGTGTGGGAGTGCTCGCACACGGGCGGGCATCGGTTCGCGCCGTCGCTGATCCTGCTGCCCACGGGCTACACGTACGGCCGGCTGTCGGCGCAGCAGAGCGTCGAGACGGTCCGCGCCGCCGCCCGGGGCGAGGTGTACCGGAGCGGGCTGCGCGGCCGCAGTTGCTGGGACACCCCGCGGCAGGTGGCGGAACTCGCCGTTCGCGATCTGGTCGACGCCGCCGCCGGCGAGCTGACGGTGGACGCGAATTCGGTTGTCACCCATCGCGACGGGCGTCGCTGGGTCGTCGACCTCGAGGAGCGGGAACTGCCGCCACGGCCCGCGAGTTGTGGGGCGGCGCCGAAGCCGGTGCGACCCGTCGTCGCCACCGGAGTCCGCGCCCTCGCCCCCTGAGGCGGTCACCAGTGGGTGCCGGGCACCAGCCTTCCGACCTTCCGGGCGGCGCGGCCGAGCACCGACGACGTGTGGGGCCGGGGTTCCGGCGTGCGACGAGGGGCCGGTGCCGCGTCGTCCGTGCTGGTTCCCTTCGCGGCCGGTGAATCGGGGAACATGCGGTACATCTGGTGCATCACGCGATCCTTGACCGCCGGTGCGAAGACGTGGCCGAGTTCACCGAGCGTGCCGGTCGGGACGTCGATGCGTTTGGGGCGTTCGATCAGCGCCCGGACGACCATGGCGGCCGCCTTCTCCGGGGACGTGATCGGCCCGATGTTGTACCGGCCGGTGGGCGCGATCATCGGCGTCTCGACCAGCGGCATGTGGATGGTGGTAAACGTGATTCCGTCCGAAAGGGTTTCGGATGCCGCGACGTCGGTGAATCCGTCGAGGGCCGATTTGCTGGCGACGTAGGCGGCGAACCGCGGGGTCGCGCCCTGGACCCCGGCGCTGCTGATGTTGACGATGTGGCCGAACCGCCGCTCGCGCATCTGCGGGAGGAAGGCGAGAATCAGCCGGACCGCGCCGAAGTAGTTGACGGCCATGGTCCGTTCGAAATCGTGGAACCGGTCCGTCGAGTGGTACAGCCCCCGGCGAATCGAGCGACCCGCGTTGTTGACGAGCATGTCGACGTGATCGTGTTCGGCGAGAACAGCTTTGACGGTGTGTTCGACCGACTCGTCGTCGGTGATGTCGCAGGGGTAGCCGTAGGCCTCGCCGCCCGCCGCGCGGATCTCGGCGACCACGGCGTCGAGTTCCGCGGCGCGCCGGGCGAGGAGGATGACCTTCGCGCCCTTGCGGGCCGTCGCGATCGCGGAACTCCGGCCGATCCCGGACGACGCCCCGGTGATCACGACGTGCCTGCCCACGAGCGGTCCGGCGGGGTGGGGCCTGCGCGCCCGGTCGGGGTCGAGGTTCTCGCGCCAGTACGTCCACAGCCTGCCGGCGTACGAGGCGAAGGGGGGCACCTCGATGCCGGTGCCGCGCAGCACCTCCCGGGTATCGCGGTCGTCGAACACCGTGGGCAGGGTCAGGTTCTCGACGAGCACCGGCGGGATGCCGAGTGCGTCGAGCACGGCCTTGCGTCCCGCGTCGAGGGTGGAGTCGGGGGTGGGGGTGAGGAACGGGCGGACGAGTTCGCCGGGCAGGCCGATCGCGGGGTGCGGTGCGCCTGCCGCCTCGGCGAGCGCGGCGTAGATCTCGCGGACCGGCTGGGGGCGCGGATTGACGAGGTGAAACGTCTGGCCGTCCCGTCCCGGCGCCGTCATCAGTTCCACGACGGCCGCCGCCACGTAGTCGACGGGCACGACGTTGGTCGCCCCGATCTTCGGGACCGCCACGGGCAGGGCCGCGGGGAGTTTCGCGAGTGCCGCGATGGCGGGGAAGAGGTAGTACGGGCCGTCGATCTTGTCCATCTCGCCGGTGACGGAACTGCCGACCACCGCGGCGGGGCGGTAGATGCGTGTGCGCAGGCCCTCGGCGTCGCGGACCAGTTTCTCGGCCTCGAACTTGGTGCGATGATACGGGGTGGGGAAGCCCTGGCCGAGATCGAAATCGGTTTCTCTGAACGGGCCTTCGTGATCTCCCGCGACGGCGATCGAGGAGACGTGGTGGAGAGTCGCATCCAGTTCCCGGGCCAGCGCGATGACGGAACGGGTGCCGTCGACGTTCGTGGCGGCCTGCTCGTCGCCGGCCGTGAGGTCGTAGATCGCGCCGAGGTGCAGGACGTGATCGGCCGCGGGGGCGGACTCGAGTCCGAGGCCGGGCTCGGTCAGGTCACCGATCAGCGGATGCACCCGTTCGCCGCCGGGCATGCCGTCGACGAGTGCCTCCAGTCGTGCGACGGACGCGCGCCGGACGAGGACGTGGATCTCGGCTGATGCATCGCGGTCGAGGATCAGGGGCAGCACGTGCCGGCCCAGGAATCCGGTACCGCCGGTGACGAGGTAGGTGGCCATGCCCCGAACTTACTCCAAAGTAAGATAATGCACTAGTGGCCGAGACCCACCTTGGCGTGCACCTTCTTCATCCACACCGGAGCCCACCAGTTGGCCTCGCCCATCAGCTTCACCAGGGACGGAACGAGGAGCATCCGGACCACTGTCGCGTCGACGAGCAGCGCGACGATCATGCCCACGCCGAGGAATCGCATGATCGACAGACCGGAGATGGTGAACGCCCCGGTCACCACCACGAGCAGCAGCGCGGCGGCCGTCACGATCCGGCCCGTGCGCTCGGTGCCGAAACGCACCGCCTCCTCCGTCGTCGCGCCCGCCTCGTGCGCCTCGACCATGCGCGACATCAGGAACACCTCGTAGTCGGTGGACAGGCCGAAGACGACGGCGAGGATGAGGACCACGAACGTCGCCTCGAGCGGTGCCGGACTGACCCCGAGCAGACCCGCTCCGTGTCCCAGCTCGAAGATCCAGGTCAGCACCCCGAACGTGGCGGCGAGACTCAGTCCCGCCATCGCGACCGCCTTGATCGGCAGCACCACCGAGCCGAACGCCAGGAACAGCAGCACCAGCGTCGAACCCACCATGATCGCGATCATGACCGGCATCCAGTGCACGATCGCGGTGTTGCCGTCGTCGACGGTCGCCTGGCCGCCGCCGACGAGGAGTTCGGTTCCCTCGGGGGTGGAGATGGCGCGGAGACCCACCACCGCCGCGCTCTGGTCGTCGGTGGTCACTCCCTCGGAGTAGACGGCCTGCACGGCCACCAGTTCGCCGCCCGCCGCGACGACGGTGGCCGCGCCGATGCCCGGCACCTGGCCTGCGGCCTGGGCCACTGCGGCTCCGTCGGCGGCGGTGGGCGCGGTGCCGTCGGTGCCCCGGAGGATGAGGGTGGCGCCGTTTCCGGTGGTGGGAAATTCGGTGGTGAGGGTGTCGGTGGCGATACGCGCGGGATCGTTCTCGGGCAGCGCCGTGTACGTGACCTCGCCGAGCGAGGCGCTGAGCAGGGGCGCGGCGAGGACCATCAGGCCCGCGACGATCCCGACCGCGATGGCGACCGGCCGCCTCATCACCGCGGTGACGACGGAGCCCCAGAACTTGCGGGCGCGCACCTCGCCGCGCTGCGCCGCGTCCTTGCGCCAGCTCAGCGCGTTGATGCGGTGACCGAGGATCGCGAGCAGCGCAGGTACCGCGGTGAGGGACAGCAGCGCCGCACTCGCGACGGCGGCCATCGCACCGAACCCGAGCGACTTGATCACGTCCTGCGGAAACACGAGCATCCCCGAGAACGCGCACACGAGAAGCAGTCCGGAGAACAGTACGGTGCGGCCCGCGGTCAGGACGGTCCGCCGGGTCGCCTCGGCGACGTCGGCGCCGGACTCGAGTTCCTCGCGGAAACGGCCGACGATGAACAGTCCGTAGTCGATCGCGAGCCCCAGGCCGAGCAGGGACGCCACGTTGATCGCGAACGAACTGACGTCGGTGAACAGGGTTAGCAGGCGCAGGGTCGCCAGGGCGTTGAAGATCGAGAGAAGCCCGACGAACACCGGCACGGCGGCGGCGACCAGTCCGCCGAAGATGAAGACCAGCAACACGAGAGTGATCGGCAGCGCGATCGCCTCGGCCCGCACCAGGTCCTGCTGCAGCCGGTTGTTGAACGCCACACCCACCACCGAGTTGCCCGCGAACTCGGTGTCGACGCCCTCCACCTCGAGCTTCGGCAGCAGGTCGTTGAACGTGGCGGCGGTGATCCCGGCATCCGGGTCGACGGTGATCGCGGCCGACGCCTTGGTGCCGTCCTCCGACACCATCAGTTGCTTCCGCGTGGCGTCCGCCGTCCAGTACGACGTCACCGAATACGTCGGCACCTCGGCGGCGAACCGGTCGAGGCTCGCGGTGACCTCGGGGCCGATGTCGTCGAGGGGCTTCCCGTCGGGTGCGGTGTAGATGGCGATGATGTCCGGCGTCTGCGGACCCAGATTGTCCTCGACGATTCGCGCCACCTCGGCGGATTCGCTACCGGGGTCGATGAATCCGCCCGAGCTGAGCTTCGCGAACACACCGGTGCCCCACACGCCGCTCACCAGGACGGCGAGCACGGCGAGGGTCAGGACCCACCATTTGCGTGAAACAACGGTCGAGGCCCAACGTGTCATGCGTCAACTCCGGGTGGTCGGGGGCGGTCGGCTGCGACTGCCGACTGTAGTGCGGATCGAGGGAATGCCGGTGGGGGTGTGACGCGGGTCCCGGCGAATCGTGCATACTCGGCAGTGCACTTGCAGTCACACGCACGGGGGAAGCCGGTCCGAATCCGGCGCTGACCCGCAACGGTAGGCCACCAGAGCTTTTCGGTGGCGAGCCCGATTACCCGGCGTGTGGTGTGCGACATCCTTTTCGTCGTGGTCTACGAAGCGGAGTCCCGCAGGCGCGCCTCCTCGTGGGCGTCTGCCGGCTTCTCATTCGTGGCTCTGAGCCGCAATGAGGTCTACATGCACAGTCAGTTGTTCCGAAGTTCCGCTCTGGTCACGCTCGCCGCGGCCGCGCTGGTGGTCACCGGATGTTCACGCGGGGAGTCCGTGGGGCAGACCGCTTCCACCGAATCCTTCGCCCAACCGGTGTCCGTCACCAACTGCGCGCGAACGGAGACGTTCGACGCGCCGCCCCAGCGCATCGTCAGCATGAACGATCACGTCACCGAGGTGCTGATCGAGATGGGGGCGGGCGATCGCATCGTCGGCACGGGTTACGGCGACGCGACCCCGCTGCCGGAGTTCGCGGACGCCTTCGCGAAGATCCCGAAACTCGCGAAGGAATACCCGACCCGGGAACAGATCCTGGACCTCGACCCCGACCTGGTGGTCGGCGGCATGCGCAGCGCGTTCGACGAGAAGGCGGGGCGCTCGCGCGAATCCCTCGGCGAACAGGGCATTCCGACGTTCCTGTTCTCCGAGTACTGCGGGCAGGGTTTCCCCGACATCGGGCTGCTGCGCAGCGATTACACGCAGCTCGGTGAGATTCTCGGCGTCCCGGACGAGGCACGCGCCGTCACCGACCGGGTGACGTCCGGACTGCAGGCCGTCCGGGACGAGATCGCGGGCACCACGCCGGTTCCGACGTTCTTCTACGATTCCGGCGAGGACGTTCCGCTGACCATCGGCGGTGTGGGTGTCGGCCAAATCATCGCGGACCACGCGGGTGCGGCCAACCTCTTCGCCGAGGGACAGAAGCCGTATTCGCAGTCCACGTGGGAGGTCATCGGTGAGCGCGCCCCGGAGGCGATCGTCGTCCTCGACTACGGCACGACGAGCGCGCAGGCGAAGATCGATTTCCTGACGTCGCACCCGATCATGTCGAAGACGCCCGCCGTGAAGGCCGGTCGTTTCGTGGTGGTGCCGCTCGACGACTTCTTCGAGAGCCCGCGGCTGGTGCGGTCGGTCGAAACGATCGCGCGGGCGCTGCATCCGGACGCCGTCGGTGCCCGATGACGACGACCGCTGAACGCGCTGCGCCGCCGGTCGCGGCGCCGCACCCGGTCCGCGCCCGCCTCGGGTTCGCGGGCCTGATGATGCTGCTCGCGCTGGCGACGCTGTTCGTCCTCGGCCTCGCGGTGTCGTTCGGTTCGGTGCGCATCCCGGTCGGCGACGTCTGGGCGATCGTCGCGCACCGGGTGGCGCCCGGCGCGTTCGACTCCTGGTGGTCGCAGGCGCGGGAATCGATCGTCCTCGACTCCCGGCTGCCGCGGGCGCTGACCGCCGCGGTCGTCGGGGCGGCGCTCGCCCTGGCCGGCGCCGTCGCGCAGGCGGTGACCCGGAATCCACTGGCCGACCCGTATCTGCTCGGGGTGTCCTCGGGCGCGGGTTTCGGCGTGGTGGTGGTGACGGTGCTCGGGCTCGGGGTGGGGGCGCTCGGCGCGTTCACGATTCCCGCCGCGGCGTTCCTGGGCGCGATGGTACCGCTGTTCCTGTCACTGGCGATCGGTGGCCGGTATCCGCAGCCGACCGCCGTCATCCTCGTGGGTGTCGCGTCGGCGCAGGTGTTCTCCGCTCTCATCACCTTCTCGATCCTGGTCGTCGCGGACGAGCACCAACTGAGTTCGGTGATGCACTGGCTGGCGGGCGGTTTCGGCGACTCACGCTGGGCGACGCTGATTTTCCCGGCTCTCGCACTCGCGACGGTGGGGGCGGCGATGATGCTGAGCGCGAGCCATATCGACCTGCTGCAGGCGGGAGACGACGGCGCCGCCGCCCTCGGCATGAACGTGCGGCGCTTCCGCGTCGTGCAGTTGCTCGGGGTGTCGATGCTGGCCGGGGCGGCCGTGTCCGTCGCGGGCGGCATCGGCTTCATCGGCCTGCTCGTGCCGCACCTGGCCGGGTACGTCGTAGGGGCCCGCGCGGTCCGGTTGCTGCCGGTCGCCGCGTTTCTCGGCGCGATCGCGATGGTTGCGGCGGACACGGCCGCGCGGTCGGTCGCGCGGAGCGTCGAGGTCCCCGTGGGCGTCGTCACCGCCCTGGTGGGAGCACCGATCTTCGTGTGGATGCTGTACCGGCAGTACGGGAGGGCCGAGCGGTGACCGCGCTGAGCCTGCACCGGGTGCGCGCCGAACTCGGGTCGCGGGAAGTGCTGCGCGGCGTCGACCTCGCCGTCCGCCCCGGTGAGGTGCTGGCGCTGGTCGGGCCCAACGGTTCCGGGAAGACCACGGCGCTGCGCTGCTGCTACCGCGCGCTCACCCCGACCGCGGGCGCCGTCGTCGTCGACGGAACGGACAGCGCCGATCTGGGCAGACGAGAACTCGCCCGCACGATCGGCGCGAGTACCCAGGAACCGCGGGTGTCCGCGGGACTGACCGTGCGCGAATCCGTGTCGCTCGGACGCGTCCCGCACCGGGGCTGGTTCGAACGGGCGAACGGGGTCGACAGCGAGATCGTGGAGACGTGCATCCGGCAGGTGGGGCTGGCCGAACTCGCCGGCCGCGACGTGCAGACGCTGTCCGGCGGGGAACGTCAGCGGGTGTCGATCGCCCGGGCTCTCGCGCAGCAGCCGCGGGTCCTGCTGCTCGACGAACCCACCAACCACCTCGACCTGCGGCATCAGCTGACGGTGATGACCCTGCTGCGCGACCTCGCGTGCGACGGTCTCGCGATCGTCGTGACCATGCACGACCTCCGGCTGGCCGTGGAGTACTGCGACACCCTGGCCGTGCTGCACGATGGACGGGTGATCAGCACCGGTCCGCCCGCCGACGTCCTGGACGACACCGTGCTCGGCGGGGTGTTCGGCATCCGCGCCGTCGTGCGGTCGAGTCCGCGGCTGTCGATGGAGATCCTGGGGCTGGCCGATGGATGAGCAACTGCGGCGCGCGTACGAGGTGACCGCCCGCCGCGTCCCGATGATCGCCGACCAGATCGCACACCCCGGCGCCGCGTCCTTCCCGGCCGCATTGCTGACCGATCCCGGCTGGCTCGCGGACCGGGTGGCGGACACGGCGGCGCGGTGGGGCAGCGACGACCCCCGGGTCAACGGCACCCTGTGGTGGTACTCGGCCAGTTCGACGCTGACCGGGATCCCGATCGCGACCGCGCTCGTCACGGGTGTCGCCGCTCACCCGGGGCTCGGCGACGCCGTGGCATTCCTGCGGGACGACGGGTACCTCGGCGGCATCACCGCGTCGTCGGGGCTGCCGGTCACCGAGGGGCTGTCCGAACTCGCGGCGGAGATGGCCGCGGCGCTGACGTCGATCGTCGATGCGCTTGCTGCCGCATCCGGGGTGCGGCACGCCGCGATGTGGGCGATCGCGACGGATTCGATCGCCAACCGGGCCCTCGACGCGGGAACGGCGTGCGGCGACCGCGTCCGCGGCAGCATCTTCGCCCGCGGTCTGGTGGACGCACTGCGCCACGCCGGTGTCGTGCTGCCGGACCCGCGGTTCGTCGACGTCCGGGCCGGGACGCTGTCGTGCCGGTTCACGCAGCGGGCGTCGTGTTGCCTGATCTACGAGACCCCCGGCTCGGGCAAGTGCGTGAGCTGCCCGCGCAGGCCTGCCGAGGACCGTCTGAGAGGTCTGGCCGCGCTCGTGACGTGAGCCGCGTTGACCGGCCCGTGAGTGGGATGGCAGACTGAAGTAGTCGAACTCCAGTTCGAATGATGCGTCTTCCCCGGCGGCATCTTCCCTGTGTTCAGGCACGGCGTGCTCAGGCACGGCACGTGCACGACATGAAGAGGTGTGCCCGATGGGTTGGGGAAACGGTCCGCCGACGTGGTCCGAGATGGAACGCGTCCTGTCGGGCAGGCCGGGGCGGGTCGACCCGGAGTCGATGTATCCGGGCGACGGCGGCGACAGTCCCGCGTGGTCGCGCAAACGGGGGGAGTACCGGGCGGGCCGTCAGGAGCGTCCCGGTTCCACTGTGCCGTACGCCGAACTGCACGCGCACTCGGCGTTCAGCTTCCTCGACGGCGCCTCCCCGCCGGAAGAATTGGTGGAGGAGGCCGTCCGGCTCGGTCTGGAGGCCATCGCGCTCACCGACCACGACGGGTTCTACGGTGTGGTCCGGTTCGCCGAGGCGGCGAAGGAACTGAACATGCGCACCGTGTTCGGGTCCGAACTGACGTTGGACGACGCGCACCTGCTGGTGCTGGCGCGAGGCCAGGAGGGGTACCGGCGGCTCTCCCGGGAGATCGCGGCGGCGCATCTCGCGGGAGGGGAGAAGGGCAGGCTGCGCTACGACCTCGACGGCCTCGCCGATGCGGCCGGCGGGCACTGGCAGATCCTGACCGGCTGCCGGAAGGGGCATGTGCGTCAGGCACTGGCCGGCGGCGGCCCGGACGCCGCGGCCGTCCGGCTCCGGGAACTGATCGACCGGTTCGGGGCCGACCGGGTCACGGTGGAACTCACTCATCACGGCGTCGCGGAGGACGCCGAGCGCAACGCCTGCCTCGCCGAACTCGCACAGCGGCACGGACTTCGGGTGATCGCGTCCACGGCGGCGCACTTCGCGGGACCGCCGCGAAGGAGGCTGGCCATGGCGATGGCCGCGGTCCGGGCCCGGCAGAGTCTCGACGACGCGGCCGGGCGCCTGGCGCCCGCCGGGGGAGCGCACCTGCGGTCCGGCGAGGAGATGGCGCACCTGTTCGCCGCGTACCCGGACGCCGTCCGCGGTGCCGCGGAACTCGGCCTGGAGTGTGCGTTCGACCTGCGGCTCATCGCGCCGCAACTGCCCCCGTTCGACGTTCCCGACGGGCACACCGAGGCCAGCTGGCTGCGCAGTCTCACGATGGACGGGGCCCGCCGCCGCTACGGCGCGCCTGCGGACCGGCCGGAGGCCTACCGGCAGATCGAGCACGAACTGGACATCATCACCGAACTGAACTTCCCGGGCTACTTCCTGGTGGTCCACGACATCGTGTCGTTCTGCAAGAACAACGACATCCTTTGCCAGGGAAGGGGTTCGGCGGCCAACTCCGCCGTCTGCTACGCCATCGGCATCACCAACGTGGATCCCGTCCGCAACAAGCTGCTGTTCGAACGTTTCCTCTCGCCCGAACGCGACGGCCCCCCGGACATCGACGTCGACATCGAATCCGACCGCCGGGAGGAGGCCATCCAGCACGTCTACACCAAGTACGGACGCCAGTACGCGGCGCAGGTGGCGAACGTCATCACGTACCGCGGAAAGTCCTCGGTGCGGGACATGGCCCGGGCACTGGGTTTCTCGCAGGGGCAGCAGGACGCGTGGAGCAAGCAGGTCAGCCGCTGGGGTGGGATCGGGAAGGAGGCCGGCACCGACATTCCGCCCGCCGTCCTCGAACTGGCCGCTCAGATCGAGGGGTTTCCGCGGCACCTCGGCATCCACTCGGGTGGCATGGTGATCTGCGACCGGCCGATCGCCGACGTGTGCCCGGTTGAGTGGGCGCGCATGGCGAACCGCAGTGTTCTGCAGTGGGACAAGGACGATTGCGCCGCGGTGGGTCTGGTGAAATTCGACATGCTGGGCCTCGGCATGCTCTCCGCGCTGCACTACATGATCGACCTCGTGGCCGAGCACAAGGGGATCGAGGTGGATCTGGCGCAGCTGGACCTGTCCGAGGAGGCCGTCTACGAGATGTTGCAGCGGGCGGACTCGGTGGGGGTGTTCCAGGTGGAGTCGCGGGCGCAGATGGCCACCCTGCCGAGGCTGAAACCGCGGAACTTCTACGACCTGGTGGTGGAGGTGGCGCTCATCCGCCCCGGCCCGATCCAGGGCGGATCGGTGCACCCGTACATCCGCCGCCGCAACAAGCTCGAACCGGTGACCTATGACCACCCGTCCCTGGAGAAGGCGCTGAAGCGGACGCTGGGTGTGCCGCTGTTCCAGGAACAGCTGATGCAGATGGCGGTCGACGTGGCGGGTTTCAGCCCGGCCGAGGCCGACCAGCTGCGCCGGGCGATGGGGTCCAAGCGGTCGCCCGAGAAGATGGAACGGCTGAGGGGGCGGCTCTACCAGGGCATGCGGGACCTGCACGGGATCGGCGAGGACGTCGCTGACCGGATCTACGAGAAGCTGTACGCGTTCGCGAATTTCGGTTTCCCCGAAAGTCATTCGCAGAGTTTCGCGGCCCTGGTGTTCTATTCGTCGTGGTTCAAGCTGCATCACCCGGCGGCGTTCTGCGCCGGTCTGCTGCGGGCGCAGCCGATGGGGTTCTACTCGCCGCAGTCGCTGGTGGCGGACGCCCGCAGGCACGGGGTGCGGGTGCACGGCGCGGACGTCAATGCGAGCCTCGCGCACGCGACAGTCGAGGCGGGCGGGACGGAGGTGCGGCTCGGGCTCGGGGAGGTGCGGCACATCGGGACCGCGCTGGCCGAGCGGATCGTCGAATCCCGCGGCGACGGCGGGCCGTACATGTCGTTCCTCGACCTCACCGGCCGGGTGGAACTGAGCACGGCGCAAGCCGAATCGCTGGCCACCGCAGGTGCTCTCGACAGTTTCGGGTTGTCCCGGCGGGAGGCGTTGTGGGCGGCGGGCGCCGCGGCGGGGGAGCGCCGCGACCGGTTGCCGGGAATCGGGGCGTCCACCCGCGCGCCGACCCTGCCGGGGATGAGCGATCTCGAACTGGCCGCGGCGGACGTGTGGGCCACCGGGGTGTCACCGGACACGTATCCCACCGAGTTCCTGCGCCCGCAACTCGATGCGCTCGGGGTGATTCCGGCGGCGCACCTGCTCGACGTTCCCGACGGGGACCGGGTTCTGGTGGGTGGGGCGGTGACACACCGGCAGCGCCCGGCGACGGCGGCGGGGGTCACGTTCATCAACCTCGAGGACGAGACCGGGATGGTCAACGTCGTCTGTTCGGTCGGGTTGTGGGCGAAGTACCGCAAGCTCGCCAACACGGCACCCGCACTGCTGGTCCGGGGCAAGGTGCAGAACGCGGAGGGCGCGGTGACGGTGGTGGCGGATCGGTTGCAGCTGATGGATTTGCGGGTGTCCGCCAAATCGAGGGACTTCCGATGAGCGCGCGCACCGCTAGCATCTGGTCATGAGGAGATACGTGTTGTCGGCGATCGTCGTGGCCACGCTGGCGCTCGCGGGGTGCGGGGGTTCGAACAGCGGCTCCTCCCAGTCGTCGCCCGCCCCCTCGCCGGGGGACTCGAGCCGGATGGAAATCGGTGGCGCGGTACAGCAACCCGCGAAAGACCAGGCGCCCACCGAGCGCCAGGAGATCATCACCGGTCAGGTCGCGCTCACCGCGGGCGACCCGGTGGCCGTCGGCAGGCAGATCGTGGACAAGGTCGACGATCTGGGCGGGCGCATCGACCAACTCACCGAACAGCCGGGCTCCGACGACCAGGACGCGAGCAGTTCCCTCACCATCCGGGTACCCGCCGACTCGCTCACCCGGACGCTGGACGATCTGCGGGAGCTGGGCAAGGTCACCAGCGTCAGTGTCACGAAGAGCGACGTGACGATGCAGTCGCAGGATCTCGACGCCCGGATCGGCGCGTTGACGGCGTCCGTCACCCGCCTGCAGGGGCTCATCACGTCGGCCGCGAACACCGCGGATCTGATCGAGGCCGAGAAGGCGTTGTCCGAGCGGCAGGGCGAACTGGACAGCCTCACCGCTCAGAAGCGATCGCTGAGCGACCAGGTGGCGCTGGCCACGATCATGATCGACGTCACCACCACCGATGCCGAACGGCCGAGCACCGGTCCGGACAACTTCTGGGAAGGCGTCGTCGCGGGCTGGAACGCCCTGCTGTCGGCGATCGCGGCCGGCGCCGTGGTCGTGGGGGCGCTGATTCCCTGGTTCGGTTTCGTGGCCGTCATCGCACTGGTCGTGTACGGCGCGTACCGTCTGCGCCGGACGTACAACAGGCCGCCCAGCCCCCCGTCGGGCCCGGCGCCGGAACGAGAAGAGGCGAAGACCCCATGATCGAAGTCGACCTGAATGCCCTGGACGGCGCATTGGCGTCGGGCGCCCCCGTCATCGACGTGCGCGAGGCCGACGAGTACGCCCAGGCCCGGGTTCCCGGGGTGACGCTGATTCCGCTCAGCGAGTTCGTCGCGCGCGTCGACGAGATCCCGGATGCCGACGTCGTCTACGTGATCTGCGCGGTCGGCGGCCGGAGCCTGCAGGCGGCGGAGTACCTGAATGCGCGGGGGATCAACGCCGTGTCGGTGGCGGGCGGGACGTCCGCGTGGATGCAGTCCGGCCGCCCCATCGAGTCCGGCGCGTGACTCGTAGTTACCGAGTCCGGCGCGTGACTCGCAGTCAGCGGCTGACGCTGTAGGCGAGGACGCCGTCCCGGGTGCCGCGTTCGCCCAGTTGCCCGGCGGCGTGCCGCAGCGTGTGGACCGCGACGGTGCCCCAGATGACGACCAGCGCGCACCACAGGGCCACGCCTGCGCCGACGATCACGACGGAGTCCGTCGCCAGGCCGAGCGAGTTCGCGCCCAGAGCGCAGGTGCCGACGGGGAACGTGAAGCTCCACCAGGCGGGTGTGAACGTCAGCCCGCGGCGAAAGGCCCTGGCGGTCACGGTGACCACGGTCGCGAGGGCGAGGACGCCGAGCGCGCCGACGGTGGTCCCGTAGACGACGCCCACACTGTGGAGCCAGGCGTGGCCGGACGCCGCGCCGAGCAGATTGATCGCCGCCACCGACTGCCCGATCACGCCGAGCGGAATCCAGAGCGTGGGCACGAGCGGGGTGGCGGGGAGTCCGTTGCTCAGCAAATGGCGTCCGACGACGACGGCGACGGTCAGTGCGGCGCTCAGCGCCAGCGCGAACAGCGAGTAACAGACCGCCAGCATCGCGATCTGCGGTGCGCCCTCGGGGAGGTGCTTGACCAGTGCGGCTCCGGAGGCGGCCGACACCATGGGCGGCACGACGGGCATGAGCCAGGACGGCACCGGGGTCACCTGATGGGGCCGGGTCAGCCTGCGGGCCATGACGGCGTAGGTGACGAGCCCGATGCCGGTCCCGATCGTCCACAGTGTGGCCGAGGCGGGGACGGCGACGTCGCCGAGAAGCGCGCGACCCGCTGATCCGGTGCCGGCGCCGACGGTCAGCACCGCCATCGACACGGCGCCGTAGAACGGGAACATCGTGTGGCTGCGGGCGTCGGCGAGGGCGTCGTCGCGGCGGTGGATCCAGTGCCGCACCAGTGCGGTCGTCAGCAGCACGAGCAGCGTCACGGCGATCAGCCAGAAGACCTCGGAGGCCGTCCGGACCACCGGAACGCCGGCCGGAAATGCGGCGGCGACGACTGCGAGGATGCCGGTGCCCATCACTGCTGCGAACCAATTCGGGGTCATACCCAGAGCTTGCCGTCGCATCGTCGTGGCCGGTAGAAGGCTTGTCGTTGAATGCCCACAAATCACGTTTGTGGGACTAGCCTTGGGTTGTGCCGCTGTCTCCCCGAGTACCCGAACTCAGTGCCCTCGACGTCCTGCTGTCCGTCGAGCGGCTCGGGAGCATGGGTGCGGCGGGGCGCGAGCACGGTCTCAGTCAGCAGGCCGTCAGCGCCCGGGTGCGGTCGGCCGAGCGTCAGTTCGGCATCAAGGTGTTCAGCCGCGGCGCCAGCGGGGTGCGGCCCACGTCGGAGGGCGCGCTCATCCTCGAATGGGCGAGTCACATCCTCGCCACCGCGGAGGAGTTGGCGTCGGGAGTCGCGGCGCTGCGAGGGGAACGGCAGGCCGGCCTCACGGTCGCGGCCAGCATGACGATCGCCGAGTACCTGGTTCCCGGGTGGACCGTCGCGATGCGGCGCAAGTACCCGAACGTGGTCACGAACGTGCGGCTGCTCAACTCGTCCGAGGTGACCGCCCGGGTGCTGTCCGGCGAGGCTGACCTCGGGTTCGTCGAGGGCCCGGACATTCCCGCGGGACTGCAGGTGCGGGAGATCGGCCGCGACCACCTGGTGGTCGTGGTGCCGCCGGAGCACGAATGGGTGCGCCGGTCACCGATTCCGGTGTCCGAACTCGCGGCGACCCCGATGATCCAGCGCGAATCCGGGTCCGGAACGCGCACCACCCTCGAGAACGCGGTCCCGCAGTGCGTGCCGCCGCTGCTGGAGCTGACGTCGTGCACGGCGGTGAAGGCGGCGGTCGTGGCGGGCAACGCTCCGGCGGTGCTGTCCTCGCTGGCGGTCGCCGCCGACCTGACGGACGGCAGGCTCGCCTCCGTTCAGGTGGAGGGGCTGACGCTGCCGCGGCGGCTGTCCGCCGTCTGGGACCCGGTGCGTGGGGTGCAGGGTGCGGCCCGGGACTTCCTCGACATCGCACTCGGTGCCGGCGCGGCCGCGGGGGTCGGGGCCGTGACTGCCGGAGCTACAGCGCAGCCCCGCTGAATCCGTGCTGGCGCCACGCCTCGTACGTCACGAGGGCCGCGGCGTTGGACAGGTTCAGCGACCGCCGGCCGGGCAACATCGGGATGCGGACTCGCTCCGTCACGTGCGGATCGGCCAGCACCTCCGCCGACAGCCCGGTGGGTTCCGGACCGAACAGCAGGACGTCGCCGGGCTGGTAGGCGATGTCGGCGTACGACACGGTGGCGTGCGCGGTGAATGCGAACACCCGCGCCGGTTCCACCGCCGCCCAGGCCGCCTCCAGGTTCTCGTGCACGGTCACCGACGCCAGGTCGTGGTAGTCGAGCCCGGCCCGTTTCAGTTTCGGTTCGGACAGGTCGAACCCGAGCGGTCCCACGAGGTGCAGTTCGCAACCGGTGCCCGCCACCATGCGGATGGCGTTGCCGGTGTTGGGTGGGATTCGGGGTTCCACAAACATCACGTTGAACACAACAGACTGTAGCATCCTGTGCATGTCAACCTCTGCGGATCCTAGCCGTGTCCTCGGTCGATTGCGGATCTCCCGCGCCACGGAGGAGTCAACTTCTATCGAGCGTCAGCGCGAGATTATCGAGCGGTGGGCAGAATCCCACGGTCATACCGTGGTTGCGTGGGCAGTGGATGAAGACGTATCCGGGTCAGTGGATGCGTTCGACACCCCGGCTCTGGGTCCGTGGTTGACGGACCCGAGCAAGATGCATGAGTGGGACATCATCGTGGCGTGGAAGCTCGACCGGCTTGGCAGGAACGCTATCCAGCTCAACAAACTGTTCGGGTGGTGCAACGAGCACGGTAAGACGCTGGTCTCGTGCTCCGAGTCGATCGACCTCGGAACCTGGGCAGGCCGGATGCTGGCCGGTGTCATCGCTGGTCTCGCTGAGGGTGAGCTAGAAGCGATCCGGGAACGGACCTTGGCATCACGGGCCAAGCTCCGTGACGTTGCTCGGTGGCCGGGAGGGAAACCTCCGTTCGGTTACACGGCTGTAAAACGGACAGACGGCCAAGGCTGGAGATTGGAGATTGACCCTCTGGCGTCCTCCGTGGTCCGCCGGATTGTCGACTCCGTACTCGATGACCAACCGTTCACGGCAACCGCCAGAAAATTGAATGAGGAGGGTGTTCTCACCCCAGGCGACTACTACCGAACCGTGAGAGCTGGTACCCCGTCCCTGCACAAAGACGACGGAATCGTAGAACCTCGGTCCAAGTGGGCGCCGACCACTATCCGGCAGCTTCTCCGCTCGAAGGCTCTCCGTGGCCACGTCCACCACAACGGGGAGACGGTTCGCGGTGACGACGGTCAGCCGCTCCAGATGGCCGAATCGCTTGTGGAGCCTGATGAATGGGCGTTGATCCAGGCTTACCTGGACCGTAGGGCAGAGTCCCGCAAGGGGATCAAACGGACCGAATCCAGCCCGCTCTCCGGTGTCGCGGTCTGCCTGGTGTGTAACAACCCTCTGCACCACAGTCGGCACACGACCAAAGGGCACCACTACCGGTACTACCGGTGCCCTGAGAAGCACACGACACAGATTCCAGCCGAATACCTGGAGGAGCTGGTAGAGGAGTATTTCCTCCGTGATGTCGCGGACCTGGAGGTCCGAGAGCGTGTCTGGGTTCCTGGTGACTCTCGGGATGCGGACCTGAAAGACGCTCAGTCGGATCTGGACGAGTTGACCAAGGCTCTCGTGGGTATGAGGTCGGACCGGGTTGTTCAACGGATCCACGAGCAGCTTCGGGCTGTTGATGCCCGGATCATCGAACTCGAATCGACGCCAGCCCGTGAGGCCCGGTGGGAGTACCGGGCCACCGGTGGCACGTACCGTGACGCCTGGGAAGCAGCCGACACCGATGCTCGGCGCGAACTACTCCTCAGGTCCGGTATCACTCTTGCCGTACGGCTGGACACCGGAGGAGTCCGCCGGTCTAGGTCCCACGATGGAAACTGGACCATTGATATTCGCATCCCCGAGGGCTTCTTTGAGTCACTCGGGGTTGAGATGCCCGAGCACGTACGCCAGCGGCTCTATGACCCGAAGGAACTCACCGAGGAGGAGTGGAGAGCGCTTGCGGCTGAACCCAGCTACACCGAGGAGGGGGCGTAGCAGCCTGCCTGCTTTTGGCCGGCTGCGGAGCCGGGGGGCTTAGCCGCTGGTCATGCCGATCCTGATCCAGTCGACTACCGAGATGCCCAGCTCTTCCCTCAGCTCCTGGGACTTGTCGTGGTACTCGTTTTTCCGTTCCGGGAGGCCCAGCTCCTCCCGGACCCAATCGTCAAGATCGTTCATGTACGCGTTGAGGGAGCCGAACACGTCCCCGGTGCTGATCACCGGGGAGTGGAACCTCTCGGGTACCCGGTCGGCCAAGCTGACCCGCTTGGAGGAGTGTCGCCGTGCCATCAACGCACCACCGTGAACGTTGCTTGCTTCGCCGAGGTGCGGCGGGACTGACTGGTCTTCTCGGCCTTCGCCTGCAGGGTCTCGTCCGTCTCAGGCAGTGACAGCTTGGTGACGAGCTGGGCGAGTAGCCCACGCTGGAACCGGACCTCGGAGATCAGCGGACTGATCACCTGTTGGCCCATAGACCCACTGGTGGTGAGCGATTGGCCCTTCTGGGCCTTCTCCAGCTCTGCGATGGTGTCGACTACCCTGCACGCCTGCTCCAGGACCTCGACGCGGTGCGGGTCCTGGCTCAGGTCGAACTCTTCCAGGGTCCTGATCCAGAACTTCTTACCGGGGGCATCCAGCCCACGGGGCATACGGGGCTTCTTGTTCTCGGTCATGCTGCGTACTCCTTCTGGGCCTGTGCCCGGTCTGCGAGGAACTCGACGAAGTTCCTGCGGCGTTTGGTGGTGTTCGTCCTCGGATTCGTCGGGACGAGATTGGACACGACGTGTCCGGGGGTTCCTGGTGCGGACAACGGGACGGCGTGGTCCAGGTGCCAGCCGTCCTGGAGCGGCTGGCCGGTGTACACGTCGCGGTCTGGTGAGATCCCCCGACGCTCCCAGTCGGCTAGCAGCTCCTCGGGGGTGATGCTGTCGGCGGTTACGCCGAGCTTGCGTGCTCGGACGGCTCCACTGTTCAACCGCTGACCCATCGGATTCTCGGCCCAGTGCCTCTCGATCCGAGTGCGTTCCTGCTCGCGATGGTCCTCGCGGTAGACCGCGCGACGAGCGAGGTCACAGTCGACGCATTGGCTGCGTAGACCGGCCCAACCTCTCGAATTGGGCCGGAAACGGTCGATTGGCAGGGCTTCAGAGCACTTTGAGCACCGTTTCTGCCCTTCCGCGAACAGGGCTTTTCTTGCTTCCTTCTCGGCTTTGGTGATGTCTCCCATAGTTCAAATCTCCTGTGTGTGAGTGGAATTACTTGTTTTGGTGTCGCTCTCGGCGACTTCTGAAAAAACCAACGATCTTTTTGCTCAGCGGGTGGCAGATCCGCATAACGCCCCGAGCGGGGGTGTGCGGGCGGGGGATCACCCCCGTGGGTACCCATACCCACCCTGACCTGCGGATACGTCCCCGAGTCGGTGCCCAGCCGGTACCCGGAGCGAGACCCCACCCAAGCCCGGAGCCTGCCCTCCCAGAGGCAGGCACCCGAGGACCCCAAGCCCCAGACCCAGGCACGCCTGCCCAGTGCCCCTACCCAGGGCACCCCACCCGGTACCCCGGTGCCCCCTGCCCGGTGCCCTGTCTCCCCTCTACCCCGGCAGTGCCCTACCCCAAGCCCGGTGGATACCCGTGCTCACCAGGCCATACTCAGTTCGTGTTGCATTTGTAGGTACAGACGTGCTTATCTGTACCCACACCAGCCAGACGGGCTGGCTCACAGAGGGAGTCACTCAGATGTTCAACAACAAGATCCTCAGCGCCGCAGTCGTTTTCGTGTTCCTGCTCGTGGTGTTCGGAGCTGGCTTCTCGGTCTCGTCTGCGACCGCTTCAGCTCAGCCGGTGTCAGCAGCTATGACGTGCGAAGACGCTCCTGAGTACATGCCTGCCGGTGCGTGTGATCCGGCTGCAGTCGAGGTCAACGAGGCTGTGGCGTTCGTCCTGAGCGACTGCACCGATGGCCTGCCGGTTCGTATCGACCCGGTGACCGGAGGTCTCTACGGAGACCAGGACCGCAACGGTCGCCTCGATGGCGATGACTGCGCCTGGTCCTGACGAGCACACCCACACGAGAGGAATGATTCCGATGCTCACAACCACCGAATACGCCATCTGTGACACCTGCGCTGTGGTGCTCGTCAATGACGATTACTCAGGCATCGACTCCGAGGACCTGGCGAACGTGGAAGCGTTCGCGTCTGCTCACCTGGTCACCCATACCGGGGAGTACGACCCTGCGGGTTATTGGACCTGTGAGGCGTGCGAGTCGGTGCAGATCGGTACCGGCCACATCTTCGAGATGGAGGCCTGATCATCATGGTTGATCTGACCAAGGCATCCGACCGGTTCCCGATGCACCCCGCAGCCGGGGAGCTGCGAGCGTTCGATCGACTCGGGCTTAGCGAGTACCAGCGTTGCCGCAGGGTCCAGCGGGACCATCGTCGTCTACGAGCCATCCACTCAATCTCCAAGCGTTGATCAATCCGACTGGCCGGACTCCTCAGGGGTCCGGCTTTCGTCGTTTCTCAGACCTCAGGAAGGATTAGGACCATGGCAACACCGTTGAGGAACATCAGGGTCTCAGATGAGCTGTGGCAGGCAGCCCAGGCGAAGGCTGCCCAGGAGGGGACCACGGTTACCACGGTCATCGTGGAGGCTCTGAAGGCCTACACGGGAGCCGACAAGATCCACGTGTTCCCTGGGAACCGATGATTG
Organism: Rhodococcus sp. T7; assembly: GCF_009872365.1. Taxonomy (NCBI): domain Bacteria; kingdom Bacillati; phylum Actinomycetota; class Actinomycetes; order Mycobacteriales; family Nocardiaceae; genus Rhodococcus; species Rhodococcus sp. T7. The sequence continues at coordinate 43,971 of NZ_WXYH01000353.1, forward strand.
TGGGATTCCCACAAGGACCGGTTCAAGAACCTGCAGGTGGATCGTTGCCGGCGGCCACCGCCGGCCTGTAGGAACCTCCAAGCGTTGGCCGGTGGTAGTCCTCGAACGGATCGAACGAGGAGACCAGGTCTGTCTCTTGCTTCGGCAGGTCGGTAGCCCAATCGGGCTTCGTCTCCCACGGCTGAGGCATGGTCGACACGGGAACCACGGTCTCAGTGGTGACCGTCTGACGTTCATTCTCCCACTGCTCCCATGGGCTTACTGCCCAGGGATCAGATTGGAAGATCTCCCTGGTGAGGTCGGCCGCTATACGGACGGCCTCCTCGGGGACCTCTTGGTCCACGGTTGGTTCTTCCTCCATTGCAGCGACGTCAGTCGCTAAGGGTTGATCCTTGTCCGCTTCCTGCGGACTTGCATGATCTGATGGACGCTCTTCAGGATCTGATCCTTGAGGATCTGATCCAGGATCTGATGGACCGACGTGGGTGTCGGGTATGTGTGCTGGTTTTGTCGGGTATGGGGACACGGAATGTCGGGTATGGGGGTCATCAATACCGACACTGGTGTCGGGTATGTCGTCGGCTCCATTGCCGACACTGGTGTCGGGTATGTCGTCGGCTCCATTGCCGACACTGAGGGCGGGTATGGCGAGGTCGAACACTGACGCTCTCCTGGCGTAGCCGGATCCCTTGGACCTCTGGACCAGCCAGCCCTTGGCCTTAAGCGCCTTGATCGCACGCTCCACTGTGCGTGCGCTCATGTTCGTGTCAGCCGCGATCCGCTCGATTCCTGGATGCCCGTTCGTACCGTTCTCGCTGGTGTAGTCGAACACGGTGACGAGGACTCGGTACTCACCGTTGGTGATGTCGGCTCCGTGCAGAGACTTGAGCCAAGTGAGCTTGCTGAACTTGTTACTTCGTGATGGTGCTGACACTGCTTGCTCCTCCAAGAGCTTGATGGATGTTGTCCTGAAGAGCTGTCAGCTCCTCGGCGTTGAACATGAGGGCCTTCTCGATGCCCTCGACTTTGATGCGGTAGACCTTCTTTCCGAGCTGGCGACTCCAGTGCTCGGTGATGGTCGACTTCCTCACGGTGTCTCCTCGGTGACTAGGTGGCCGGTTCCTGGGCAGGTGTAGTCCCAGTTCCGGAGTTCGTACTCGGTCGCGTAGTCGAACCTGCTCAGGCAGTGGGTACATGCCCCACATAGGTGGGACGTGATCCGGTTCGTCGTCGGGTTGACAGCCGGTGACTTCCGGCAATGAGGGCACTTGGTGCGTTCCCATCTCGGCATTCGTTTGTCTCCTCGGTTGGTGTTGGTGCAGACACCCCGGCGTTAGATCTCCGGGGGTACGTCGGGTGTCAGATGCGACGGAAAGTCGCTCAGGATTGAGCTGAGCCGGTGTTCTGAGCTACGTCCAACGGTGTTGGCTTCCGTCGCTTGTTCTCTCGTTTGCGCCTGTACCTGCTGCGCTTGGCTTCGTGGGTGAGCACGCGGCGTAGATCCTTGACGCATGCTCGATACTCCGAGAACGCGTCAGCGGCTGTGACCAGAGCTGACCACGCCTCTGTGAGTACGGCGTTGTCCTCCGGGCTGAGGCCCGGTGTCTGGCACTGATTCTCTAGTTGGTCCAGCTCCTGGTGTACGAGCTGGCACAGCCTGGAGCAGTTCTTGAACCCTTGGTCCACGATGTGTTGAGGGACTGTGCCAGGGCACTCGGGTCTTGAGCACGGAGGACAACGCCGTACTCACAGAGGCGTGGTCAGCTCTGGTCACAGCCGCTGACGCGTTCTCGGAGTATCGAGCA